>CAYVQL010000151.1:0-26052 GCA_964454135.1 uncultured Enterobacterales bacterium | reverse complement strand
CCGCGGAGCGGCCGGGATGGGGGAGCAGCGAAGCTGCGGGGGGCGCAGCCCCCCGAAGAAGCGCTGGTGCCCCAATGCTGCGGAGCAGCCGGCGCCTCAGCGCTGCCGGAAATCCCAGATCAGGGATTTCCGGTTTGGGGCACTAGCACAGGAGGCCGACACCATGGCCCAGCGAGAAGCCCACCTCTCCCGCGCCCGGGGCGGGCGCTTCGATCTGCTGGTCATCGGCGGCGGCATCACAGGAGCCGGCATCGCCCGCGACGCGGCCCGCCGCGGCCTGAAGGTGCTGCTGGTCGAACAGGCCGACTTGGCGTCGGGCACCTCCAGCCGCTCCAGCAAGCTGGTGCACGGCGGCCTACGCTACCTGGAGCAGTTCCAGGTCTCGTTGGTCTTCGAGTCGGTCAGCGAGCGGCGGGTGCTGATGGACATCGCACCGCACCTGGTCAAGCCCCTGGGCTTCGTCTTTCCGATCTACAAGGGCCGCAGCGCCGCGGTGATCGACATCGGCATGTGGCTGTACGACGGCCTGTCCCTGTTCCGCTCTCCCAAGATCCACCGCCGGCTGAACCGCCGGGCCGTGGCCAAGGAAGAGCCGGCCTTGAAGCGGGATGAGCTGAAGGCCGCCCAGCTGTACTACGACTGCGCCACCGACGACGCCCGCCTCACGCTGGAGACGGCCCTGGATGCGGTGCGGGCCGGGGCCACGGTGGTCACATGGTGCGAGGCGGCCCAGCTGCTGCACGACGACCGCGGACGTGTGCTCGGCGCAGCCTTGCAAGATCGGCTGGGGGGGCAGCGTTTCGAAGTGCGTGCGGGTGCGGTCATCAACGCCACCGGGCCCTGGACCGATGGGCTGCGCGCCCAGGCCCTGGGGCAGGTGGAGCCCCTGCTGCGCCCCACCAAGGGCGTGCACCTGGTGGTGGACCACGACAAGCTGCCGGTGCACCACGCCGTGGTGATGGCGCATCCTGAGGACGGACGCGTGATGTTCGCCATTCCCTGGGGCGAGCGCACCTACGTGGGCACCACCGACACCGACTGGGAGGGCGATCCCGCAGATGTGGCGGCCGACTCCGCTGATGTGGACTACTTGATCAACGCTTCCAACGCCTACTTCCCCGACCATCACCTCAACCGTGGCGACGTGATCGCCACCTGGGCCGGCCTGCGGCCGCTGATCTCCGAGCAGGGGGTCAACGAGTCTCAGGTAAGCCGCGAGCACCAGGTGGAGGTCGAGGCCAACGGCATGGTCACCGTGGCCGGGGGCAAGCTCACCACCTACCGCCGAATGGCGGCCGAGGTGGTGGACAAGGCCCTGGACGTACTGCGTCTTTCAGGCTGGAAGACCGCCACCCTGCTGCCGGCCCACACGGATCGCGAGCCCCTGCCCGGGGCCGTGGGCTGGCCCGAGGACGACGACCAGGGGCGTGTGGCCGCCGACATCGTGGCTGCCTCCCAGGGGCGCTTCGACCTGCAGACCGCCCACGCCCTGGCCAGCAGCCACGGCATGCTGGGCCTGGACATCGCCCTGTTGGCCGCCGGGCGCCAGGGTCTGGCAGAGCCCCTGGTGCCGGGCCGGCCCGAGGTGCTGGCCTGTGTCGAGTGGGCCGTCACCCGCGAGCTGGCCGCTACGCTGGATGACGTGCTGCAGCGGCGTCTGCCGCTCTTCTTCAAGGACCTCGACCAGGGTCTGGGTTGTGCCGAGAAGGTGGCCCAGCACATGGCCGGCCTGCTGGGCTGGAGCGAACAGCGCCAACAGGAAGAGCTGGAGCGCTACCGGGCCGAGGTGGCCATGAGCAGGGCCTGGCGAGCACCGCCGGCGCCAGCCAACGAGCAGTCCGTGCGGTCGGAGCTGGAGGTGGCGCCACACGCGGACGACGGTCAGGCGGAGGAATAGGCTCCCTTCACTGCGCCAACCACTGCACGCACTGAGCGCTCAGGGCACTGCTGTCCAGCGAATCGCGAGAGATCCAGGGGCCTGCCGTGACCCAGGCGCAGACCTCGTCCCGTAGATCGTCCCGCAGTGCGGGCTGCTCCGTGACGATGTTCTGCGCCTCCTCCGAGTCGTTCTCCAGGTCGTAGAGCTCCTCCATCTCGCCGGCATAGACCTCGGCTACGTCGCTGTAGGGCTTGCAGCGCGGGTAGCCGTCGGTCTCGCTCATGATGTACTTGTAGCCGTCGAGCAGCACGCCGGCGGTGCTGGTGTCGCGCTCGAAGAAGATGGGCCCCTGCCGCTGCTCGCCGTCCAGGATGACGGGCAGCAGGCTCTGGCCCGTGACGGGCTCTTCCGTGCCGGGCGCCAGGGCCAGGGCGCTGATGGTGGGCATCACGTCCGCCATGCTCACCCAGCCTGGATGCTCGGAGCCCTGGGGCAGACCCGGTCCGCGAAAGGAATAGGCCACCCGCAGTACGCTGTTGTAGGGCGAGCAGCCGTGGAAGAAGTAGCGGTTGTGGGCCGTCAGCTCTTCGCTGTGGTCGGAGCCGAAGACCACCAGGGCGTCGTCGAGGCGCCCCAGATCCTCCAGGGTGTCCAGCAGACGCCCCACCCGCATGTCCACGTCACGTACCTGGCTGGCGTAGGTGGCCTCCAGGTGACGCCGGTCCTTGGGCCCGTAGGGACGGCTGCCCAGGGTGATGTCGTCAAGCTGGTCGGTGTTGGCGGGATCCAGGTTGCCCCTGTAGTTCTGGGGGTGCAGCTCCTCGTACCAGTGCGGCACGGACTCGTAGGGCTTGTGGGGTTGGTTGAGGTGCAGCCAGAGGAAGAGCCGTTCCTCGGGCCGCAGGCCGTAGAGCCGCGTGTGCAGCTCGCCGCATAGCTCCTCGTCCCGCTCACGCAGGTCGCCCAGACCGCGCACCTCGCGGTTGGAGGTGCAGACCGTCTCGTCGAAGCCCTCGTCCATGATGTGGCAGGCGTTGGCCGAGAACCCCAGGGTGGTGAAGCCCGCCGCCTGGAAGCGCTTGGAGAGGGTGTCCTTGTTGGTCTTGAACTCGGCCTTGTTGTTGCGAACGCGGTGCTCCCGTGGGTACAGCCCGGTGTGCAGCGAGGCCAGGGCCACAGCGGTCATGCCCCGCGGGGAGAGGGTGTAGGGGAAGACCGCGGACTGGTCGAAGAGCTCCATGATGCGAGGCGCGGTCTCCCAGCCGTTCACCTGGCCCAGCAGGATGCGCGGGTTGAGCGTATCGACCGTGATGAGCACCACGTCGTCGACCAGGGGCTCCGGGTCCTGCTGGCAGGCGCCCAGCAGCGCCAGGCAGAGCAGGCCGCCAGCTCTGCGCAGCGCCGGGCGATGGTGGGGAGCGGTCATGCAGCGAGCATAGTGTCAGGAACGGCCGTCGAGAAGATGGCGGGACGTTTTTTCACGAAGCGGCCTCGCGCCGGCCGCCGTCAGTCGCTGCGAAAGCGGGCCCAGTAGCGTTCCACGGCTGCCACCAACCGAGCGAGCTGTGGATCGGGGCGCACGGCGAATCCGTTGGCCTGGTTGTGGAAGATGATGCCGTACTGGATGAACTCGCTGGTGTCGACGCGCTGCCGTGTGCTGGCGACGACCTCCACCTCGAGGTCGCCTATCTTCAAGCCCACCACCAGCTCGCGCTGCAACAGGATGCCGGGGTCGTCCGCCCGCTGGTAGGCGACGCGCATTCCGGCCTGGCTGATGTCCCGCGCGCTGGGAGACGGGAGTCGCTCGCCGTCGGCGGACAAGGCGACCCGCAGGCCCGAGTCCTGCAGCACGGGGACGCGGTAGAAGGAGCGCAGCTCCATGGTCATGCGCTCAGGCATCTCCACGTGCAGCTGCTCGGGCCTGTCCGGGTGCGGCATCAGCTCCCGCGTGACGAAGGAGCAGGTGCGCTCGGAATGAAAGAAGACGGCGCAGCAATGGGCCATGGGCCTGGCGAGGAAGGGCGCCGCGGGGTTGGCGTTCAGCTCGAGGAGCAGGCTCTTGCCGTCCGTAGCGACGAAGCGCCCGGAGCGGATCTTCCTGTGATCGGTCCACACCACGACGACCTGGGTGGCTTCATCGCAGCAGGTCCGTAGCAGCTGCCACTCTTCGTGGGAAAGGCTGGAGGGGTGCTCCGGCGTATCGTCAGTCGACGACACGCCGCTGCGGCGTCTCTCAGTGGGCGGCTTCTTGCTCCACCAGGCCATCTTGACTCCTTCTTCAGTGCCGCGAGACCGTACGGAACATACCCTTTACACCAAATATGGGTAGGATTGGCATTCCCCAGGCGTAGAGGGTGCCCAGGTCCACGCTGCCCGTGATGACGGGTTCCGGATTGCGTCGGTTGTAGATGTTCTGGATGTCCAGGTAGGCCTCCAGGGACCAGCTCTTGAAGGCCCAAAGACGGGTGATCTTCAGATCCAGGGAGTGGTTGGGCGGCAGACGCTCGTGCTCGGGCTCCGGGCAGCTCTCGGTCTCGTCGCCGGTCATGGTGCTGTCTGCGATGCAGCGCCGGGACTGGATCAGCACGTCGTAGGCGTAGGTCACGTCATCGGCGACGGGGTAGCCGCTGCTGACGCGAAACCGCCCCGCCATGACCCAGCCGCCGGGAAGGTCCCAGGCCAGCACGGCGATCAGGTTGTGGGGCTGGTCGTAGGCGTGGGGATCCCAGAGGTGACCCAGCTCCTCGCGTCGGAAGGAGCGACTCCAGGTGTAGCTGATCCATCCCCCCAGGCTCTGCCCGTCCAGACGCGCCAGGTTCTCCACGCCGTAGGCCACGCCATCTCCCTGGCCCAGGCTGTCGTCCTCTTCGAAGAGCGTCACGTTGCGCAGCGCGCGGCCGTAGGCGGCGGACTCGAGGCTGAAGTTGCGCAGCCCGGCCTGCAGACCCAGGCCCCCGCCCGTGGCGCGCTCCATGCGCAGGCTGGGACCGTTGGGGAGGGAGATCGTGTAGTCCAGCGGTGGCCACTGGTGGTAGACACCGGCGCTGCCCACCAGGGCCAGCCACTCGCTGACGGGGTAGCGTGCCCGGGCGCGGGGTGAGGGCATGGCGCGAGGCAGCTGCGCTTCGAGAAAGAGCGTCTCCAGGCGTACGCCCAGGGTCACGCTGGGATCTTCGCCGATGCGCAGATCGGCGTAGGGATCGGTGGATCCGAAGGCTGCGTCCACCTCCACGCCGGCGGGGTGATCCTCGGTCTCCACCTCCACGTTGTAGTTGCCGGCCTCCACGTCCAACCCCGCGGACCAGCCCCAGGGGCCGGAGCCGCTGTCCAGCAGCTCGAAGCGCGAACCGAAGACGGTCTTGTTCCGGCCGTCGTCGTAGCCGGGGTAGGAGAGGCGGTGCCAGTCGGCACCCAGCACGGGCGTGATCTCGAGGATCTTGCCCTTGATGGGCAGCTCGGCGCGGCCGTGCAGTCGTCGCGTGCCCACGTGCAGCAGCACGGTGCCGTCGTCGTTGGCCCGGGGAGCGTTCAGCAGGTCGTCGTAGCCCAGGGCGAAGATGCCGACGCGCTTGCGATCCAGGCGCAGCTGCCAGTCCCAGAAGCGCGGCGCGATGTCCTCGGCCCCTTCTTCCAGTCCGAACCAGCCCCGCTTGGCCGCGGCGCCCAGCACGCCGTCCAGGTAGGAGCGGCGCACCGCGGCAGCCATGCCCATCTTTTTGCCCAGGGGCACGCGGGCGAAGCCGCCGGCCTGCACCAGGTCGACCCCCGCCTGCAGCTCCAGGCCCTCGCCGTGCACCCGGCGGGTCCGGAGGTCCACGGCTCCGCCCGTGGCCCTGCCGTAACGCACATCGTAGCCACCGGGGTGGAAGGCCACCTGGTCCAGGAAAGCTGGGTGTACCACCGAGTTCAGGCCCATCAGGTGGTAGACCAGCGGCACCCGGATGCCGTCCATGTACAGCCCGGTGTCTTCCGGGTCTCCCCCGCGCACCAGCAGCCAGCCGGCGTCCAGGGGCGTGCGGGCCAGCCCGGGCAGGTTCTGCACGGCGCGTACGGGATCCCCCAGGGTGCCGGGTGTGGTGCTGACCTCCTTGGCCGTCAAGCTGCGGCGGATGACTTGGGAGCGGCGCTTGCGGTAGGTGCCCACCAGCTCGCCGCCCTCCCAGTTGCGCAGGGCCCAGATCTCCAGCTCCACGTGCTCGCCGGGCTCCATGCGGAACTGGACGGGATCCAGGCGCAGGGAGCGGTCTTCGCAGCGGACCTGGTAGTCCCCGGGCGCCACGTTCCGCAGCTCGAAGCGGCCTTGGTTGTCGGTGACGGCCCAGCGCGCGCCCATGCCGACCCGCACGGCCTCTGCTGGGGAGCGCGTGCCGTGCAGCTGGATCGTGCCGCTGACGTTGACCGGAGGCTGCTCGAAGACGTAGCCGAAGGGGAGCTCCACGGCGGTGGGCACGCCCAGCTCCAGGGCGGGGGAGAAGCGGATGCGGGCGGCGGCCCAGCGTGCCAGGCTGGCAAAGGGCTCGGGGCCCTGGGCATCCAGCACCTCCTCGACAGCTCCCTGCTCATCGATCAGCAGGTGCAGCAGCACCTCGACGCGGCCGTGGTCCAGGTCGAAGGGGTAGGGCACCTGGACGAACTCGACGAGCTCGGGAGGGACCAGGGGGGGCAGGCCGTCCAGCGGCAGCTCAGCGGGGAGGGCGGAGTGGCCCTGGTCGGCGGCGGCCTCGTCGAGGGGTGCCTCCTCGTCGCTCTGCGGGGCGTCGCCCTGTTGGGCGCGCACCTCTGGTGCGGCGAGGACCAGCAGCGACATCAGCCATCGGCATGGACGGTCCACCTCCGCAGGGTAGTACCGGCTAGGGCCCAGTGCAAACGGCCGGCTCAGGGCAGCGCCGCCAGGGGCGCTCGCGTGTGGGCGGGATAGGAGGGAGGAGGCCTCGGCAGCGCTTCCCGCCGGGCCGCGCAGGAGACTTGCCCGTGCTGCGAAGACCGAAGTTCGTCGACGACCGCCCCGCCTTCTCCACCTGGGATGGCACCCGCATCTCCTACCAGGTGCTGGGGAACAGCGAGAGCCCGCGCACGGTGATTTTCGTGAACGGCCTCTTCTGCACCGAGTCCTACTGGATGTTCCTGCACCGGGATCTGGCGCCCCACTACCGCCTGGTCAGCTTCGATCTGCGCGGGCACCAGTTCTCCGATCCGCCGCCCGATCGGGCCAATGTCACCGTCGAGTCCTGCGCCAGGGACGTGGAATGCCTGATGGACTGGCTGGAGGTGGAGAGCGCCGTGGTGGCGGGGTTCTCTCTGGGCGTGCAGATCAGCTTCGAGCACTACCGCCGCTGCCCCGAGCGCTGCCGGGCGCTGGTGGCCATCACCGGTCCATTCGAAAACCCGCTGGGCACGCTCTTCGGCATGGCCGTGCCCAAGGGCGCCTGGCGCATGAGCCTGGGTAACCTGGCGCGCTACGCGCCGCGCACCACCAACCTGCTCTGGCACCAGATCTTCCGCCTGCCCACCGTGCATCCGGCGGCCCGTCTGCTGCGCTCGACGCGCGCCAGCGTCAACCTGATGCAGCCCTTCTACGACCACCAGACCATCGTAGACGTGCCTACGGGCCTGCGCATGGCCGTGGCTGCCACCGAGCACTCGGCGCGCGACATGCTGTCCTCGATCCAGGTGCCCGTGCTGGTGGTGGCCGGCGGCCAGGACAACTTCACGCCGCCCGAGCTCTCCAAGGTGATGCGCGACGAGGTGCCCGACGTGGAGTTTCTGGAGGTGCCCGATGGCACCCACACCACCCTGCTCGAGGCGCCCGAGCTGGTCAATGGGCGGGTGATGGAGTTTCTGGATGAGCGGGTGGAGTGGGGATCCTAGGAACGGGCCGCCCCCGGCGGCTTCGGCCGGCTATCAACCCCCGCCGCTCTCGATCAGCTCCGCCTCGCTGATCTCCAGCCGCACCCCCTCGCTGCGCATGCGCACCTGGCCCTCGGCCAGGATCTCCAGCTGCGAGGCCTTCTCGAAGAGCGCCTTGGGCAGGTACTCGAAGACGCTGAAGACCTCCCAGTCGTCTTCCAGCGCGCTCTCCTCCCGCAGCAGCACGCGGCCCCTCTCGTCGCGCAGGACGAAGTGGAGCAGCACCTCGTGGAAGACCACGTCCTTGGGGCGCCGCAGCATGCCGTTGACCGTGAGCTTGGTGTCGTCGTCTTCATCGTGCTCGTAGCTGACGAAGAGGCTCTCGGGGAGGAGTTGGAGCTTCGCCTTGGCCATTCCGATCTCGCTTTAGACCAGGAGTGAGCCCGAATACTACCACGGGGGTCCGCCTCGGCATAGGTGCGCAGCACGCTCCCCTGCGCACCGGAGGAAGTATGCGCGCGCTGCTCTTGACCTGCCTGCTGACCGTCGCCTGCAAGGACGACGAGGACAGTGCCCAGCCCACGGACAGCGGCCAGCCCGACTCGGCTGCCGATAGCGGCGACAGCGGCGACAGCGGCGACAGCGGCCCTTCTCAGGGCCTGCTGGACATGGCGGTGGGCGACGTGGCCGACATGGTGGCCGAGAGCGACCAGGTCTGGGCCGAGCTGGCGCAGGCCGGCACCTACGTCGTGGTGCTGGTGAGCCAGGACGAGAGCCAGGGCACCAGCCACGGCTACGGCGCCGCAGCCGCCACAGCCAGCGTGACCAAGCCCTCGGACCCGGCGCCCGCCAACATCTTCGCCAGCCCGGCGCCGCCCAAGGTCAGCGTGGGCGACCAGCAGGAGTTCGAGGTCTACAACGGCGGCGGCTGGGTGGACATCACGGCCGAGGTCACCTCGGTGACGGAGACGCTGGTGGTCTGGGAGGACCAGACCACGAAGAACGGCTACGGCGAGACCGACGAAGAGATGGTGGCCGAGTCCATCCAGAGCCTGGAGAACATCGTGGTGCCCCGCGAGCGGGAGGTCTTCGGCCAGGAATCCGATGTCGACGGCGACGGCAAGATCTGGGTGCTGTTGACCTACACCGTGAACCAGTACGGCGCGCAGGCCTATGTCACTTCCTGCGACATCGGCTTGAGCGAGGGCTGCTATGGCCACGGCGCCGGTGCCGAGCTGGTCTACCTGGGCTATCCGGATCCCCAGGACACCAGCGCCACGGCGAATGGCATGACCGAGACCGTGGCCCACGAGCTGAACCACCTGATCTACGCCTACCACAAGTTCCTGCTCAACGGCGCCACGTCCAGCGACGAGAACATCTACGTCACCGAGGGCACCTCGGCGCTGGCCCAGGACTTGACCGGCTACAACAACGGCAACCAGTACGTCTGGGCCGCGGCGCTGGACATGAGCAGCTACTACGGCAGCGACACCTACTCGGTGCAGTCTCTCAGCATCAACGACCTGCTACGCGGCACCTCCTACTACGATGCGCAGCGCGACGGCGCGCTGCGCGGCGGAGGCTACCTCTTCCTGCGCTATCTCTTCGAGCAGGCCGGGGGCATGGACGTGGAGACGGATGGCTCCTTCACGGATCTGGGTGGCATCGCCTGGGTGCAGTCCTTCTTCGATGCTCCCGAGACCGGCGTGGACGCGGTGGAGGTGACCACCGGCGGCGAGATCTGGGATCTGACCATGGACTGGTACACGGCGCTGGCGGTCTCGGGGCGCGGGCTGAACGACGACCCGGCCTGGAACTACCAGGAGCGCGTGGAGGATCCCTTGACCGGCTACGAATTCGGCGTGGATACGTACGACACCATCCACGGCTGGCTCAGCCTGACCGGCCCCCTGGTGCAGGATTGGGATGCGGCCGATGGCTCTCTGCGCGCGGGCGGCGTGGAATACCTGCAGGTCAGCGCCGAGGCGGGCCTGCTCTCGCTGCCCGTGGCGGCGGAGGCCCTGGCGCAAGCGCGCATCTTCCGCATCGAGTAGTAGGCGGCGCCCTCAAGCGTGTGCGCCCCGCGTGGCTGTGGTATGAATTCGCAGGCCGCCCGCTGACGAGGCGCTTTGCCTCTGGCATGTTCGCTGGGCGGCTGCGGAGAGCCCCGTGCAGCAGAGCGACAAGAGCGACAAGACCGCCTTGGGGATGATCAAGCAGTACTTCCTTGATTTCGGCGTGCTGCGCGACAACCCCAAGGAGTTCTGGGCCGTCCAGCTGATCAACTTCCTGGACTCGGTGGCCTATTTCTCCATCATCGCCGTGGTCACGCTCTACCTGACCGACACCATCGGCTGGAACGATGTGCACGCCGGCTACATCGTCACCGGGTTCACGTCTTTCGTCACCATCTCGCTCTTCTTCAGCGGATTCTTCACCGATGCGCTGGGCATCAAGAAGTCCATCGTGCTGGCCATGACCGTGCAGTTGATCTCGCGGGCGGGCTGCCTGGTCTGCGGCTTGATGCCTGATCTGCCCGGGCGCCAGTGGCTGGTGGTGTTCTTCCTGATGCTCTTCTCGCCCGGCCTGGCCATGACCCTGACGGTCTTCCAGTCGGCCAACAAGCGCTTCAGCAGCCGGCGCAGCCGCGGGGCCTCGTTCAACATCTGGTATCTGATCATGAACCTGGCCGCCGTGGGTGGCGGCCTGCTGATCTCCCTGGTGCGCCAGCAGCTGCAGATCGACGTCAGCTGGATCTTCGCCTTCGGCGTGGTCTGGGCCGTGCTGTCCATCTTGTCCGGGCTGCTGCTGATCCAGCGTCTGGAGCAGGTGCGCCTGGATGACGAGGGCGAGGAAGGGGAGAAGAAAGAGGAGGTGGCCCAGGCCGACCAGGCCGGTGCGCTGCAGCGCGCCTGGCAGGTGGCGGCGGAGGCCGGCCAGCGCTTCAAGACCCTGATGGGCCAGTCCGCCTTCTGGCGCTTCCTGGTGCTGATGGTCTCGCTGCTCGGCGTGCGTGCGGTCTTCGTCTACATGTACCTGCTGATGCCCAAGTACTGGATGCGGGTGATCGGGCCCGAGGTGCAGATGGGTCTGCTGCAGACCATCAACCCGATCCTGATCGTCAGCGGCCTGATCCTGGTGATCCCCATCGCCAACAAGTTCAACGTCTTCAAGATGCTGGTCTTCGGCGCCACCATCAGTTCCTTCGCCCTGCTCTTCCTGGTGCTGCCCTACCAGACCTGGGCCCCGCTGACCTTCGTGCTGCCCGACGCCTGGTTCAGCACCGACATGGCGGCCCAGTACTTCATGATGTCCCTGTTGATGCTGGCGCTCTTGTCGGTGGGCGAGGTGTTCTGGAGCCCCAAGCTGAACGAGTACACAGCGGCCATCGCCCCTGAAGGTCAGGAGGGCAGCTACCTGGGCATGAGCATGATGCCCTGGTTCTTCGCCAAGCTGACGGTCAGCGCGCTCAGCGGCCATATGCTCACCCGTTGGTGTCCGCCCTCGCGCAGCGTGGAGCTGCCGGGCAGTGGGGCCATCGAGGCCCTGACTGGGGGTGATGTGCAGGCCAGCTGGGTGCTGCTGCCCGAGATGTCGGAGCGCATCGCCAGCGGCACGCTCTCCTTCTGGGAGCGACCGGAGGCCATGTGGCTGCTGCTCTTCATCTGGGCCTTCTCAGGGCCTGTGCTGGCCATGGTCTTCAAGGGTTGGCTGACCGAGGGCGCCGACCTGGATCCCACGCCGCGCGAGGAGGAGGCGGCCGCGTGAGCTGGCACCGCTGGGTGCTGGCCTTGGCGCTGGCCTTGCCCTGGCGGGCCTGGGGCCAACAGGGCTGGTCGCCGGAGGTGCGGGCCCTGGTGAGCAAGCTGGAGAACGAGCCCGCCTCATCGGATCGGGAAGAGTCCGCTCCCCTGGCGGTCTTCGACTTCGACAACACCATGATCCTGGGGGACATCTCCCACACGAGCCTGGTGCTGCAGGCCCAGCAACGGCGCTACGGCTTCGAGCCCAGCCAGCCCAACGAGGTGCTCTCGGCGACGGCCACGCGCCTGTTCGCCCTGCAGGATTCCCTCTCCGGGCAGCTGGTGCCGGGCTCGGCGGTGAGCGATGTCATGCTCGGGCCGGCCCTGGTCCACGAGGCCCTGGCCCGCTACGAGCGCCTGCGGGACGACGAAGGCAAGCCCGCCGCCCTGCGCTACCTGGCTAGGTCCCTGCTGGGCTTCACGCCGGCCCAGGTGCGGCAGCTGAGCCTGGATGCCCTGGCGGCCGGGCGCAGCGTGCCGGTCTGCGCTCGCAGCTGGCGCGCATGGTCCGCGGAACAGGAAGCCTTGGTGCAGCACCAGGGCATCCGCCGCCGCGAGCCCATCGCCGCCATGGCGGCCCACCTGCAGGAGCTGGGATTCGAGCTCTGGGTGGTGAGCGCTTCGCCCCAGCCCATGGTGCAGGCCGTCGCCCAGGCCCTGTACGGCCTGCCCCCCGAGCGCGTGCTGGGGGTGCGCTCGGTCGAGGAGGAGGGCCGGGTGGGCTTCGAGGTCCTGTCGCCCATCACCTGGCGTCAGGGCAAGGTAGAGGCCATCCAGCAGCATGTCGGTCGGCGGCCCGTGCTGGTCTTCGGCGACGCCTGGACCGACTGGGAGATGCTGACCTGGGCGCAACATGGCGTGCTGATCGACCGCGGCAAGGAGGAGCTGCGCCAGGCGGCGCTGGAGGCGGGCCTGCTGGTGCAGCCGCGCTTCGAGGGGGAGCCGGATCCGAAGCTGCCCTGCCAGGGCGAGTGATCCTCAACGGCGGCTGGGCGGTGCCACGAACATCAGGCGCAGCCGGTAGGAGAACGAGAATCCACCCTGCACGTCGTGGGCCGGAAAAGCGGCGTAGCGCATGGTGTTCGAGATGCACGCGCTCATGCCCGGGGTCAGCCCACGGGGCTCTCCCACGTTCACCGCGGCCACGCGTCCGTTGCAAGCCACGGTCATGTCCAGCTCCGCTTCGGCGGTGATGGAGGTGCCCGCGGGCACGCAGCGCGCCAGCTCAGGCAGGAAGGCGTCCATGGACAGGGCCACCTCTTCCTGGCTCAGGCCATTGCTGGCCCAGTAGCCCGTGTCGTCATCCAGGTCGTCGAAGAGCGGCTGGCTCAGGCAGCGCTTGGCCGCCGGCATGACCAGGGGGCTGTCCCCCTGCTGGGGCTCGGCGTGAGCGACGTTGCTGGCGAGCAGGGCGATGGCGAAGGGGATGAGGCGGGTCACGGCAGCTCCTGGCGGGTATTCGGCCCTCAGGAGCGCCGCGCCGGCGGCGTGTCACCGCTTTTTCTTCTTTTCCGCTCGTTGGTGGCGGAAGGTCCACAAGTGGTTGGCGAAGAAGTTGATGAACATGGCGGTCAGGATGCCCGTGGCCTGGCAGACGTAGAGGCCCAGGGGCCCCAGGATCGCGGCCAGGTCGAGGCCCTCGTAGAGCAGCACGGCCACCGCCCATTGCACCGTCGCGGCCAGGCTGGAGACCAGGTAGAACTTGGCCAAGCGCTGGAACCAGGCACCAGTGGTGGCGATCTTCTCGCGGTCGCCCCAGGTCCAGGCGCTGTTGAGCAGGAAGTTGCTGAAGATGGCGATGCAGATGGAGCCGGCCAGGGCGACGCGGTGCTCCCAGTTTCCCCATGTGCTGGGTAGCGCCCAATACAGCAGGCCCAGGGAGACAAAGCTGACCGCGGCGCCGCTGGTGCCCACCACGCAGAAACGAAAGAAGCGCGGCGAGATGGGCAGCCGGTCGATCAGGGCGTCGAGGGATCGCAGGGCGCTGAGCATGGGGCATGCTGGGGGGCACAGCGGGTAAAAGTCAATGGTGTGGCACAAGGACGCTGGACAGTTCCCCACCGGCCAGCCAGGTCGTCCCTGGATTATCAAGCCAGGGGCGTCCTGGCGCTCTCACGGTGGGGGACATCGGGGGGGGGAGCGCGGAGCGCGAGATGGGGCGCACGCAGGGGGGGGATATCCCCCCCCAGCAGCTGTATTTGGTTAGAGCCCGGTCCAGGAAGGATTCTTCGCAGGAGAGGCTGCTTGGACGCTGTCGACAAAGAAGGGCAAGGGCCCTGGCGGGGGCTTTCGGAAGGCCTGCAGCTGCTGGCCTCCATCGGGCGGATTCACATCGTCGCCATCGCAATGCTGGCATGCTTCACCTTCGGCTGGGTGTTCACCGGCAGCTACCCCTGGGCCCTGGCCGCCATCTGCGGCCTGGACTGGTTCCTGGTGAACCTGCTCAACCGCGTGGTGGATGTGCGAGAGGACCGGGCCAACGCCGTGCTGGGCGCCGACTTCGCCCATCGCCACCGGCGCGCCATCAGCTGGCTGGGCTTTGGCACGCTGGCGCTGTCCTTTTTGGCCGTGGCGCTGCTGGAGCCCGTCCTGCTGCCCCTGCGGGCGGCCTACCACCTGCTGGGCTTCGCCTACAACTGGCCTCTGTTGCCCGGCGTGGGGCGCATCAAGCCGCTCTACTTCTGGAAGAACAGCGCCTCGGCCACGGGCTTCATGATCACGGTCTTCGGCTACCCCCTGGCCGTGGCCTGGCGCAGCGGCGCCGGGCTGACAGCGGACATCACCTGGGCGACCGTGCTGGTCAGCGGCCTCTTCTTCTTCCTCTTCGAGCTCTCCTACGAAGTGATCTACGACCTGCGGGATGCCCCAGGCGATGCCCGCGAGGGCGTGCGTACCTACCCCGTGGTGCATGGAGAGCGCGTCGCCGTGCGTATCGTGGACGGCCTGCTGGCGAGCTCGTTCGCGATCCTGGTGGCGGGCTACGTCGCGCAGCTGGTGCCCTGGAGACTGGCGGTGATGGCGGCGGCGCCCCTGCTGCAGCTGGTCTACTACAAGCGGGCGCTGGCGCGCGGCATCCGCTCTGCGGACTGCGTGGCCATCACCTGGGTCGGAGCCGGCTTGCTGGCCATCTACCACGTCTGGGAGCTGCTGGGCCTGCCCGGAGCGGGGAGCTGATGGCGGCCCTCGAGCTGACCTGCGCCGCCATCGTGACCTTCTGGCTGTTCATCGCCTGGCGCGACCAGCGCCCCTGGAGTCTGCTGCGTCAATACCTGCTGCTGGCCTTGTCGGCCTGGAGCGCCGAGGAGAGCTGCATTCGGCTCTACGGGTTCTACGGCTACGACCCGGGTTGGAACCTGTGGCTGGGCCATGTGCCCCTGCTGGTGGTGCTGATCTGGCCGGTGGTGATCCTGTCGTCGCTGGGGCTGGCACGCCACCTGGCTCCTGCGCGTCGCGTCCCGCTGTTGGCCGGCGCCCTGGTGTTGGCCGACGCCGCCCTGATCGAGCCGGTGAGCGTGCGTGCCGGCCTGTGGCGCTGGTACGAGCCTGGGCTCTTCGAAGTGCCTCCCATCGGTGTGCTGGGCTGGGCCATCCTGGCCAGCCTGGCCGTGGCGGTGCTGGAGCGCAACCGCAGGCATGGGCGATCCTGGCGCTGGGATCTGCTGTTGCCCCTGGTGGCGCCCCTGGCCACGCACCTGCTGCTGCTGGCCTGCTGGTGGGGCTGCCTGCGCTGGTTGAGCCGGCCGCTGCCCGCCTGGCCGGCGGCCGCCCTGGCCTGGATCCTGGGCCTGGTCCTGGTGCGCCTGGCCCTGGTGCGGCGGCTGAGCCGGCGCTTGCCCCTGGCCCAGCTGGTGTCCCGCATGCCCGCGGCGCTCTTCTTCACCGTGCTGCTGGTGCTGCACGGGCGCGACGACGGGGCGCTGGTGGCCTGGGTCTTGGCCTTCACGCCCCCCTACCTGGCCATCACGCCCTGGCGGGGATCCTGGCGCGGCCCGGGTCGCCGCGCTGGGAAGGGGCTGGCCGGCCTCGCCGTCCTGCTGCTGGCGGGCTGTGGCGACCGGGAGCAGGGCGCGCAGCGAAAACCGGAGTTCCCCGTCCCGGCGCCTGCGCTGCAGCAGGAGCTGCGCCCTTCGGTGATCCTGGTCGTGATCGACACCCTGCGGGCCGACCACCTGCGCGCCTGGGGCTACGCGCGGGACACCATGCCGGCCCTGGAGCGCCTGGCCGCGCGCGGTGTGCTCTTTCAGCACGCCATCGCTCCGGCCCCCTGGACCCTGCCCTCGGTGGTCTCCATCCTCAGCGGGATCTACCCCAGCGCCCACGGCGTCAACGCGGCTCGGCTCGGGCTGCCACGGGGCGTCGCCACCCTGCAGGAGGTGCTGGGCGATGCTGGCTACCAGACCGCTTTCTTCGGCGTCAACAGCTACTTCTCGCTGTCCAGGCAGATGGACCGCGGCTTCGAGTCGTGGCAGAGCTGGGCCTCGTTGAGAGCCCCCGATCTCAACAGGTCCCTGGCGGCGTTCGTTGCGCAGGAGCGCGATCCCGCTCGGCCGCTCTTCCTCTACCTGCACTACTTCGACCCCCACTGCCCCTACCAGGCGCCGCGTGTCTTTCGGGGGCGCTTCGATCCTGTCCCTGAGGATCGGCGGAGCATCTCCCCCCAGGACTGGGCGCGCATGGCTCCCTGCTTCCAGCTGCAGGACCAGGCCGGGCAGCCCCAGCTGGCGCTGGCCGCCATGGAGACGGCCTACGACGAGGAGCTCAGCCACGTGGACCACGCCTTGGCTACGGTGCTCAACGCCGAGGTGCTGGGCGAAGCGTTCGAGCAAAGCCTGGTGCTGGTGACGGGCGATCATGGTGAGGAGTTCTGGGAACACGGCGACTACGGCCATGGCCGCTCTCTGTGGCAGGCCTCGCTGCACGTGCCCCTGGTCATCCGCCCGCCTGGGGGCTGCGCTCCCCGGAGCCATGAGCAGCCGGTCTCCCTGACGGACATCGCCCCCACCGTTGTCAGCGCGCTGGGATTGCCTGTGCCCGCCAGTTGGCAGGGACGCGACCTGAGCGGCCTGTGGACAGAGGGCGACGAAGGGGAGCGAGGCCCGGTCTTCGCCGAGACCGGCTACGGCCGGCAGGCCCATGTGGTCATCGAGGGGCAGTACAAGCTGCTGCAGCCGGAGCAGGGCGCCTCCCTGCTCTTCGATCTGCAGCAGGATCCCGGCGAGCGGCGAGATCTGCTGGGCCAGCGACCCGCGCTGGCGGCTCGCCTGGAGGAGCTGCTGGAAGAACACCTGGCCTGCTCTGGGCAGCTGACCGCGGAGCTGGGCCTGGAGAGCCTGGAGCTGGAGGACGGCTGGCGGGAGGGGCTGGAGGAGCTGGGATACCTGGAGTGATCAGCCCCCCGGCCTGGTCCTGGGATGGCGCGCCTCGAGAGCCCGCAGCAGGGCGGGAAACAGGCTGTCCGCGATACGTTGATGACCCTGAGCGTTCGGGTGGATGGAGTCGGCGTAGAACCGGGCCTGGTTCTCCTCGTGGGACAGGGCCTGCGCCATGTCGATGAGCTCGACCCCTGCCGCGCCGGCGGCGGCGGTCATGGCCTCGCGGTAGCCGCTTTCGGCGCCTTTCATGAAGTACGCCAGCTGCCTCCAGGGCGGATCGCCGGGCTTGTCATGGATCGGGCAGCCCTCGGCTGCGCAGATGGGCAGCGGCACGACGAACAGGGGCTCGGCCCCGTGCTGGCGCGTCAGCGTCACCATGGCGTCCAGCTGCTGTTGGTAGTCGTCCGGGGACACGCGATGCACCATGTCGGGGCTGAAGGCCACCGGCAGGTGGTGGTCAGCCATCAAGCCACGTGCCCTGGGAACCAGCGCCAGGCGCAGCATGTGGAAGAGGTGACTGAAGGCCAGAAAACGCGCGGGCGAGTCCGCTAGCCAGGTGGTCGCGTAGACCTTGTCCGGACGCGTGGCCGGGAACATGTCGCTGTTCAGGTTGTAGATGACGACCACGTCGAAGACGAGGCTGCCCAGCAGCCTGCGGGCCAGCTCCAGCGATTGGATGGTGGAATACCCCGGCACACCGCCGTTGAGCACCTGCACGCTCAGGTCGGGACGCCGTTGCGAGAGCTGGCGCTCCAGCAGGCTGGCATAGGTCAGCCCGCCAGACACGCGATCTCCCCAGGTTGACGAATCGCCCAGACACAGGATGTTGAAGCTGTCTTCGTCGTAGGAGGCTGAGAAAGGACCGTCTCGCAGGCCCAGGGCGTTGGTCCTGACGCCGCAGGTCTCGCCGCGGACGTAGGGCATCCCGCTGCAGGCCTCGGGCCGCGGTTTCCAGTGCAGCAGAGGATCGTACAGAAAGAGGGGCTCGTCGTCGGGCGTTCCCGGTTCGTAGGCTTCCACGGGTTCGTATCCGGAGAGACGCAGGACGCCTTCGCCGAGGGCCGCTACGATCAGGACCGCCACCAGACCTGTTGCGATGGCCAGCAAGCGCTTCCAGAGCAGGGGTAGGGTCGAGTCGGCGCGCATGGTTCAGGCTGCTTATGTCAGGCGCGGTGCGGCTGCACTGTGTTCTCCGGGCACCGACCATTTCCGCCGACATTGTCGGCGGAAACGGCCGGCGCCGCTTTTTTGGGGGGAAGACAGATTCTTCCCCCCCTATCCGAGGCGGACACCGCCTCTCCTCCCCATCTTCGCCGCTTGATGAGCGGCGCAGGGCTGCGAGCGCAGCCCTGAAACAGCTCTGCGGAAGCTCTTCGAACTGTCGGCAGGATCGGTGTTTTTGTTCAGTGCCGTTCTCCGCTACGACCGCGCTCCTGCTCCTCGTCGCCGTCGACGGTCTCGTCGATCTCTTGCGCGTGCACTTCCGTGCGGCCCCGCCGGAAGCGGCGTTCCCGGGTTGCCGCCTGCTCGTCGGGCTGCGCCTGCTCGTCGGGCTGCGCTTGCTCGTCGGGCCGTGCCTCGCGGAGCTTCATATTCCTCCTTTTCTTCTGGACCTGCTGCGGCTTCAGCTGGGGCTCGAGTCCGGAGCCAGTCGCTGCGCGGGCCCGGACCAGAGGGCTCGGATCATCCAGGGCCGCCTCCAGGGCGGGGTTCGTGGGATCCACCTGGGCCAGGATGCGGATGGCGGTCCAGCGCAGCAGCTCCTCCTCGTCGTCCGCCCGGCTGGCGATCAAGTCCAGCCGCGGCTCCTGCAGGTGGGCCAACATGGTCAGGACGGCCAGGTCCATGTCCGTCTCGGGGTCCACATCCGTGGGCCTGCGGCTCGGGTGGTTGTTCAGGAAGCTGACTGCAGGGATGGACTCCTCGCCCGGCAGGTCGCGCGTCCAGAACAGACTCTCCTGGTTCATCTCCGGGACCTGGCGTTGGTAGGGCCCGGGAGGATTGGTCTCCGCCCTCTTGGCGACAGCCTGGCGCAGCGCCGCGAAGGGATCGGGTTCTCCCTGCAGGCGCTCGGCCATGGCGTTGCGCAGGTGCGGGTGAGCGTCCGGGGGCAGGTGGTCGAAGGCATTGCCGGCCAGCTCTGTCGAGAGCTCGGTGACGCTGTGGGCGTAGGAACACCAGAACTCGTCCAGGAGCAGGCTGCCGATGCGCTCATCGCGCGGTCGCCAGTAGAGATCGATCTCCATGGCGATGCGCACCCCCCGGGCGAACCTCCCGGCGTGGTTGGAGTCGCCTGGCGGCGCCCCCTCCTGCAGCTTGGAGATGCGGTGGCCATGGCATTCCTGGGCGAAGCTGCCGGCGCCGAAGCAGAGGCTGACGGCTGTCTCGTAGTAGCCGGGCTCGGCGGGCAGGCTCTCCACGACCGAGAAGAAGCAGTCCTGGCGCCAGGTGGCGGACAGGGCGGCCTTGCAGCGCGCGGCGGCTGCCTGCAGGTCGAACGCCTGCGCCGCCTCGCTGGCCGCCTCGCCCAGGCAGATGTGGAAGCGGGGGTCCTCGGGTTCGCAGGCGCCGGGGTCGGGGGCCACGTGGTCCCAGGTCTGCATCTGTTCCGCAGGGAAATACACGCGATGGAAGCCCGCGACCGGCCCCGGGTCTTGGCGGCCGGGCGTTTTGTGCCGGCTGCCATCGTCCGCTCCGATGGTCCACAGGTGGGGGCGGCTGTTGGCGTGCTCGCAGCGGCTGCGCGCCGGGCCTTCGGCGAGCGCCTGACAGAGCTCGGCGGTCTGACCGGGGGCGGTCTCCACCAGGCGTAGCACCTCCAGCTCCCGTCGGACGGGATCCTCGATGGCCTGGATGCGGAGCAGCGTGGCAGAGGCCTCCTGGGCCGGCTCCGGCCCGGGATCCGTCTGCGGTCCGCTGCTGCAAGCCACGATGAACGCTGCTGTCCACATGGTCCACAGTATAGGGCGGCTGCGCTGCGGCGGCTTGGAGGAGCGGCTACCGGTTAGTGCATCGAGCGCGTGCGCTCCGCACAAGCCCCCTGGAGCGTTCGCTGGCGGAGGCGCCCATGACCAGCATTCGCAGCGCCTGCACCTACGACTGCCCCGACGCCTGCGGTCTGCTCGTCCGCAGCAGCTGCGCCGGCCTGAAGATCGAGGGGGATGGGGAGCACCCCATCACGTGCGGCTTCACCTGCGCCCGCATCCGAAGGCATGCGGCCCGTCTCGTCGACCCCGAGCGCCTGACAAGCCCCATGCTGCGCGAGGGCGGCAGCTGGCGTCCCATCGGCTGGGACCGCGCCCTGGACCGCGCGGCAGAGGCGCTGGGGCAGGCCCTGGCGGATCCGAGATCCGTGGTGTTCCTCTCTTCGGGCGGCTCGCTGGGGCTCAAGCGCGAGCTGCTGGGGCATTTTTTCCACTCGCTGGGTCCCATCACCAGCCTGGAGGGTGGGGTCTGCGGCGAGGCGGGGGAGCAGGCCCAGCTGCTGGACTTCGGGGCTGCGGCTTGTCACGACTTCACGGACCTGGCCAACAGCGCGGCGGTGGTCCTGTGGGGCAAGGATCCCGTGCGCACCGGCCCCCACATCATCCCCTTCTTGAAGCGGGCCCGACAGCGGGGCGTGCCCATCACGCTGGTGGAGGTGCTGCCCACCCCCAGCGCGCGTCTGGCCCAGCGGGTGGTGCGCGTCGCGCCCGGCGGCGACGGTTTCCTGGCGCTGGCCGTGCTGCGCTGGCTGCTGCAGCGCGACCTGCTGCCGGCCCCGGCCGTCGCACGCTGCGACAACTTCGAGCAGCTGCGCGGGTTGCTGCTGGGGCGGCAGGCGCTTTCGCTGGACGCCCTGGCCGAGCGGGCGGGTGTCAGCCTGGACGACATCGCCCACCTGGGGCAGCTCTATGGGCAGCATCGCCCGCTGGCCACTTGGGTGGGATGGGGCCTGACGCGGCGTGTCAGCGGCGGTCGCAACCTGCGCTGCATCGACGCCCTGGGCGTACTCAGCGGCAACGTGGGCCTGCCTGGCGGGGGTGTCAACTTCACCTCGTGGCGGCGGCGCGGCCTGGACCTCTCGGCGCTCTGCGGTCCGCATCCCGCCGGCCGGCGGCTGCGCGCTCCCTTTCTCGGACAGGACCTGCGGGCCCTGTCCGATCCCCCCGCGCGCTTCGTCTACGTGGCGCTCGCCAACCCGGTCACCCAGCTCGCCGACTCGACTGGCACCGCCCGCGCCCTGCGGGCCGCGGATTTCACCGTGGTGGCGGACGCCTTCATGACCGACACTGCGTGCTGCGCGGACTTGGTGCTGCCCGTCAGCCTGATGCTGGAGGACGACGAGGTGGTGGGCTCGTATCAACACCACCACGTGGCCTTCTCGCGCCAGGCCGTCATGCCTCCCGCTGGTGCGCGGCACGACCTGTGGATCGCCAGCCAGCTGCGGCGGCGCCTGGGTTTGCCAGCCGATCCGCTGCTGGAGGATCCCCAGCGTGCCCTGGAGGACATGGTGCGCCCCTGGTTCGACGGCCCGCCCCTTGCCTGGCGGCGCAATCCCTGCCAGCCGGAGGTGCCCTTTGCCGAGCGCTTCGCCACCGCCAGCGGTAGGGCCCGGCTCATCCACGAGCTGCCAGGAGCTTGTCCCCGGGTCGAGGGCTTTCCCCTCGTCCTGATCACGCCTCCTTCGCGCCGCTGGCAGACCTCCCAGCTGGCGATGCGTGAGCAGACAGAGCCCGTGACATGCCACTTGAACCCGGATGCGCCCGGTGTGGCGAAGCTGGGCGATAGCGCCCTGGCCTGCCTGCGCAGTCCCAACGGTTGCGGCCTGCGAGTACGGCTGCGCTTCGACACGGCGCAGCGCACCGATGTCTGCGTGGTGCGGCGCGGCGGAGCCTGGCAGCTGGGGCGGGGCGTGAACGCCCTGGTGCAGGCCCGGGCTACGGACCTGGGGCTGTGCACCGCCTTCCACGATCAGCGCGTGCGCCTGGAGCCCTGGCACGAGGCGGGATCCGGCTGCCGAGTTCGCGAAGACGAGGCGCCCTGAGCGGAGAATGGGGTTAACTCCGTCAGAGAGCCAGCACTGGAGCAAAACCATGTCTGCGGATTCCTACGCCCCCCTGGGCAGTGTCCTGCTCGATCGATACCTCGTGGTTCAGCCCATCGGACAAGGAGGCCGGGACGCGGTCTTCGAGGGCCTGCAGATGGAGCTGGAGCGCCCCGTGGCCATCAAGATGCTCAGCCGCGAGCTCTCCGCTGATGTACCGTCTCGCGCGCGCTTCCAGCGCGAAGCGCGGCTGGCCGGGCTGCTGACCCATCCCAATACGGTCACCACCTTCGACTGCGGCGAGACCGAGGACGGCATTTTGTTCATGGTACGCGAGTTCCTGCAGGGGCGCTCGGTGCTGCAGGCCATCGACAGCGAGGGAGCGCTACCCTGGAGGCGTGCCCTGCACATCATCCACCAGGTCTGCGGCTCCCTGGCCGAAGCGCATGAGAAGGGGATCTACCACCGGGACCTCAAGCTGGGGAACATCTTCCTGCTGGACCTCAAGCGCGAGCTGGACCGGGTGAAGGTGCTGGACTACGTCAACTGGCGCTTCTTCCTGTCCCGCACCCTGAGCGAGGGCCCCCTGGCGGCGGCGGGCAGACAGCGGGCCGCCGCTCAAGCCGATGTCTCCAGGCTGATGGACGAGATGACTCCCGATCCCCATGGCGACATCTACGGCATGGGGGTGGTGACCTACGAGCTGCTCACCGGCACCGCGTTGGCGGAAGACGAACAGCCCTCGGTGACCAGCTCCGAGGAACCCCCCGCCTTGGAGGATGCCGGGGAAGAGGCCTACGATGCCCCCAGCTACGCCGGAAAGCTCTTCATGGAGCTGAACGTGCCCCCCGAGGTGGGGGCGCTGGTGGCCGGCATGCTGACCAGCGGGGAGGGTCAGGGCCTGGACACGGTCTGGCAGGTGCGCGAGGCGATCGAGCGAATCCTCGAGGAAGGGACCTAGGCGACCTCGCCCACCTCCGGCATGCCGATCAGCACGTCGCTCCGCTCCCACTTGGAGAGCTCGGGCAGCGTGGGTGCGTCATCGGCGATCAGCATGATGGCCTTGACCTGGGTGGCCGGCTCGAGCTGGCCGGGCTCCATCGTCGAGGCCGGAGCTTCCTCGCTGGCAGGGCGTGCGTGGGTCGGGGCAGGGTAGATCCGCCGCTCGCCACACAGAGCCACGGCAGCCTCGAACCACTCCCACCCGGTGATGGACTGCAGGAAGGCGGCGTCTCCGTTCCAGACGGCGTAGGTGCGCCAGCGGTCGTTCAGCCGATGCACGAACTGGGCCTGCAGCAGCTCCTGCAGGTTCAAGGCCTTCTCTTGGCCGCTGCGCGCCAGCACATAGCGCTTGGTGCGCCCGGGGATGAGCAGGACGCCTTCGCCCGCCCGCACCTCGAAGCGCAGGCCGAAGGGACGCAGGCCGGCGGTGCGGCAGATCAGGATGCGGAAGTGGAGCATGGTTTCCTCCCTGCGCTTCAGCCCGCTCGTGCCAGGGGTTCGTTTGGGTCTTCGATGATCAGCTGGTAGGTGCAGGCCAGGCGGAGGTCGTTGGATTCCGTGGGCCTGGTCTGTGGTCGCAGGCCAGGGGGCAGGGCGTGGCCCAGGACGAGGATCCCCATCCCCGAAGGAGGGGCCTCGTAGCTGTCGACGAGCCGTGTCCAGCAGACCACGCCGCGGCGCCGCAAGACAGCTTCCCGCTCTTGAATCTCCAGCACCAGAGCGGTCCCTGGTTCCAGCGGGAAATCGTTCTGCACGAAAGCGCCGCGTTGAGAGTAGTCCCGCAGCAGGCCGTGCTGCAGCCTGTGGGCCAGCTGGTCGTTGCGAGCGAAGGAGACTGGCAAGAGCAGCTTCGTTCTCGTCGTTCGACGGCGGTCCTCGAGCTCCTGCACCGCGGGATCGAGCCTGTTCGCTGTGCCCATCAATTTCATCCACAGGCCTTGTGTGGTCAAGACGAACCTCCAATATCGCCGGTCTGGCAGAGGTCTCGGGTCGGCGTGGGGTCATCCTGGCAGTGGTGGGGATCCCGAGTCCGGGATCCGTCACGACTTGTTTCGCCTGCTGGCTGCCCGGCGAGGGCGGACTCGAGCTCCCTCGGTCAGATACCAGGCCCAGCAAGGTGAAACCGGCAATGCTAGGATGCCTGACCAGCAGATTTCCAGCGATACAAGGTGAGGTCATGGCGGTGAAGCGGCGAGCGGGCTCCGGGCTCGGAGAGTTCGACATCGTGGCGCTGTTCAGCGGCGCTGCGGTCCCCCGCGGTTCCTGGGTTCGAACAGGGATCGGCGACGACTGCGCCGTGCTGGACATGGGCGGCGGTCGCAGCCTGCTGGTGACCAGCGACATGCTCCTGGAGCGGGTGCACTTCCTACGCGGCACGGCCACGCCCTGGCAGCTGGGCTTCAAAGCCATGGCCGTCAATATCAGCGACGTGGCGGCCATGGGGGGAGAACCCAGGGCGGCTTTCTTGGCGCTGGGCTTGACCGCCGGCCTGGAGCTGTCGTGGCTGGAGGCGCTGCGGGACGGCCTGCTGGCCTGCGCGGCACGCTACGGCACGGACCTGCTGGGGGGAGACACGGTGGCGGCCCGCAGCGACCTGTCGCTCTGCCTGACCCTGCTTGGCCAGGCGCCGGCCCAGGAGGTGGTGCTGCGCAGCGGGGCCCAACCCGGAGACGCCATCCTGGTGGGCGGCGATCTGGGGGCCAGCGCCGCGGGGTTGCGGCTGCTGCTGGACGGCGACCCCCAGGATCTGCTGCCCGCGGACCGGCGAGCCCTGCTGCGCGCGCACCTGGAGCCCCAGCCTCAGGTCGGCCTGGGACGGCTGCTGGCGAAGCGCGGCCTGGCCCGCGCCATGATCGACATCAGCGACGGACTGGCCCAGGACCTGGGCCACGTCTGCCGTGCCAGCGGCGTGGGCGCCCAGCTGGAGCGCGCCGCCCTGCCCCTGTCGCCGGCGGCCCTGCGCCTGGCAGCCTTGACGGGCGAGGACGCGCTGACCTGGGCCCTGCACGGCGGCGAGGACTACCGCCTGCTGTGCTGCGTGCCGGCCGAGCGTGCCGCCGAGGTCCAGGCCGTAGCGGCCGGGGCGCTGGAGACGGAGCTGCACCGCATCGGGACCATCACGGCGGAGCGGGGCATGCGCATCGGGAGGGCCGGCGCCTGGCAGACGCTGCAGGCCACCGGCTATCAACATCTTACGCACGCAACGGGAGAGGATGATGGCTGAGAACAAGCCATTCAAGGACCTGATCGATGAAGCCGTGGCGCGGGGCCTGGCTGCGCGGCTGGTGGCGGTGGTTCCCGAATTCGACCAAGCCGGCTTCACGGCGCAGGCCTGCGCGGGCCTGCAGGATCTGGAGCTGAAGGCGCGTGTGGCCCATATCGCCCTGGCCTTGCGGGATTTCCTGTCACCCGACGTGCCCCGGGCCATCACGCAGCTGTTGGCCACCCTGGGGCCTCCCTTGCAGGACTGCGAAGAAGTGACCCAGGGCATCGCCTATTGGCCCATGCTGCACTTCGTGGAGGTCTGGGGCCCACAATGCCCGCAGGTCTCCCTACCGGCCCTCAAGCGCATGACGCGGCGCTTCAGCGCCGAGTTCGCCTTGCGGCCCTTCCTGGAGCAGGACCAGCAGCGCACGCTGGCGGAGCTGGAGCGTTGGATCGCGGATCCCGATCCCCACGTACGACGTACGGTCTCCGAGTGCACCCGGCCGCGCCTGCCCTGGGGGCGCCGGCTGCGCCGGCTGCAGGGCGATCCGCGCCCCGCGCTGCCGCTGCTGGAGGCCTTGCATCGCGACGAAGAGGAGTACGTGCGGCGCTCGGTGGCCAACCACCTCAACGACATCAGTAAGGACCACCCGGAGCTGGCCGTGCAGGTGGCCCGCCGCTGGTGGCAGGAAGGCGACCAGCCGACCCGACGCCTGGTGCGCCACGCCCTGCGCGGCTTGATCAAAGCGGGCCATCCCGGCGCGCTGGACGTGCTGGGCTTCGGCCCCCCAGAGGGCGTGCAGGCCAGCCTGACGGTGCAGCCAGATCCCGTCTCCATCGGCGAACGCGTGACCTTCGCCCGTATCCGTTCAGCGGGCGGATTGCGCCTCGCCTCTGGGCCGGTGTGGGGTGATG
>CAYVQL010000150.1:0-26065 GCA_964454135.1 uncultured Enterobacterales bacterium | reverse complement strand
GGTGCCCGCAGGGCAGGCGCAGCCCTGCTGAGCGCTAGCGGTGCGGGGGGAGGCTGCCTCCCCCCGCAAAAAAAACCAGGCCGACTCATCGTTGCGGCCGAATGGCCGCAACGATGACCAAGGCCAGTTCGGACTGTACCCCAGCTCCGGCCTGTCGTCATGGGCGCGGGCCGCTCCGCGCGCGCTATCATTCGGGGCGGCACCGATGAAGAACCCCAGGAACGGACGCGCCCATGCACAGCTCCCGCACCTGCCCCTTGCTGGCGACAGCGCTACTGCTGGGCTGTACGCCCGACGATGAGCGGCCCCCGGCGGACGAACCCTCAGACAGCGGCCTGAGCGACAGCGCGCCCGGGGACAGCGCCACGCAGGACAGCGATCCGGGCGAACCGGTCCCCTGCGGGCTGGTGACCGGCATCGCTTGGCAGGGAGAGGCCATCCCGGGCACCGAGATCGGCCTGGGCGCCGTCGACGGGGATTCGGGTCTCGACTACGCCCTCAGCTGGACCGTCAGCGCCGGGGAGCTGGGCAAGGCCACGGCAGCCCAGACCATGCTGCAGCTGCCCATGGAGCTGGCGGTCTACGAAGCGGAGCTGGTGCAGGTCGACCTGGCGGTCGTCGCCGGGGGCTGCATCGACGAGGCGCACAGCCTGCAGCTGGAGGTCGACCACCCCCTGGCCCAACGCGTGCTCGTGATCAGCAATCCAGCGACGGACCGCTCCGAAGAGGTGGCGCAGGCCTATGCGGACCTGCACCAGGTGCCCGACGCCCAGCTCTGCGCCGTGGAGACCGCTGACCAGACCACCCTGGACACCGAGGAATACGCCAGCTTCGCCGCCGCCGTGCAGGGCTGCATCGACGCCATCGGCCCCCACCTGCACTACCTGGTGCCCGTCTACGGCGTGCCCTACAAGGTGAGCGGCCAGATCGAGGACATCGGCACCGGTGGCAGCGCCACGGTCAGCCTGGACGCCTTGCTCTTCATGGGACAGGAATCCACGGCCTACACCGCCGCCATCTACAACCCCCTGTGGCGCGAGGGCGACTCCATGGCCGGGGACTACCAGGCCTACGCGCCCTTTGGCCAGCTGCGACGCGAGATCGAAGACCAGTACGGCCTGGCGACCTACCTGGTGGCCAGGCTGGACGGCGCCGACGCCGACGCAGCGCTGGCACTGATGGACCGCGCGGCCCAGGCCCAGGAGCTGGCCGACCAGGGCGCCCTGGCGGGGACGGTCTACGTGGACGGCCGCTACGGCGACAGCGAGCCCGCCAAGGACGAGTTCGGCTCCTACGAGTCCGGGGAGTGGAATATGTGGGGCACCCGGCGCATCTTCGAGCAGCTGGGCCTGTACGACGTGGTCTGGGACGGAAACGACGCCGAGTTCGGCACCGAGCCCGCCCCTGTCAGCTGCCCCGACGCCCTGTACTACGCGGGCTGGTACTCCTACCACAACTACAACGACGCCTTCAGCTGGGCTCCCGGCGCCATCGGCGGCCACCTGGACTCCTGCTCGGCCTGCGACTTCCGCCAGGATGGCTCCTGGGCGGCGGGAGCGCTCCGGAGGGGCATCACCGCCACCTTCGGAGCCGTGGGCGAGCCCTACGTGGCCGGCATGCCCGAGTACGACCAGTTCTTCCTGTACCTGCTGCAGGGCGCCACCTACGGCGAGGCCGCCTACCAGTCCACACGGGTGGGGCTGTGGATGATGCTCTGGCTGGGGGACCCGCTGTACCGGCCCTATGCGGAGCCGGTGTGGCCGCAGTGACCCTCACCCCAATCCCAGATTCACCCCCACCGCCTCCCGAAACGCCCGCCCATCCGAAAACATCAGCGACAGCTCCGTCCAACACGGTAGCAAGCAGCCAGGGCAGCCCGCCCGCGCCTGCACCGATGTCCCTCCCAGGTCCCCATCCCGCAGGCTCTCGTACACCGGTCTATCGAAGATGCTGCCCACCGGCTCCAGCTCGTGGCAGGGCGCCGCCAGGCCGTTGTGATCCACGAAACAGTAGAGCGTGCCCGCCAGGCAGGGCCAGGCCGGCGCCCGCCCTGCCAGCGCCTGGGGCAGCAGGGACAGGTAGCGGCTGGAGTTGAGCAGCCCGCGCTGGAAGCGCCGCCGTCGAACCAGCTGGTCCGCCAGCCGCTGCGCCACCCGCTCATCCTCTGTCCGCAGCGCCATGCGCTGTGGCAGACGGTCTACGAACTGCTGCTCCTCCTCGCGCAGCGGAGAGCTGTGGATGGGGATGACCGACAGCAGGAAGCCACGCGACGCGGCGTAGTCCGCCAGCGACATCAGCTCCTCCAGGTTCTCCCGGTAGAGCACCGCGTTGAGCACCCTGAGGAAGCCGCGCCGCCCGCGCGTCGCCCGCGCCACCAGCTCGATGCTGCCCTGCACCGCCTCCAGCACGCCCGGGCGGCGCGCCAGCCACTCCATGCGCGCGCTGTCCAGGCTGTGCAACGAGATGGAGATGCCCGACAGCCCAGCCCGTAGCAGGTCCGCCATCAGCGCTTCGTCGAGGGCCAGGCCATTGGTCTGCACGCGCACCGCCAAGCCGCGCTGGGCGAAAGCGGCCACCAGCTCGGGCAGGTCCGTCCGCAGCAGGGGTTCCCCGGCCAGGGTGACCACCCCCAGGCCGCAGCGCGCCATTACACGGGCCATCTCGCGGTAGCGGCCCGCGGGCAGCTCGGTGGCGTCACCGTGCTCCAGCTGCCAGACCTGGCACATACGGCAGCGCAGGTTGCAGCGCGCCGTGACCTGCACCATGGCGTAGATGGGACCGCTGCGGCGAAGACCTCGGCCCAGCGCCCGCAGCTGGCGAATCACGGATCCCTCGCTCCAAAGGGGCGAGCCATGAATTGCCCGATCACCAGGGCGTCCAGCTTGCGGGCCTGGAACGTGCGCACCGCCTGGGCCGGCGTGCAAACGATGGGCTCGCCCCGGTCGTTGAAGGAGGTGTTCATCACCACTGGCAGGCCGGTCTTGTCCTCGAAGCGCCGCAGCAGGGCGTGGAAGATGGGCAGATCGTCGCGAGAGACGCTCTGCACGCGCGCCGAGCCATCGCGGTGCACCACGGCCGGCACCCGCCGAGCCTGCTCGGGCAAGAACTGGAAGGTGAGGGTCATATGGGGCGTGGGGGCCACCTCGCGGAACCACTCACCCAGTCGCTCTTCCAGCATGGCCGGCGCCAGCGGGCGCCACATCTCGCGCCGCTTGATGCGGTTGACGCGATCGCGGGTGGCCACGCGAGCGGGGTTGGCCAGGATGCTGCGGGCGCCCAGCGCCCGGGGCCCGAACTCCATGGGCCCCTGGAACCAGCCCAGCACCTCGTCGCGAGACAGCAGGGAGGCGGCCTCTTCCACCGGATCGTCCACGCGCCGGTAGGGCAGCCCGCGGGCCCGCAAGGCCGCCTCGATCTCGGCATCGCTGGCTTCGGGGCCGCAGTAGACCGAGAATGCGCGGCCCGGCTCGTCGCCGACCCGTTGAGCCTGCACCTGGGCGGCCCCCAGGGCGCAGCCCATGTCCATGGCCCCGGGCTGGATGTAGAGCCCGTCCAAGCCGCCCTGCAAGAGGATACGGCTGTTCATGTTGCAGTTCAGCGCCACGCCGCCGGCCAGGCACAGCCGCGTGCTGCCCGTCAGGGCGCGGGCCGTGCGCGCCAGGCGCAGCCCGACGCGCTCCAGCTGACGCTGCAGCGAAGCCGCCATGGCGCGGTGCACGTCTTGCAGCTCGCCGCTGCTGCGGGCGTGCTCGCCGGCGATGCGCTTCACCAACGGCCAGTCGATGCGATACCAGTCGCCGTGCTCCTGCAGCATGGGCGTGAAGCGCTCATCGGGTTCACCGTAGGCGGCCAGGCCCATGGTCTTGCCGGCGTCCATGAACGAGAAGCCCAGGGCCAGGGAGATGGTGCGGTAGAGCACGCCCAGGGAGTTGGCGGGATCGCTCTCCATGCGACGCAGCGCCAGGCGCCCGTCGCGCCCATCCCAGATGGAGGTGGGCGTGGCGTCGCCCATGCCGTCGATCACGATCACAGCGCTGCGCTCGAAGCCCGAGGGGTAGAAGGCGCTGGCGGCGTGGGCCAGGTGATGGTTGATCTTCTCCACCGGAGCCTGGCAGCGCGCGGCCAGCTTGCGCAGGAAGACGCGCCGCCGGGCCTGGCCCAGGGTCAGCCCGCCCAGGAAGTCCAGGGCGGGATCGCCGTAGCGGAAGCGGTTGCGCAGGGTGCCCCGCAGGCTGGAGCGCCCCCGGTTGCCGCGCACCAGCTGGCCCAGGATGGCCAGGGAACGCAGGGCGTCGGCCTGGAAGGAGGCGGCCACCACGTCCACGTCGGCGTAGCGCAGCCCTGCGCGCTCCAGGCACCAGTCCACGGCCGCCCAGGGGGCGGGCCCGCCCAGGGCGAAGCCCGGGGCGTGCTTGCGGCGGTCGAGCCGCTCCTGCTCCACCAGGGCCCGCAGCTCGCCGTCTACGACCACGGCAGCCGCGGTGTCGTGAAAGAACTCGTTCAGGCCCAGGACGACGCTCACGGTCCGCTCTCCAGCCCGCGCTTCTCCAGCAGGAAATCCCCCAGCTGCAGGCAGTCGAGGTCAGTGGCCAGGTAGCTGGCGATGGCCTCGTCGGGGGTGCAGACGATGGGCTCCTCGCGCCGGTTGTAGGAGGTGTTGACCACCATCGAGAGCCCCGTCAGCTCCTTGAAGGCCCGCAGCAGGGCGTAGTAGCGGGGGTTCTGGCCCGCGTTGACGGACTGGGGGCGAGCTGTGCCGTCCACGTGCACCACGCCCGGCACCCTGGGGGCCTGCTCGCGCTTGAAGTGGAAGGTGAGGTTCATATAGGGGCTTGGCACGGCGTCCTCGAACCAGTCCGTCATGTCTTCTTCCAGCACGGAAGGCGCCAGGGGCCGCCAGAGCTCGCGGGTCTTGATGCGGTTGACCCGATCGCGCAGCTCGGTGCTGGCAGGGCTGGCCAGGATGCTGCGGTTGCCCAGGGCGCGCGGGCCGAACTCCAGCCGGCCCTGGAACCAGCCTACCACCAGGCCCTGCGCCAGGCGGCGCGCCACTTCCCGCGGCACGTCTTCATCCGCCAGCCGGCGCGCTTGCAGGCCCTGGCGCTGGATGGCGCGCTCCAGCTCGTCCGTATCGAAGCGCGGGCCGTAGTAGACGTGGTCCAGGGGATCGCGGGCCTGAACCCCGAGCAACGCGCTGGCCTCCAGCGCCGCGCCGATAGCACTGCCCATGTCCATGGCCCCCGGCTGTGCGAAGAAGCCATCGACGAAGGGCAGCTTACGCAACACGGAGTTCATATTGCAGTTCAGGCCCACGCCTCCCGCGATGCAGAGGTTGCGACTGCCCGTGCGCTGGTACAGATCCTCAGCCAGGGCCGCACCCGCACGCTCCAGCAGGGTCTGCACCGTCTTGGCGATGTCTTCGTGGATCTTCTCGGGGCGCCCGCCCGATTTCTCCGAGGGGCCGGGCGAGCGGGCGTGGGGCGAGAGCTTGCGCAGCCGTTCCAGGTGGATGCGGTAGACATCCTCGCCCACGGTGATCAGATCGCCGAAGTCCTCGCAGAAGCTGCCGTAGGAGGACAGCCCCATGGTCTTGCCGTCGCCGAAGTAGCCAAAGCCCATCATGAAGGTGACGGTCTTGTAGAGCATGCCCAGGGACTGGTACTGCGACCAGGTGCGGAAGGGGCCCCGGATGCGGTTGCCAGCGCCGTGGTAGAGCGACGTGGCGCAATCCTCGCCCAGGCCGTCCACCACCAGGATGTTGGCCTCGTCGAACTCGCTCATGCGAAAGGCGCTGGCGGCGTGGGCCAGGTGGTGGGGGATCTCGAAGACCTGGGGGAAGCGCCCTCGCAGCTCGCGCAGGTAGGCCCGCCGCTTGCCCAGGTAGTCCACGGTGTTGCCCGTCAACACGGCCGCTGCGTGGTCACCCCCGCGGATGCGCTGCTGCAGGATGTCTCGCAGCCGCATGCGGCGGGCGTTGGACAGCATGGCGTCGAAGACGGTCTTGAAGGCCAGGTAGACGTTCATCTCGTAGGAGAGGGCCACGGCGTCGATGTCGCCATCCTGCAGGCCGAGCTCCTGCATGCACCAGGCGATGGAGCGCCGCGGGGCGTCGCCGCCCCAGCACAGGCCGGGGGTGTGCTTCTGGCGGTCCAGGCGCTCCTCTTCCACGACCGCGACCAAGCGGCCGTCCTCCACCAGGGCGGCGGAGCAGTCGTGGTAGAGCTCGTTGATCCCAAGAACCCGCAGTGGCTTTCCGCTAGGCATGGAGCTCATCCTCGATTCGCTCGCAAAGCTCGGGGCGTCGAGGATCCCACGCGATCCGGCCACCGATGACCAGGTAGTCGAGCCCGGCCGCCAGGAACGCGGCCACCGCATCGGCGGGCGTGTTGACGATGGGCTCCTCGTGCATGTTGAAGCTGGTGTTGACCAGGGCCGGTCGTCCCGTGCGACGCTTGTACTCTCGCACGATGTCGTAGTACTCCGGGCACTCTTCGCGGCGCAGCAGCTGGGGCCGCGCCGTGCCGTCCACGTGCACCACGCCCGGGCAGAGCCGCGCCATCTCCGGCTTGCAGCGCAGCGCGATGCACATGAAGCGAGCCGGGTCCAGGGCGCCTTCGGGGATCTCGTAACAGCGCTCGGCGTCCTCCCACAGGGAGACGGGGGCGTAGGGCATGAACTCGGTGCGCCGCAGTCGCTGGTTGAGCCAGTCGTTCACCGAGGGATCGTCGGGGCGATACAGGATGCTGCGATTGCCCAGGGCGCGCGGGCCGTACTCCAACCTGCCGTCGTAGCGCGCCACCACGTGGCCCTGCTGCAGCAGCGCAGCCACGACCGACGCGAGCGCCGGTGGTTCCTCCCAGCCCAGCTCGCCCGCGGCCAGGGCGCCTTCGATCTCTCCGTCGCTGTAGGACGGCCCCAAGAAAGCCGTGGGCAAGGAGCGGGGCTGCAGTCGCCCCTGCCGCAGCAGCTGCCAGGCCACCGCGCCGAAAGACAGCCCCTCGTCGCTCATGGCCGGGTGCACGTGCAGCGCGTCCACCTGCGGCAGCTCGGCGATCGCCATGTTGAGCTTGACGTTGGCGAAGACCCCGCCCGTGAGGACCAGCTTGCCACAGCCCGTGCGCTCCACGAGCCTGGAGAGATAGGCCGTGACCAGGTCCTCCAGCCGCTTCTGCGCGGCGGCCGCCACATCCTCGCGCGAGAAGAGCTCCAGCTTCCACAGGGGCCCTCGCCCCTGCCAGCGCTGCCAGCTGGGCAGCAGGCGGAAGCCGCCGCCGTCTTCACGGAGCTGGAAGAGACGCTCCATGATGGCGTAGGCCGGCTCCGGATCGCCGTGGCCCGCCAGGCCCGTGATCTTGCCCGCATGGCGCAGGGGATTGAAGCCCAGGATCTGCGTGATCTCGCCGTAGAACTGACCCGGCGAGTCGCTGGCGCAGGAACCCTGCAGCTGCTCGAGCTTGCCTCCGCGGAACAGGTGCGCCTTGACCGAGTGACCATCGCCCAGGTTGTCCACGCTGATGGCCAGGCACTCCTCGAAGCCCGAGGTGGCGATACCGCTGCAGGCGTGGGCCACGTGGTGATCGCAGAGCGCCACGCGGCGCCGCAGCTGGCCCCCGAGCAGCAGCTGGTTGAATGCGTGGGTAGCCCCGGCAAAGGCCGGGCTGGCCCGCACCAGGTCGTGGAACTTGAGGTAGGCCTTCTGCTTCAGGTTGAGAAAATCGTGGGTGTAGTCCTCGAAGCGCGATTTCATCAACCGGTAGACGAAGTGGGTGCGGTTGGCCACCACCACCTGATCCACATCCGCCAGAGCCACGCCTGCGTGCGCCAGGGCGGCCTCCATGGCCTGATGGGGAAAACCCGCGTCGCCCTTCTTACGGCTGAAGCGCTCATTGGCGGCCGCGAAGACCGGCTGCCCATCACAGAACAGCGCCGCGTTGCCGACGTAGTCGTCAGCGATGCCTAGGATGGTGCCGTTCCCGGTCATTCCAGCGCTGCTCTCCTGTAGAGGACCTGCGATCCGACTTCCTCGGACCGGGCGGACCACTCTATCCCACGCCACGCCTGTTGGGTTCTCTTCTCGAACTGACGGCCCCATCCAGCAGCGGGTCGCTCGAGGGCGGACCGTGAGCTCGGACACGGCCGTGCCTCGGCACCTGGTCCCCCGCTCCGCCTCGACGATCTCGAACTCGGAACGATCGAAGCCCTTTTCTCTCAGACTATCGCATCACCGTCCGCGCGCTCCGTCGTCTCCGTCTTGGCCCGGACTGGCCAGCTCGAAGAGGAAGACTTCGCCTTCCAGCTCCAGCGGCTCGCCCAGGGCGGCCTCCAGCAGTCGCTGCGCAGCGGGGCCCGTGCTCTCCGGATACAGCGTACGCTGCAGCACGATCCATCGAAAGCCTTCTTCCACCAGTCGTTCCGGGGTCCAGTCTGTGGGAAGCTCGCGCCAGCGTCTGCCGGTCATCTCCAGCGAGGCCAGGCTGGTCAGCAGGGAATCCCGCAGGGGCAGGGACGAGGCGGAGAAGGACAAGTGCGAGCCGACGGCATTCAGCAGGGGGTGGCCGTGGATGGTCTGGTCGAAGATGTAGGCGCTGCGGTGGGCCTTGATGCCCAAGGCGCTGACGGACCTGGATTCCTCGACGAACAGAGGCAGCACCACCACCGCTCCCGGCGCGGCCTGGGCCAGGTGGTGAGCGTAGGCCGGGTCGCGCACCTCGAAGCTCGGCACCGGCAGCCGGACCGGACCGGCCAGAAGGAGCTCGGCCGCCCAGATGCCCAATGTCAGCGGCACGGCGGCACGGGCCAGCCCGCGCCAACCCCAAGCGCGCAGCAGGGTCGACAGCCAGGCCAAGCCATGACCGGCAGCCAAAGAGAGCAGGATATGCAGCAGAGCGATGCGTCGCTCACCGCTTCCCAGCAGGCTGCCGAACGCCGTGTACAGGTTCCCGGGCAGACTTCTTTCTCCGATGACTGGCAGGGAGGAGATCTCGTCGGGCAGGACCAGATCCGCCAGGTAGGGCAAGGCCAGCAGCGCCCACAGACGCCCCCCGCGGGTCGCCAGGCCCAAGCATGCCAACAGCAACAAGCTGAGCAGCAGGTGGTTGTTGAGCCACAGGCTGCCGCTCATGGCCACCGCACCCTCTTCCAGCTCGCGCAGCCAGCCTACATGACTGCCCATCAGCTGGGCCGTGACCAAGGCCTCGACGGAGGGCTGGTTGGCGGTCGAGGCGTCGGGCAGCAGGCCGCGCGCCGCGACCAGCACACCGGCCGATCCCAGGGCCAGGCCGCCCAGGGCCCAGAGCCCCGGCTTGAGCGCCTGGCTGCGCAGGCGCGGGACCTGCAACAGCAGGAACCAACCCGCCAACAGGCCCAGGACCAGGCCCTGGTGCCAAGAGGTGAGGGCGGTCAGGAACAGGCCCACCGCGCAGAGCAGCGCCATCCCCACCCGCCGGCGACCTCCGGCCGGCATGGCCGGCTCGGCCTCGCCGAAGAGCTCCACCAATCCCAGCAGGGTCAGCGGTATCCATGGATTGGCCAGGTTCTCCAGCGCCCCGCCCATGAAGTAGCCCAGAAAATGGGGCGCCAGCGCCCAGGACAGACCCACCAGCGAGGCGCAGCCTCGGCCCAAGCCCATGCGCCCCGCCAGCAGCGCCGCCGCCCAGCAGCCTCCCGCCGTGCTGACCAGGCAGACGGCATTGAAGGCCGCAGCCGGCCCCGCGGCCAGGGTGACCGGCAAGGCCAGAAAGCCGTTCAGAAAGCAGGCCATATGCCGGCCCACCGCCAGTCCCTGGGGAAAAGCCAAGAGCTCGCTGTGGGCCGGATTGACGCCCAGCTCCAGCAAGGCGTGCCGCACCCACCAGTACTTCCAGGCGTGGCTGTAGGCGCCCACCAGCTCGCTGCCGACCATATGGCTGTTCAAGCGCCCGACCAGGGGAAAAGTCGCCACCAGGGCGGCGCCCAGGCCCAGCGCGAAGTACTCGGGTTTCAGGGCTCGCAACGAATCACGCAAGCGGCTCCCCTGGAGCTTTCCAGCCAGGTATATCTCATCGGAAACGCACTCAGGGCGAAGCGCACGCGCGGTGCTCTTGCTACAATTCGTCTCACCCACGGCATGCACAACCCAGGTGACAGATGAGAAAGCTCAAGATCGGCCTCGCCCTCGCAGCTTCGTCAGTGGGAGTGTTCCTGCCGTACCGGGCACGCGTGCTCTACTCCGAGCTGCTGGGCTGGGTCGCCCAGCTGGTGCCCCCCAGCCTCTACCAGGTGCCGGACGACGAGGGGGCGCAGCGTGACTGACTCCTCCGCAGTGGCCTTGATGTACAGCGGGGGCACCGACTCCACGCTGGCGGCGGTCAAGGCCGCCCAGGCCTTCCAGCAGGTCCACCTGCTCACCTATCGTCGCTTCGGCATGTTCCACCTGCAGAACTCGGAGCGCAACGTCAAGGCGCTGCGCGAGCGCTTCGGCCAGGAGCGCTTCGTGCGTCCCGCCCTGATCCCGGTGGACGATCTCTTCCGGCACGTCTCCTACGAGAGCTACCTGCGCGACCTGCTGCGCCACCGCCTCATGCTGCTGACCACCTGCGGGTTGTGCAAGCTGGCCATGCACCTGCGCACCCTCGTCTACTGCCATCGCCACGGTGTGGGCTGCGTCTGGGACGGCGCCAACCGCAACATGACCATCTTCCCGGCCCAGATGAGCGAGGTGCTGGAGATGCTGCGCCGGCTCTACGGCCTGGCAGACATCGAATATGAAAACCCGGTCTTCGACTACGACGACGACCAGGGCATGGACTTCGGCAGCGCCCTGTGGGGCCTGAGCCCTGCACGCGGCGGCAAGAAAGGCACCCGCGGACCCACCACCGGCGAAGAGCTGCACGAGCTGGGGCTGGCGCCAGCCCCGGACGTCAAAGGCACCGCCTACGACAAACAGATCCAGGGTCGCTGCTACCAGTTCGTGCTCTTCAACCTCTGGGCTCGCTGGGGCTACCTGGAGCGCAAGGACATGGCCCGCTACCGCAAAGACGTGCTGGCCTACTACGAGCGCAAGATCGCGCGCTGTGAGCGCCTGGTGCAGGACTACCTGCGCGATCCCGGCGGTAGCCGCCTCAGCCGACTCTGCGGGGTGTCCTGATGGAGACCGTGGCGCTGATGTACTCCGGGGGCGTGGACTCCACGCTCTGCGCCGGCCTGCTGCTGGAACGCTTCGAGCGGCTGCACCTGCTGACCTGGGGAGGGGGACCGGGCATCATATGCAGACAATGGTCGCGCAAGGCCGCCGCCGACCTGCTGGAGCGCTACCCGGGGCGGGTCAGCCACGACATAGGCAGCTGCAGGGCGGAGTTCGACCGCCTGCTCTTGCGACGGCTCGGTCCCCTCTACCGGCGCCATCGCTCGCGCTTCGTCTGGTGCCTGGGCTGCAAGGTCTCCATGCACATCGCCACCCTGCGCCACTGCCTGGCCCACGACATCCGCGACGCAGCGGACGGATCATCCCTGGAGACCCCCTACTACGTGGAGCAGATGCCGGTGGCGCTGGCCTGGTTCGAGCGCTTCTACGACAAGCACGGGGTTCGCTTCCACACACCGGCCCAGGCCTTCCCCACCCGCGAGGAGAAGATCCGCTGGTTGGACGATCGGGGTCTGCGCCGCGGCAAGACGCGCTTCGGCCGCAATCCGGGCACCCAGCCCCTCTGCCTGGCGGGCAACCTGATCTACTTCCGTTCCACCTTCTTCAAGCAGCACCCGGCCTTCAACCCCTACCAGGTGGCGCGCTTTCTGGAGGAGAACGAGGATCTCTTCGACGAGCTTACGGAGCGGACGGACTGAGACGCCTCAGCGGGCCGAATCCGCCAGCACCATGCAGCCGAAGCCGTCGGGGCTCCAGTCCGCGCCGCCATAGCCGCCCCACCAGGCCCGCGGCCTCCAACCCGCTCTCCGCAGCTCGTGGTCGAGCTGATCCCTCCGGAGGGGGACCAGCTGCTGTTCGGCCTCGAACACCTGGTCCGTGGCCTTCAGCTCGAGCCGCACACAGAAGCGCAGCTTCTCCGGCGTGACATCCGAATAGGTCCTGAAGAAGCGCAGACGCTCGTTCTCGATCAGCGGCAGACTGCTGATCCCCTTGGCGAGGATGCGATCGTAGTTCACGATCTGGACGAGCAGGCTGCCACCCGGCCGCACCAGCCCCTTCAGCATCACGAGCGCCTGCCGGCGATCAGTCTCCGAGAGCAGGTGGACCAGGGTGTTGCCCAGGCAGAGCGCGCCGTCGAACGAAGGGGACGGCAAGGCGAGCCTGCGCATGTCCGCCTTCATGAAGCCCAGCCGGTCGGTCGGGGCCTCGGGCAGCTTCGCGCACGCGTACCGCAGCAGCGAGTCATCGAGATCCACCCCCAGGACCTGGTAGCCCCGCTGCGCCAGGGCCAGGGCCACGCCACCGGTGGCGCATCCCACGTCCAACAGGCGGGCGGGCGAGGGAATCTGCCCCGCGACGAAACCCGGCTTGGGGCCCGCAGGGAAGACCTGGTCGTAGTGCTCGGCGAAGCTGGCGTAGAAGGACAAGGCGGGCTCCGGGCGTGAAGGGGCTACCGGGCCCAGCGGCGATCCGGCCGCCGGTCCGGCGCTGGGCGGGTCTAACGTCCTGGGGGATGTCGAACTCTTTCGACGTTTTCGACGCTTTTCGACGCTTTTTCGACACCCATTCCGCGCAAATCAGCTTTCCAGGCCGATCAACGTCCTGGCACCACCCTTGCTTCACCGTCGGGCGCCATCGACCGCCGAGGCGCCCATGCCCAGAAGCTGCTGCCAGGAAACCGAACGCTCCCTGCCCCACCGTCCCCAGCCGGTCCCTCCGCAGGACCAGCAAGCCCCGCCAGCCGCCGTCATCGGCAAGCTGCAGCGGGCCGTGGGCAATCAGGCGCTGCAGGCGGCGCTCAACGGCGAGGACGATGGCGGTTTTTCAACCTTGCTCAAGGACATCGCTCAGCGGGGCCTGACCGGCGTGGACGTGGTGAAGCATGTGCCAGGTCAGGCCCCGCCTTCGGCGATGCGAGAGAGGATGGCGCCGCCCCAGCCCCAGGAGCAGGGCGCTCTGGCCAGCCTGATCGCCGACATGGAGGAATCCGTGGCCCAGCTGGGCAGCGCCGAAGGCGACTTCACCTGGTCCGCCGCAACGCCTGAGCTGCCGCTGGAAGAGGGAGACGTCGTTGAGGAGGGCCTTGAGACGGAGAGCGGCTGGCTGGACGAGCTGCGGACCGCTGCCCAGGCCTGTGGCACGGAGATGGCCCAAGCGATGGTCGCGGAAGATCAGTCCCCCGTCGAGGCCGCCGGTCCGACCCCCGTCGAGCCCGACGCCATGGCCGTCATCCTGGCGGATCTGGGGGAGACCATGTCCCAGCTGGACGAGCTGTCCAGGCAGTGGGACAGTCCGCAGGCAGCGGCCGGGTCGGGCCAGGCGGGCTCGGATGCCGCACTCGAGAGCGAAGAGGGCCAGGACGGCGAGGGCGGGCAGGCTGTAGAGGAGCCGGCAGGCGGGGATGGCGAGACGGCCGACGGTGACAGTGGAGGCGGCGACGGTGGCGGCGCGGGCGACGGAGCCACGAGCGGGGAGCCCAACAGAGGGCCGGCCGATGGCGAAGACGGCGGTCCGAGCGAAGGCGGGCCTACAACGGGCGATGCGCAGGCGGGCGGCGCAAACGGCGAGGCCGAGGGCGCGGAGACGGAGAGCGCACCGATCGAGGCAGCTGCTGACGCCGAGGCCGGCACGGAGGCCATGGGCTCGGAGGCGGACGGCGCCATGGGCGAGGCCGAGGGCTTGGACACGGACAGCGCAGCGAACGAGGCCGCTGCGGAGACCGAAGGCTCGGAAGCGGACAGCGCCACGGGCGACGCCACCGCGGAGACCGACGCTGACGCGGGGGCCGAGGCCGCCGCAAGCGAAGCCGCTGCGGCGGCCGCCCCCGACACGGAATCCGAGGGCGCCAGCGAGGACGGAAGCGCCAGCGGCATGCTGCTCGCCCTGCTGGAGAACATCCTGCCCGAGCTGGCCGCCTTCCTCGATCAGGGCCCCCAGCAGGCCGTGCAAGACCTACTCGAAGGCGCCCTGGGCGACGCCTCCCAGAGCCTGCTGGGCGGCCTGAGCCTGGACCAGCTGGCCACCTCGGTCCAGGGCATGACCGACGAAGCCGAAGCACAGCTGGCCGGCGCCGCCAGCGGCGGCAACGCCTGCTGCGGCGATTTCCCCGTCTACATAGAGGCGCTGGCGGGCTTCGTGCAGGGCGTGCTGGAGAGCCCGGTCTTCGAAGCCATGGGCTCTCTGCTGGGCAGCTTCAACGATGGCGTCCTGCAGCTGAGCGAGCTCTTGCTGGCCCCGGGCCTCGAGCTGCTGCAGGAGCTGCTCGGCGAGGGCTGGGCCGTGGCCCAGCAGCTCATGGATTCCCTCTCGGGCTGGATCTCCACGGCACAGACCATCTCCTCCGAGGCCTGGGACTACGTGGCCGCCCAGTTGGGCATCACCGGCGAGGGCGACGTCTCCCAGTCCTTCACCCAGTGGTGCGCCGAGGCCTGGGACTCCATCAGGCGGACCCTGGCCCCCGTGCTGGAGCCGCTGCAGGCGCTCTCGGAGCTGGTCTACGCCATCTCGCCCATGGGCCAGGTCATGCTGATGATCCAGGCCGGTCAGGCCGCCTGGGAGGCGGGCAGCTGGTTGCTGGAGCACTGGGACGACGAAGACCTCTGGGAACAGGCCCTCGAAGCCCTGGGCGACGAGGGCATGCTGGGCCAGCTGGCGCAGCTGCTCACCGAAGCTGGGGACCAGGCCTCGGCAGGGGCCGCCTGGCTCTCCGAGGGCTTCACAGCCCTGGCCGACAGCGCCGACGAGCTCTCGGCCGCCGTCTGCGGTCAGCCCCTGCTCTCGGCCGGCGCGCACCTGGTGCAAGCCCTCTCGGCCCAGGTCGGACAGCTGCGGGACTTCGGCAGCCAGCAGCTGCAGGCCGCCGCCGCGCGCGTCGCCGAGCTGGCCGCGGCCGTCTGGGAGTGGGCGCAGCCCTGGCTGGAGGTGGCCAGCTCCATCGCGCTATGCGTCTTCTGCCCCGCCTTCATCCCCCAGGTCCTGGCCGGCTGGGCCTGGGCCGCGCTCTGCGACTGCAGCAAAGAAGCCATCATCGACTTTTTGCTGGACGTGCTCATCGCCGCCCTCGACGCCGCCCCCGACCTGCCCTTCTTCGGCCTGCTCTGGTCGGCCGTCAAGCCCGGCGTGCTGGGCTTCCTGACAGAGGTGCGCGGCCAGGACGCCGAGACCAAGGTGGCCATGGCCGACAGGTTCGCCGCCATCATGCGCGGCTCCGACCTCGATTTCATCTTCGGCTTCGTCAAGGGCTTGCTGCTGGGCATGTGGCAGGGCCTGACCGACCCCTTCGTGCTGGCCTGGACCCTGGTGGAGGGCATGGGCTCGCTGGCGATCTGGGCCAGCGATCTGGCCGAGGGCGCGGGCGAGGGCCGCGAGGCCGAGGCGCAGGAGACCGACGGCGACGCTCCGACGCAAGACCTCCAAGCCAGCGCCAGCCAGATGTGGACCGAGCTCTCCGCCCAGGCCGAGCCTGTCATCTCCAACTTCATGCCCGCCCTGGAGGAGCACTTCTCTTCGGGCAGCGGCATGAGCTTCGAGGACCTGGCGGCCAGGCTGGGCGAGCTGTGGACCGAGGTGCAGGACGGCATCGAGGGCGCCGGCGAGGCCCTGGCCCAAGAGCTGGTGGCCTTCTTCGTGATGGACGAAGCCTCGGGCGACCTGGGCGAGGCCCTGGGCTGGTTGGCCGGCACCGTCATCTTCGAGGTGCTGCTGGCCCTCTGCACCGCCGGACTGGCCAACACCGTCACCACCGCCGGCAAGGCCCTGAAGCTGATCCTGAAGGTCGTGGACTGGACCGGCGAGGCCCTGGGCGCGGCGTTCAAGCTGCTGGGTCAGCTGGGCGGACATGTCATCGACCTGGTCAAGGGCCTGGGCGGCCTTGTCTCCAGCGCCGGAGGGGGCGCCGTCAAGAGCGTTATGGAAGGCCTGTCCGAGATCGGAGAGCTGCTGGTGCGCTACGCCGAAGAGCTGCTGGGCTTGCTGGGCAAGGGGGCCGACGATGCGGTGGAAGTGGTGGCGGAGAAGGGGGCCAGGGAAGGGGTCGAAGAGGCGGCCGAGCTTGGCGGCGAGACGGCCCTTGAGCAAGGCGATGACGTGGCCGTCTCCCTGGGGGTCGAGCAGGCGGATGAGGGGGCCGGGTCGGTGAAGACGGTGCAGGCGGAGGACGAAGGTACGGAGGAGGAGGAGGAGGAGGAGGAGGAGGAGGAGAAGGAGAAGGAGAAGGAGGAGCAGAGCGACCTGGAACCCATCGCCCGCGCGGCCGCGGAGGAGGGTTGGGAGTTGGGGAGTGGGCGTTGCCGGGCCGAGCTCTTGGGGCAGGAGGAGCTGCTGGAGGGATTCGAAGCCGACCACCCTGCGGATGTGGGCGTGGACGCCGAGATCGCCACCGAGAACCGCGCCTGGAGCGCGCAGGCCACAGCCTATCGGGTGCAGGGTCCTTCCCAGCAGGTCACCATCGACCAGGGTGAGGGCTGGGTCGCCCTGGACGAAGCCGGCGGCCAGCACTTCGCAGCCGAGGACCAGACCGAGAAGCACGAAGCCATCATCGCAGCCATCGACCAGCTGGCCGACAGCGAGGCGTTGGAGCTCGACGCCGAGCTCCAGTTCCCCGAGGCCATCCTGTGGGCCTTGGCCGACCTGACCGAGAGCGAAGAAGACCAGGCCGAGGGCGACCTGCTGCAGGGCATACGCTTCGACATCGTCTCCACCGAAGACTTCGACCAAGCCGAGCAGGGCGGGCAGCCCGGTTTCGCCTTCATCTTCACGCCCAACGAGAAGAAAGGAAACATCTACTTCAGCTTCTCGCGCCGCACCTGGAAGGACCGCCTGCGCTGGGCCTACGCCGTGGACCGCATCGCCGGCCAGCAAGAGTTCGCCACCGCCGACTGGGCCGAGACCTTCGCCGCCGCCGCCATGGGCAGCGCCGTGCGCCGCGACACCGCCATGGCCCTGGCCCGCGACGACCTCAACTCGGCTGTGGACGCCGGCGAAGCTGACCGGATCGTGGATGAGAGCGGCAAGCAACGCCAAGGTGCCAGCGGCTACCTGTGGACCCTGGACCAGCTGGACTGGGATAAGCTCAAGGCGTTGATCACAGCCCAGTTCCGGGACGACGCCTACGGCGACGAGCGCTTCCGGAAGAACGGCGAGCCCCGGTACTTCGGGTGGGAAGACCTAGGCGCCTTCTGCCAGGATCACGAGAAGCTGCCCGAAGATGGCCGCGTGGATGGCGAGGAGAGCTCGGCCTACGAGCAGCAAGGGAAGATGGATGAGGTGTTGGAGGGGCTCTTCATGGAGGAGTGCATCGTCTGGCACCCGTCCTGCAACGAGTACACCCTGAACGACATGCCCCAGGAGCGCTACTTGCCGGCGGAGTGGATCGCCGGGGATCTGGGCAGCACCATCCGCTGGTACTACTTCCTGGATGGCTCGGACTACGAGGCGAGCAGGAAGACGCTCATCGAAGAGGCCTGGAGCACTGTCGCGCCGCTGGTGGAGGATTTCGAGCAGGCGGTGGAAGCTGGGGATGCAGAGGCGGAGGAGGAGGCGCAGGAGGAGTGGAGGGGGGTGGCGGGGGACAAGGAAATCCGTCTCTGGATCGATCCCTACGATCTGGATGGAATCCCAAAAGCCACCAAGGCCAGCGCAACGCCTGATGAGGAAGAACGGTTGGCCGCCGGCAGAATCCCAAAGGGCGAGGACAGGTACACCGAGCAGCAGGCTCAAGCCAAGCGGGAGGCCTACCAGCAGCAGGGTAACTACCACGCGGATCACAAGGAGCCGTTGGCGCACGGCTGGGTGAAGAAACATTACAAGACCACCTACGAGGAGCGCCAGGCATTCGGCGGAGAAGAGGAGGGTCTCCGGGCTATGTGGGGTCCGGAGAACCTGGCCCAAGGAGCGGAGTACACCGATCCCGCAACTGGTGAGACCACACGCAGCCAGTACAAAGAGCGCTTGGCTGTCGAGCCGGGCTTCACGGTGCTGGGCGCCAAAGACCCCATCTGGGACGCTGACAAACGCGGCAACAAGTTCCGCGCGACCAAGGACGCTTGAAAGAAATGGAGTTGGGAATGCCCCCCAAGATGAAGAACCTGCAGAGAGTCGTCACCGGTTCCGACATCAGAGACATCGATGTCTCTCCAGATGGCAAGCTGGTCGCGGTGGCGGCAGCCAGATGCGGCGACTGTCGCGTGCGCGTCTACCGCTCCGAAGACGCAAGCGTGCTGGGCGAGTTCGCCGCCAGCACCTGGGGTGCACAGGGCGTGGCCTTCGGTCCGCAGTCCAGGTTCCTGTACTGTCTCGTCGAGAGCCGCAAGAGGTACCTCTGTCTGAAACGTATCGATCTGGACGGAGGCGGGAACTGCGAACTGGCGGACGATTTCCCGGAAGGCCTGACGGAGGAGATCATCCCGGATCCTCGAGGGCGCCACCTGGCCATCCGGGGGAACAAGAAGCTCGAGGTATTCACCATCCCCGATGGCAAGCTCCTCCGACGCTTCGATGGGCGCAACAACATCGGAGCGGCCTTCGACCCAAAAGGACCCTGCATCTATCTCAACGGCCATATGCGTGGAATGGTGACCAAGCGTGAGCTGTCCATGGGCGGAAAGGAGATGGACCGTTGGCTATCACCTTCTACATGGGGGCATATGACCATCTCACCCACTGGCCGCTACCTACTGCCTACAGACTCTCGTTGGGGTCGCGCCTTCCTTTTCGACCTGGTATCTGGCAAGCGCGTCATCAAAACGCGAAACCGCCGCAGGTCTTTCGACGATCGCAGACGATGGGGCGCATGCGCCTTCACCCCCACGGGTAGAACCGCTCTCTTCGGCTGGGACGAACCACTCGTTCTCTCCCTGCCCAGTCTTCAAGCGGTCTGGGGAGAGAAGATAGCTGAGTGCCGGGACTGGGCCGACCTCTCCGCCTCCGCCCTCCACAAATCCCTCGTCGCCTTCGGCTTCCTGCGCACCGGTGAAGTCTGCTGGTTCGAAGTGGAAGAGAAAGGCGGAGCCTAGTGGACCATGCCCATCACCCTACAACCCCCACTCCTCCCGTACCCCATTCGAGCGATTCTCGACCCAGTCCGCCACGTGATCATGCCCATTGGCCACCTGGTCAAGGGAGCACTCCCGGCGCGGATCGGCCTTGACCTCGGCTTCGATGAGCGCCCAGATCTGCTCGACGCGCTTCGGCAGCGGCATCTGGTCGATCAGGTCGAGCACCTCCGCCACTGTGGCTCGCCAATCGGCCTGGCAGGCCTCGTCGCCGAGGCAGGCGGCCGCCAGGTTTCCCGTGGGGGCGCTCCAGCTGAAGCCCCAGCTCTCGGCTCGCAGGAACGAGTAGTCCAGGTCGGTGGGGATCAGCTCGGCGCGGCCGTCCTCGGGATCGAAGTAGACGCGGTAGTTGTTGCGGTTCAGGCAGTAGCCGTCGTTCTGGCCGATCCACTGCGAGGCCGCCCACATGCGCTGCAGCGCAGGCCACTCCAGCAGTGCCCCGGTGGCGGCGTAGTAGTCGGCGCTCCCTCGGGTGGCGGTGTAGGTCTCGGAGATGGCGCGGATGTCCTCGTGCCCCACATCCACGCCCTCTTCCAGCTGGAAGTACTCGTCCACTCCGATACCGAAGTCCAACATCACGATATTCCAACCATGGCCCGTCCAGTACTTGCCGTCGTACAGGTTGCCGCTGTCGTCGGCCCAGTAGCGGTCGAGGAAGCGGTCGTCCTGGGTCTCTACCAGCAGGTAGAGCCCATAGTCCTCGCCGTTGATCTCGACGGTCATGTACATGGCGCGCGAGGCGATCACGCCGCTGGCGGAGAAGACCTCGGCCGCCAGGATCTCCTTCATCTGGGAGCAGTCCGGCAGGATGTTGTTGAGCGAGAGGCTCTCGAGGCCTTCGAAGCGCTGGTCCTCCACATACTGGTTGAAGTCGATCTTGAGCTTGGGCTTGCCGTCCAGCGTGCGAAAGGAGCCGTACTTGCCTCGCAGCCGCACGCCCACCAGGTCGAAGGCCTCTCCTTCCACCACCACGCTGCCCTCGGTGTAGGTGTAGGGATCGGCGTCCAATGACTTGACCGAGGCGTCGGGCAACTCGATGGACACGTGGCCGATGCGGTCGGGATCGAAGGGGAACCCGGCCTGCGCGTTGGAGCCGATGTGCTCCACCCCGCCCGCGTCCTCCGGCACGGCCGAGTCGTGCGCACGGGCGGTATCCTCGTCCAAAGGAGCCCGCTGTGGCGGCTCAGGCCTCCCCTCGACCATCAGGCGGCAGCCGCCGGCCGGCAGCTGGACGCAGAGCATGAGCGAGGGCAGGAGTAGGCGCATCGGGGGCACGATACCGTGCCGGGACGGGGGGTACGACAAGACCCTCGCGATGAGCCCGGAGGAGCAGGCGGCGAGCGGTCCGGGCCCGTGCCCAGTTGCGCCCCGCAGCGGGCTGCCAGGCCGCGAAATAGACGCTCGTCGCATGGGTCGCGGAAACTGAATTATCCAAGGAGTTTTCGATGAAAGGGTAATCGTGGCAACCTGACCCCAAGGTTTGACCCCAAGGTTCAAGGTTGACCCCAAGGTGTTGACCCCAAGGTGTCCCCAAGGTGTCCAAGGTGCGCTGGGATCTGTGCGGGGGGCGGCCCGTGAGGGCCGTCCCTACCGCGAACCCCAAGGTGCCAAGGTGCCAAGGTGCAGGCTGCCATCGACGAAGTCGGGACATAGGAGCCGGGAGTGGAACAGGCGCTGCCGCCCGAGCCCCTTCGCTCGGCCCGGTCCCTCAATCCCCCACCCACACATAGGCCGCTCCCCAGCCGTTCTGCGCGCTCTGCGCGCCGCTGACCAGGTCGTCGCCCCCGTCGCCGTCGAAGTCCTCCAGCTGCAGTGAGCTGCCCAGGCAGCCATCGGCGTCCTGGCCGTGGAAGACGACGTCGGCGTCCTGGGCCAGGTCCCAGCCGCCGCTGATGGGACCGTGCATCAGGTAGACGCAGCCGCCCATCCCCCCGTTGATCGCGCCGACGCCGACCTCGTCGAAGCCGTCGCCGTCCACGTCCCCGCCGTTGACGGCGTAGCCGAAGAGGGAGCCCTGGCCGATGAACTGGGCCTGGGCCGTGCCCAGGTCCGCCACCTCGGGCAGGGGAGCGAAGACCACGTAGGCCCGCCCGGTGCCGCCGAAGGCGTAGGGCGCGCCCACCATCAGGTCCGTCAGTCCGTCGCCGTTCACGTCTCCGTCTCCCAGACCCCAGCCCGCGTAGTCGCCGGGATTTTCACCCACCAGGGTGCTGTCCGCGTCAGCCATGCTCTGGGAGCCCGAGCTGGGCCCGCAGACCACGTGCACGGCGCCGGCGTAGGAGCCGCCCGTGCTGTCGAAGAGGGCGCCGGAATAGAAGTCCCCGATGCCGTCGCCGTTCAGATCCGCGCCCGCGCGCACCCGATAGCCCACCAGGCCCGAGCTGCGTGCGCCGTAGTGGGTCGCGTCGGCGGAGCCCAGGCTGTGCTCGCCCGGCTGGGGGTCGTGCCAGACGAAGACGGCGCCGCCGTCCGAGGCGCCGCCGTCCTCGCCGTAGGAGCCCACCACCACGTCCTCCAGGCCGTCGCCGTCCACGTCCCCCAGGGCCGAGCCGTGGGCGGCGCGGTCCGGGTATGATCCGCTGGACAGGCCGCCGTGGAAGCTGGCGTAGGCCTGGTCCATGGGCACCTGGGCCTCGTAGGGAGCCAGGTGCAGGTAGGCCACGCCCCCGGGGCAGCCCGCGCCCTCGTAGGGTGTGCCGAAGAGGGCGTCGGACAGGCCGTCGCCGTCCACGTCCCCCAGGTCCATGGAGCGGCCCGCGCCGTAGCAGTCGGTGTCGGTTCCTCCAAAGGCCACCTGGGCCTGCCAGGCGCTGCGCTCGCCGTCGAAGGGGGCGTAGAAGGCGTAGCCGCCGCCGCTGTAGGCGGGCGCCTGCATATGGGCCGAGACCAGCAGGTCCAGGCCCGGATGGCCGTCCAACTCTCCGGCGGCCACCATGAAGCCGGTGGTCGCGCCGCTCATGGGGCCCAGGAGCGCGGCGTAGGCGTCGTCGACGAAGTAGTCGCCGTCGAAGCCGCAGACCTGCGTCTCGGGCTGACCGTCGCAGTCGTTGTCTCGGTCGTCGCAGATCTCGGGCGCGCCCGGGTAGGTCAGGGCGGAGCTGTCGTCGCAGTCGCCGCCCTGGTCGGACCAGCCGGACCAGACCTCGCAGGAACGGGCGCTGTCCGCGCTGTCGCCGTAGCCATCGCCGTCCTGGTCGAAGAATATCCGCATGCGCACGCCCTCGTCCGTCTGGCCGTCGCAGTCGTTGTCTACGCCGTCGCAGACCTCTTCCCTGTAGGGCGCCGCCGAGGCGTCCTGGTCGTCGCAGTCCCTGTCCTCGCTGATGCCGTCGCCGTCCTGGTCGAGCCACGCGCTCACGCCCGGGGGGGCGCAAGCGCTCACCAGGACCGCCAGCGCAGTCGCATAGCGCAAGCTACTCCCCACCGCCCATCCACAAGTAGGCCGCGCCGAAGCCGCCATCCGCCAGTTGGGCGCCCGTCACCAGGTCGTCCAGCCCGTCGCCATCGAAGTCGTCCAGCTGCACCGCGCTGCCCACGTAGCCGCCGGCGTCCTCGCCGTGGAAGATGGCGTCGGCGTCCTGTGCCAGGTCCCAGCCGCCGCTGATGGGGCCGTAGGCCAGGTAGACGCAGCCGCCCGGGGGCGCCTCCACCGCGCCGACCGCGATGTCTTCGTACACGTCGCCGTCCACGTCGCCGCCGTGGATGGAGTAGCCGAAGTAGGCGCCGTCGCCGATGAACTGGGTGGGCGAGTCGCCCAGGTCCGCCAGCTCGGGCAGGGGGGAGAAGATGACGTAGGCCCGGCCGGCGCTGCTGTAGGCGTAGGGCGATCCCACCATCAGGTCCGTGATGCCGTCGCCGTTGACGTCGCCGTCCCCCAGCCCCCAGCCCGCGTAGTCGCTGGGGTTCTCGCCGAAGAAGCTGGCGTCGGCGTCGGCCATGGTCTGGGAGCCCGATGGAGGGCCGTAGACCACGTGCACGGCGCCGGCGTTGGAGCCGGCCGTGCTGTCGTAGAGCGCGCCGGAGGAGATGTCGCCGATGCCGTCCCCGTTGAAATCCGGTCCGGCCCGCACGCGGTAGCCCACCAGGCTCCTGGCGGAGTAGCCGTAGTAGGCGGCGTCGGCCGAATCGGGCAGAACGTAGGAGGTGGCCCCGGGGGCGGACCAGACGAAGATGCCACCCCCGTCCAGGGCGCCCGCGCCCCCGTCTTGGCCGTAGGAGCCCACCACCACGTCCTCCAGACCATCACCGTCCACGTCCCCCAGGGCCGAGCCGTGGCTGGCGCGGTCCGGGTAGCTGCCGCCCGACGCGCCGCCGTAGAAGCTGGCGTAGGCCCCGGACATGGGCTCCGTCGGATCGTAGGGGCCCAGGTGCAAGAAGGCCACGCCGCCGATGCAGCTGCCGCTCTCGTAGGGCGTGCCGAAGAGGGCGTCCGCAAGGCCGTCTCCGTCCACGTCGCCCAGGTCCATGGAGCGGCCCGCGCCGTAGCAGTCCGTGTCGGTGGCGCTGAAGGCCACGTCGGCAGTGGCCGCGAAGTACTCGCCCTCGACGGGAGCGTACAGGGCGTAGCCTCCCCCGGCGTAGCCGATCTGCAAGTGGGCCGAGATCAGCAGGTCCAGGCCCCCTTGGCCGTCCATCTGGCCGGCGGCCACCATGAAGCCGGTGTAGGCGCTGGCGCCCGGGCCGTGCAGCACAGCCTGGGCATCGCTCGCGAGGTAGTCGCCCTGGAAGCCGCAGGTCTCGCTCTCGCCGTCGCAGTCATTGTCCAGGCCGTCGCAGAGCTCCTCGGCGCCGGGGTAGGTCAGGGCGTCGCCGTCGTCGCAGTCGCCCCCCTGCTCGGTCCAGCCCGAGTCGACCTGGCAGGCTGCGGCACCCTGAGCGCTGTCACCCCAGCCGTCTCCGTCGGCGTCGGGGTAGACCGTGTGGGCCAGGCCCTCGTCCGTCTCGCCGTCGCAGTCGTTGTCGATGCCGTCGCAGGTCTCCTCGGCCTCGGGGTTGACCTGGGCGTCGCTGTCGTCGCAGTCGCCGCCGCTCTCGATCCAGCCGACGACCGCGGCGCAGGCCTCTGTGCTGTTGTGGTCGTCGCCCCAGCTGTCGCCATCCTCGTCGGCGAAGATCAAGCTGCGTAGCCCCTCGTCGATCTCGCCGTCGCAGTCGTTGTCGATGCCGTCGCAGATCTCTTCCTTATGGGGCGCGGCGGTGGCGTCGTGGTCGTTGCAGTCGTTCCCCCGCGCCACGCCGTCGCCGTCCTTGTCGAGCCAGGTGGTCATCTGAGGCGGACCGCAGGCTTGTAGGAGGCAGAGGCTGAACATGGCGCGGTGCATGTTGGATCGCTGGGCGGGGTGCCAGTGGATTGTCGCTGGGGATCGACGACCTGGTCAAGCTCCGCGGCGTGCCCGCGCTTGCTCCGGGCCCCTCGGCCAGGCGCTGGACTTGGCACATGCCCCATGTCCCCCCGCCCGCCGCCGATGCCGTCGCCGTCCTGGTCGAGCCACGCGTTCACGTCTGGGGGGTGCAGGCGCCCACCAGGACCGCGAGCACGGCCGCATCGCACGAGCTACTCCCCGCCCCCCATCCACAGGTAGGCCGCCCCGAAGCCGCTCTCCGCCAGCTGGGCGCCGGTCACCAAGTCGTCCAGCCCGTCGCCGTCGAAGTCGTCCAGCTGCACCGCGCTGCCCACGTAGCCGCCGGCGTCCTCGCCGTGGAAGATGGCGTCGGCGTCCTGTGCCAGGTCCCAGCCGCCGCTGATGGGGCCGTAGGCCAGGTAGACGCAGCCGCCCGGGGGCGCCTCCACCGCGCCGACCGCGATGTCTTCGTACACGTCGCCGTCCACGTCGCCGCCGTGGATGGAGTAGCCGAAGTAGGCGCCGTCGCCGATGAACTGGGTCGGGGCGTCGCCCAGTTCGGCCATCTCGGGCAGCGGGGAGAAGAACACGTAGGCCCGGCCGGCGCTGCTGTAGGCGTAGGGCGCGCCCACCATCAGGTCCGTGATGCCGTCGCCGTTGACATCGCCGTCCCCCAGCCCCCAGCCCGCGTAGTCGCTGGGGTTCTCGCCGAAGAAGCTGGCGTCGGCGTCTGCCATGGTCTGCGAGCCCGAGGGGGGGCCGTAGACCACGTGCACGGCGCCGGCGTAGGCGCCGGCCGTGCTGTCGTAGAGCGCGCCGGAGGAGATGTCGCCGATACCGTCGCCGTCGAAATCCGGTCCGGCCCGCACGCGGTAGCCCACCAGGCTCATGCTTGTGTGGCCGTAGTAGGCGGCGTCGGCCGAGTCGGGCAGCGAGTGGGCTGTGGGCCCGGGATTTGACCAGACGAAGATGCCGCCCCCGTCCGAGGCGCCCCCGTCCTCGCCGTAGGAGCCCACCACCACGTCCTCCAGGCCGTCTCCGTCCACGTCCCCCAGGGCCGAGCCGTGGCTGGCGCGGTCCGGGTAGCTGCCGCTGGACACGCCGCCGTAGAAGCTGGCGTAGGCCCCGGACATGGGCTCCAGCGGGTCGTAGGGGCCCAGGTGCAGAAAGGCCACGCCGCCTATGCAGGCGCCGCTCTCGTAGGGCGTGCCGAAGAGCGCGTCCGCCAGGCCGTCGCCGTCCACGTCGCCCAGGTCCATGGAGCGGCCGGAGCCGTAGCAGCCGGCGTCGGTGGCGGTGAAGGCCACGTCGGCGGTGTCCCAGTAGTACTCGCCCTGGACGGGAGAGTACATGGCGTATCCGCCCCCGGCGTAGCCGCTCTGCAGGTGCGTCGAGATCAGCACGTCCAGGCCGCCCTGGCCGTCCAGCTGGCCGGCCGCCACCATGAAGCCGGTGTAGGCGCTGGCGCCCGGGCCGTGCAGCACGGCCTGGGCATTGCTCGGGAAGTAGTCGCCGCTGAAGCCGCAGGTCTCGGTCTCGCCGTCGCAGTC
>CAYVQL010000149.1:13071-26191 GCA_964454135.1 uncultured Enterobacterales bacterium | reverse complement strand
CGTTTTCTCTTCACCGGAGGAGGGACCGGCGGTCACGTGACCCCCGCCCTGGCCATCGCCTCCGAGCTGCGCAATCGCCATCCCGAAGCCCAGTTTTTGTACGTGGGTGTGCGCGGCAAGGCCGAGACCTCCATGGTGCCCCACGCCTGGAAGGCCTGGCACGAAAAGGGCAGGGCCAGCTGGATCTGGGTGCGTTCCCGGGGCTTCCCGGGGCTGCGAAATCCCCTGGCCCTGGCCCGCTTCTGCTGGGACCTGGGCCTGGGCACCCTGGCCAGCACGCTGCAGCTGCTGCGCTTTCGCCCGGACGCCATCGTGGCGACAGGCGGCTACGCCTCCGCACCGGTGATCTTCGCTGTCTGGTTCCTGCGCAAGCTCTGGCTCTCGCGGGCCAAGGTCTTCGTGCACGAGCAGAACGCGGTGCTGGGGCGCTTGAACCGCGTGGCAGTCACCATGGTCGCCGACAAGGTGGGCCTGGCCTTTCCCACGGCCGGCGTTCCCGCCAGCAAGGCCGCCCTGGTGGGCTACCCGGTGCGCGCCGAGGTGGCCCGTGTGGGGGAGCAGGAGCGCAGCGGGCGCCCGGCGGCGCGCGAGTCGCTGGACCTGCCCCAGGACGCGGCCGTGATCTTCGCCTTTGGCGGCAGCCAGGGCGCTCGCACCATCAACCGCGCCGTGGCCGACGCCCTGCCCTTGCTGCTGGCCGATCCCCGCGTGCACGTGCTGCACGGTACGGGGCGCCAGGCGCCCGGCAGCAGCTACGACGGCACGGCCGACACCAACGCGCGCCTGGCCGAGGTGCAGGGCCTGCCCGACGATTGGCAGCAGCGCTACCGCCAATACCGGTTCATCGAGGACATGCCCGCCGTGTACGCTGCCTCGGACCTGGTGATCTGCCGCGGTGGCGCAGGCAGTGTGAAGGAGGTGGCCGCCTGCGGCCTGGCCATGGTGGTGATCCCCAAGGCCGACCTGGCCGGCGACTACCAGGCGGCCACGGCCCGCGCCATGGAGCGCGAGGGCGCCGCTCGGGTCATCTACGAGCAGGTGGCCCTGGAGGGGGACCAGTCGGTGCCCTTCGTGGGCGGCGACGAGCTGGCCGAGGTGCTGCAGGATCTGTTGAAGGACGGGCAGGTGCTGGTGGCCATGGGGCGGGAGGGCAAGCGGGACTTCAATCCCCACACCCTGCAGCTCTGCGCCGACCTGGTGGAGAGCCTGCTGGGCTTGCACGAGGCTCCCCAGCTGCCCGAGCTGCCCCCCCTGCCCGAGGATCGGGTGATGGGCAAGAACTCCAACCAGCTGCTGGCCCTGCTGCAGGGCGCCCACGGCGGTCGCCTCGACGCCTTGAACGACGAGGAGCGCCGCGCCGCGCGCTACAAGCTGGACGGGTTGCTGACCTCGTCGTCCTGGGTCATGCGCTGCCGCGGCTGTCGCGCCGTGGGCTGGGGCGTATTCTCCGAGCGCCTTCCCGTGCTGCTGGCCTACGCGGCGGGCAAGACCGCCAGCGGCGACTACCGCGAGCTGCCCATGGTGCGGCGCGACGCCTTCCTGGGCATCGGCCTGGCCGGAGACACGCGGCCCGAGGTGGTGGAGACCCTGGAGAAGGGCCTGCAGGACCCCTACTTCGAGGCCCGCTCTCACGCGGCCGGGGCTGCGGTGCGGCTGGCACGCGCCAACGGCGATCCGGAGGGTCTGAGCGCCCTGACTCCCGCCTTGCTGGGCAGCCTTGGCGACAGCGACTTCGAGACCCGCCAGGCCTGCGTCCACGCGCTGGCCGAGGTGGGCCGAGATGCGGCCACGCTGCTGAGCGGCTTTCGAACCCTGTGGTACGACCCGGTCTGGATGGTACGCCAGGCCTTGATCGAGGCCTATACACGGCTGGTGGAGCGCGAGCTGATCAGCCCGAAGGAAGCGGCTCGCGAGGGCAACGAGGTGCTGCGCACCAGCACCGGCTACATGACCCAGTATCCGCTCAAGCAGGCCTTCAACGCGCTGCCTGGGCGGGAGCTGCTCACCGGACCGGAGGCCTGAGATGCTGTTCTGGTTGGCAGACCTTGTAGCCGAGGCCGGTGGCCCCGCGCTCTTCCGCTTCAGCACCACGCGCGTGGTGCTGGCCTTCTTGACCGCCTTCGTGGTGGGGCTGCTGCTGGGTCGTCCCATGATCCTGTGGCTCTACAAGCACGGCTGGCGCAGCAAGGAAAGGGTCTACGGCGACATCAACACCCGCTCCAAGTCGGGCACGCCCATCATGGGCGGCGCGCTGATCCTGGCCAGCCTCTTCATCTCCGTGCTGCTGTGGTGCGATCTGTCTGGCAGCCGCATCTGGGTCTTGCTGGCTTCGGGCCTGTGGTTCGCCTGGATGGGCTCGCGTGACGATCTGGCCAAGGTGCGGGGCGGCACGGCCGACGCCGGCATGTCCCGCAAGCTGAAGATCCTGCTGCAGGGCGGCTTCGGGGTGGCCTTCGGTCTCTACGTGGTGCTCGAGTTCATCTCGCCCTTCGAGCCCGACGTGGGCACCCTGCTCTACCTGCCGCTGATGAAGGAACACTTCATGGACCTGGGCTGGGCCTACCTGGTCTTCGCCGTGCTGGTCTACCTGTACGCGGCCAACTCGGTGAACTTCGCCGACGGGCTGGACGGCCTGTGCATCGTGCCCAGCGTCTTCGTCTTCCTGGTCATGGGCGTCTTCGCTTTCGCCCTGGGCAACCAACAGATCCGCGAATACCTCTTGCTACCCAACCTGCCCGGATCGGGAGAGATCGCGGTCTTCTGCGCGGCCACCATCGGCGCCGGCCTGGGGTTTCTCTGGTACAACAGCCACCCGGCGCAGGTCTTCATGGGCGATACGGGCTCGCTGATGCTGGGTGGCCTGATGGCTACCGTCTGCCTGCTGCTCAAGCAGGAGGTCCTGCTGTTGCTGGCGGGGGGCATCTTCCTGGCTGAGATCCTCAGCATGATCGTGCAGGAGGGAATCGGCTTCCGCAGCGGTCGACGCATCTTCTACCGCGCGCCTTTCCACCACACCTTCCAACACCGCGGGCTGGCCGAGACCAAGATCGTGACCCGCATCTGGATCGTCTCGGCCCTGTTGGCGGCGGTGTCGCTGCTCACGTTGAAGGTGCGCTGAGGCTCAGTCGGCTGGCAGCTCCCAGCAGCTCCAGTGCTGGCCGTCTCGCAGGATGGGCTCGCCCAGGGCCCGCTCCATGGCTCGTCGTATGGATCCCCGCTGCTTGGGGGGCACCAGGTTCACGTGCAGCGCCACGAAGCGCAGGCCGTGGCGGCGCAGGCCAGCCAGGGCGTCTGGGTCCAGGCGGCCCTGTGTGCCGGACCCGGCCCTTGCGAACCAGGCGAAGAAGGGCTCGCTGGAGAGCATGGGGCCGATGACGTCGGTGGTCAGCAGGGGCGAGGCCATGTGGTAGGGGATGGGCCTTTGGTGTGCCAGCTGCAGGGCTTGGTAGGGCAGCACACGCAGGCGGTGGCGGTGGGGAGGCAGGTCCAGCAGCGCGCCCTCGCCGGGTATGGCGGCCAGCTGACGCAGCGCCGGCGAGTGGGGGATGGCGAAGTCGCCCCGGGGCCAGCGCGCGCCCGCGCGGGCCTCGAGAACCGCTGTTGCGACCATCAGGCCGCCCAGCGCGGTGGCGATCCAGGGACCCCTGCGCTTTGAGGCCAGCCAGTCCAGCAGCAGGGCGGCCGCTACGGGACAGGCCAGGCTCCAGGCGCAGAGCAGGCGATCCGGGGTGTGGAACCAGCCGACGATGGGCAGGGATTGCACCCAGGCGTAGGGGCCCCAGGCGTCTTTTCCGGAGAGGAGATCGCCGGGTCTGTGGAGACCCGGATCCGGCCCCAGGGCCAAGGCCAGGGTCAGCACCAGGCCCAGGCCTGCGGCCAGCCAGAGGGGGCGGTCCCGGCGGCGGCAGCTCCAGGGGAGCAGCAGCAGGGCGGCCAGCCCCAGGTAGGCGGGATGGCTGGCGCCGAGCTCGGCGAACCACGCCAGCAGACCGACGGAGGCCAGGCGGGCATCCTCCAGGGTCTGCAATCCCTCGTAGAGATCCCGTGTCTGGCTGGCGCGCTGCAGAAAGACCAGGGCCCAGGGACCGGCCAGGGCCGCGGCGATGGCCAGGGCGGCTCCCCAGCGGCTGGCTGCGGCCCAGCAGCGCTCCCGCCAGAGCAGGGCGGGGGCCAGCAGCAACACCGCCAATCCCAGGAAGAGGGCCAGCTCCCAGGACATATAGACCACCGCGGCTCCGGCCAGGCCCGTGGCCAGGACCGGCAGCCAGCCGGGTGCGCGCCAGCAGCGCAGGGCGCCCGCCAGGGCCAGGGCCACCATGCCCAGGGCGCCCTGCTCCACGCGGCCGTCGGTCAGGTTGCGCAGCATGAAGCCGTCCAGCTGCAGCAGCAGCCCGGCCACCGCAGCGGCCCAGGGCGAGGCGCCCAGACAGCGGGCCAGCACCCAGGCCCCCACGCCCGCCAAGAGCACGTAGAGGGCGAAGACCGCGTTGTAGGCCGTGGACAGACCGAAGAGCTCGGCCAGTGGCCAGGCCAGCAAGATGTCGGCCCAGCCGCCGTTGATGGCCATCAGGTCGGCCCCCAGCGGGTGGGCGACCATGGTGGTGCGTGTCAGCTGCCCCTTTGTGGCGAAGAGGATGTTGCTCAGGTGGCCCACCAGGTCCATGGTGCGGGCCCCCAACACTCGTCCGCCGGCCTGGCTGAACCAGAGCAGAGGTAGCGCCCCGAGGGCAACCAGGGGCAGGAAGCGCTTGTGTGCTGGGTGGGACATGCGCTTCACAGGCCCCTCTTCTTTTTGGAGGCTCCGGCCTCGACACTGCAACCATGCAGGTCGTGCACGCGCACCCCCAGCTCGTTGCGGGTCACCTCGCAATGCGCCGTGGCCATGAACAGCACGTCATTGACCGCGCCTCGAGGCCCGGTGGGGTGGTAGACGATCCAGCGGATACCTTGCTCTCGCATGATCTCCAGCTGCCGCTGCAGCCCGGGCTTGGAGGGGTGCTTCAGGCGGTAGGTCAGCTCGCGGGAGAGGGGCCGGTTGATGCCAGAGGTCACCGGGTTGCCGTGGCAGGCGCTGGCGAAGAGCCAGAGCTCGTGGTCCCCAGGGGGGGCGTCGTACTGGGGGCCTGCGGGCAGCTGCGCCATCAGCTCGCAGGCGCCGTCCTCGAAGACGGGCACGGAGCGCAGCAGGCGATAGGCGCCGCCCAGCAGCAGCAGGTCGGCGGCCACCAGGGGCAGCAGCAGCCAGCCGCGGCGTCCCAACTGCTGGGCCAGCATGCCGGCGCCCATGCCAAGGACCAGCACGGCCAGCGCGCTGTAGCGGTGGAAGTGCCACATCCGACGTAGATCTTCCAGCGCCCAGAGTGGGTTGGGCAGGGCCCAGCGAGCCAGGGGGATCTGGGGGCCCAGGCTCATCAGCACGGCCAGGGCGGCCAGGGCCAGCCAGCGCCAGCGGCGCGCGCGCCACAGGCCTGCGGTGCCCGCTAGCAGCAGGCTCCAGCCCAGGTAGGCTCCGTGCACGAACTGCGAGGCCTGCCACTCGCGGTTGGTGTGCACCGTGGGCCAGGGCTTCAGCAGGTCCTTCCAGCTGGCCGCGCCGTGCAGGGTGGTGCCAAGCGGCTTGTGCACGGCGCTGCTGGGGTCCTTCACCGTCCACCAGGCCAGCAGGGCGGCGCCGCCGCCCAGCAGCAGCAGGGGACCCAGCGCCGCTGCCCAGCGCCGTAGCTCGCGGCCGGGCAGCAGGAGCAGCAGCGCCACGAGGCACATCACGGCGCCGTAGGGGTTGCACCAGGCGGCCAGCCCGGCGCAGCTGCCGGCCAGGGCGGCACGGCCCGGGCTACGCGCGGTGGCCGCCAGACCGGCGGTGAGCGGCAGCCAGTACCAGGCCGACACGTCCGGGTTCTGGTTGAAGCTGGTGCCCACCAGCGCCGGGGCGAAGCCGAAGGCCAGGGCGGCAATGGCGCGGCCGGCCCGGCCCAGGCCCAGGGCGCCGGCGCACCACCAGGCGGCGGCGGCTGCCAGGGCGTGGTGCAGCAGCTGCAGCAGGTTGAAGGCCAGGACCGGGCCGGCCAGCAAGGTGACGGGAGCCAGCAACACGGCCTCGGGCAGGTCCGCCACCAACAGCTGCGCCCCCCTGGGCCACTCCAGCCGGGTGGTGTGCAGCGGAGGCAGCTGCCCCTCGGCCAGGTGGCGCGCCACGTGGTCCAGGCCCCAGGCGATGCTGTAGAAATCCGCCTGCGTGGGGCCCAGAATCCGAGTGGAGGGCTGCAGCGGCAGGGGCCAGGCGAAGCAGAGCACGAGCAGGGCCGTCACAGCGCCAGCCAGCAGCGGGCCGCGGAGCTTGGGCTGTGACACGTGAACCCTCCGTGCTGGGTTCGGGCAGGGTAGCACGGGGGGAAGGGCCGTGGGAGGCCTGGACCTTGGGGACCGGCGGTCGCAAGTCGCGGCTCCGGAGCGAGAGGGGGGAGTTGCACCCGCCCTGCGGGCGGTTCTCCGCGCTCTGATGCGAGAGCGGCCACAATCACCCGCCCCCGCAGCGCGGTCCCTGTGCGGGAGGGAGGTCGAGAGGGGTGCGTTCGAAAAGGGGGGCACCTCAAGCCTCGGCAGGGGCTGTCAAGAGCCCTGCGAGGGCTATCAGCCAGGGAGTCGAGTCCGGCCTGCAAAGAGGGTGGCACTGGGAGAGAACCGCTCCAAAAACCGAAGGACTCCAGCTGCGACATCGCATCAAGACTACGTGGTCATTCCATCCCCCTGCCGGCCAGCCAGCCTGCCTCTCCGAAGCCAGGCGGCCTCGACCGCTTTCCCGGACGATCCGGGCCCCGGAGAGCCGATCCGCGGCGAACTCGACCGCTGACAGCCGACATCTCTCTTGCCTCCGTATCGCCAACGGGCCCAGTCAGAGGCGCGCTCGCCCATCCCCAGCGATGCTAGAATGCGGATCCCCTGCCAGGATCCGCCATGCACAAGACCCCGCCCCTCCTCCTGCTCCCCTTCCTCCACGCCTGCTCCTGCGGAGAAGACCCCCGCGACAGCACGGCCCCCGACGATTCGCCCCCGGCGGACTCGGAGCCCACCGACTCGGAGCCCCCCGACTCGGAGCCCCCCGACTCGGAACCCCCCGACTCGGAACCCCCCGACTCGGAGCCGCCGGGCGACAGCGCCCAGGACACGGGCCAGTCCCTCTGCGACGAAATGCCCAAGGGCCAGGTGAGCCTGCCCGCCGACGACGGCGAGCACGATGATCCGGTGGAGTGGTGGTACTGGACCGGGCACCTGCAGACCCCCGAGGGCCGCTGGTTCGGCTTCGAACAGGTGGTCTTCCTGTTCGAATACGCTGGGTATACGGGCATCATGGCCCACCACGGCCTGACCGATCCCGATGGAGATGATTTCTCCTATGCCGTGCACTACGGCCTGTACGGGGGTGAGGCGGTGCAGGACGGCTTCGACTTCTCCATCGGGGGTCTCAGCATGGTGGGAGGCGACGGGGTCGACCAGCTGCACGGTGAACTGGAGCGCTCCACCCTGGATCTGACTCTCAGCTCCACCAAGGCCCCGGTTCTGCAGCACGGCGATGGCTACCAGGCCTACGATTTCGGGGGCTACACCTACTACTACTCCCGCACCCGTATGGACGCCCAGGGAACGCTGGTGCTGGACGGCGAGAGCCTCTCCGTCAGCGGGCAGGCCTGGTTCGACCACCAGTGGGGCGAGCTGGACCAGGCCGTGACCCGGGGCTGGGACTGGTTCGCGGTGCAGCTGGACGATGGGAGCGACCTGATGCTCTTCTTGATCCGCGGCGAAGACGAGGATCTGCTGGTGGGCGCCACGCTCTCCGACGCGCAGTGCCGCATCACCGAGTACGAGGCTTCCGAGGTGAGCGTCACCTCCCAACGCAGCTGGACCAGCCCGGCTACCGGCTGCACATGGCCCATCGGTTGGGAGCTGCAGGTGGGCGATCTCACGCTGCAGCTGGAGCCGGTGCTGGACGACCAGGAGGTGCCCAACATGGCCACCGACTACTGGGAAGGCGCCTGCACCGTGACCGGCGACGCCACGGGACGGGCCTACGTCGAGCTGACCGGGTACTGCGGCTAGGCCAACACGCTCCAGCTGCCACCCTGCGCCTCCTGGATGACCTCCGCATGCTTGTCCCAGGGAGTGCCGGTCGCGCCCGCCTCTTCCGCGGCTGGGGTCCCGGGAGTCGGCTCGCTCTCTTCAGCCGCTTGCGTCCCCTCTTCCCGCTGCTGCTCGACCACCTCGTTCATGGCGTTGGCTTCCATCTGCGAAGCTCGCGCGGCGATGGCGCGATCAGCGCCCGAGGGGTCGGCCGGGGCCATCGCCGCGGCCCGCACCTGGCGCGCCTTTGCGGCCGTGGCCTCGGGATCTCCTTGCACTGGCGAGGTGTCGATGGAGACGGACCCTCCGATGGCGTAGGCCCGGCCATCGGGCCCCTGCTGGAAGGTGTAGGTCGCCCCGCCCCGAGCGTGGGAGCCGCCGCTGGCCAGGTGGGCTTGCTCATGGGCGCGCACCTCGCGGTCGCGCTGGGCCAGCTCCTCCACCTGCTGCTCTTCTTCCGGGGAGAGCTCGCCCGGCTGCCTGGGCTCTTCGCCGCGCGCCCGCGGGTTCTGCTCGTCCGGGCGCTCGGCCTCGACGCCCTGGCCTTCGTCGCCCTCGGGCGTCGCCTCCACCGTTGACGAGCCCATTCCCTCCAGGCGTCCGCCGGGGCCGTAGGCCGGCGGGCCAGGCTCGGCCTCGCCGCTGGGCGGGGCCGTGCTGGTGCCGCGCGATCGTTCCGGGGTGCCGCTGGTGGCGGAGACGGGGCGTGCGGGGTTGCTGCGCAGCGTGCCGGGCAGGGGCCCGCCCATGACGATCGCTCGCGAGGGATCGGCGGTAATGGCCATGAAGATCTCCGGCAGCTGAAGCTCCATTGTCCTTATCGGTCGGCTGAGCGGCTCGTTGATGCCTCGTGTCGCCCGGGCGCGGGATAGAGCCCTTCCATGCCCCACGAAGATGATCGCCAGCTTCTGGTAGCCTTGTTGGCCGTCCAGCTGCGCCTGGTCCTGCCCGAGCCCCTGTGGCGTGCGGTGCGCAGCTGGCGCAAGACCGGAGGCGACCTGGGCCTGCAGCTGGTGGCAGGGGGTTTGCTCACCCCGTCCCAGCACAAGGCCGTCAAGGGCATGGCGCACGAGGTCATCCGCGCGCAAGGCGGCGATCCTTCGGCCACCTTCGCCCTGTTCGGCGGCCAGGATTCCCTGGCCGACGCGGCCGGCGTCAGCGCCGGGCTCGCGGCCTTCCCCCGCCCCGACGAGGACGAGGGCGACGATCCACCCCCTACCCTGGAGCTGGAGACCATCACCCCCGAGCTGCCGGGGCGCTACCAGCTGGGTCGGGAATGCGGCCGTGGCGGCCAGGCGCGGGTCTTGATGGCCTTCGACGATCACATCGGCCGCTCCATCGCCATCAAAGAGCTGATGCCGGGGCCGGACTGGTCGGCCGCCTGCCAAGTCGCGGGCGTGGCTGCGGCCCGCTTCCTGCGTGAGGCGCGCATCACGGGCCAGCTGGAGCATCCCAATATCGTGCCGGTGCACGAGCTCGGCCGGCGCGACGACGGCCAGCTCTACTACACCATGCGCCTGGTGCGCGGCGACACGCTGGCCCAGGTCCTGGACGAGGCGGGGGGCGCGCCGGGAGGGCGCCGCCAGCAGCGGGGGGCCGCGGGGGGGGGGCCCCCCGCGGGCCCGGGCCGTGGCCGGGGCGGGCCCGTCCCCGGCGCGCCGCCTCGAGCTGCTGGGCGCCTTCTGGGATGTCTGCAACGCGGTGGCCTTCGCCCATAGCCAAGGGGTCATCCACCGCGATCTCAAGCCCGCCAACGTGATGGTGGGCCAGTTCGGCGAGACCGTGGTGCTGGACTGGGGCCTGGCCAAGGTGCGCGGCAAGAAGGACCTGCGCGCCGACGACCTGCTGCGCCAGGTCCAGCAGCTGCGCGAGGGTGACGGCGCGCGTACGGTGGCTGGCCTGGCCCTGGGCACACCCTCCTATATGAGCCCGGAGCAGGCCGGGGGGAAGGTGGAGGAGGTGGACGAGCGCTCGGACGTCTGGGGCCTGGGCGCCCTGCTCTACGAGCTGCTGACCGGTCGCGCGCCCTTCATCGGCGGCAACCCCATCCACATCGTGGCCCAGGTGCGTTCCGAGGAGGTGGTCTCACCCGCCCGGCGCTGCCCCGAGGCGCCCCGCGAGCTGGTGGCCATCGCCGAAAAGGCGCTGCAGCGGGACAGGGCCCGGCGCTACGCCAGCGCTGCCGAGATGGCCGAGGAGGTCTCGGCCTATATGACGGGGCGCCGCGTGGCGGCCTACCGCTACAGCTCGTGGGAGCTGCTCACGCGCTTCGCCGCCCGCAACAAGGCCGCCCTGGCGGCTGCGGCGTTGGTCGCGCTGACCGTGGTGGTGGCCCTGGTGCTGGTCTCTCTGGCCTGGCAGCGCGCGGCCGCTGCGCGCGACCGCGAGCGCCAACAGAGCTTGCAGGCCCACTACACCCTGGCCCAAGCCTACGGGCACCAGGCCGACCAGCTGCACCTGCAGGACAAGAGCCTGGCCAGCCAGGTCTTTGGCCAGGCCTCGCTGCTGAACAACCCGGCCAATCCCTTCAGCCCCCACGCCCAGTCCGGCTTCGCTGCGCAGCATCCAGGCGCCAGCCGCTGGGTCGTGCGGGCCGCCTCGCGCGTCTACCAGAGCCGGCGCGGGCCGCTGGAGGCGCTGGCCCAGCGGCTGCCCCACGAGGACGCGCTGATGGAGGCGGTCTTCGCCCCCCATGGCCAGCTGCTGGCCACCGTGGAGTACGGCCAGGGTCTGACCGTGCGTGACCTGAGCCGCGACGAGATCCTGCTGCGCGCGGCCGAAGCCGGCGAGGTGAGCTACGGCGTGGCCTGGTTCCCCGATGGTCAGCGGCTGGCCACCTGCGGCAAGAACCCCGCCCTGCGCACCTGGGACCTGGCCTCGGGCCAGGCCCTGCTCAGTATCGACGATGTGGGTCCCAGGTCCCTGGCCGGCATCGCCGTCTCCCCGGACGGACGCCACCTGGCCACGGCGGCCGGGGATGGCAGCCAGCTGGCGCTGTGGGATGCACAGAGCGGCGCGCAGCTGCTCAGCTTCGTGGCCCACCAGGAGCGCGTGACCAGCCAGGATTTCTCTCCCGACGGGCGCCTGTTGGCCAGCAGCGGACTGGACGGCGCCGTGCGCCTCTGGGATGCCGCTTCGGGTCGCCTGGTGCGCAGCCTGTCCGAGGGGGAAGGGCTGGTCTTCACGGTGCGCTTCTCCCCGGATGGGCAGCGCCTGCTGGCGGCGGCCACCGACCACGCGGCGCGCATCTGGGACGTGGCCAGCGGCCAGCTCCTGGCCGAGCTGCGGCAGCACGACGACCGCTTTTACTACGCCGACTTCTCGCCCGATGGGCGCAGGGTGGCCACGGCGGGCGCCCATGGCGAGCTGCGCCTCTGGCGGGCGGAAGATGGCCAGCAGCTGGCCCTGGAGGAGGTGCACGCCGGTGCCATCTGCTCGGTTTCCTTTTCCGCCGAGGGCGGTCTGTTGGCCTCGGCCGGCTACGACAAGCTGCTGCGCCTGTGGCAGCTGCGCCCGCTGGAGGGGCGGTTGCCGGCACTGCCAGAAGAGATGACGGCGCTGGCCACTTCGCCCGAGGGCGAGCGCCTGGCAGGCGTGGGGCCCGACGGCGTGCTGCGCGTCTGGTCCCTGCCCGGTGGCGAGCTGCTGAGCAGCCATCCCCTCGCTGCGGACCAGAAGGATCTGGCCTGGAGCCCTGATGGCCGCTGGCTGGCCACCGGCGGCATGGACCAGCAGGTGCACCTGCTCGATGTGCCACAGGGCCAGCTGCGCAGCCTGGCGGGCCACCAGGGTACAGTGCGCGCGCTGGCCTTTTCGCCCGATGGCAAGTGGCTGGCCTCCGCCTCGGCCGACAAGACCGCCAGGCTCTGGGATCCCGACAGCGGTGACCAGCTGGCCTCCATGGAGGACAGTGAGGTCTTTCTCGACACCCTGGCGTTTTCGGCCGACGGCCGCCAGCTGGCCAGTGCCGGAGGCAGCGGTCGCGTGCTGCGATGGCAGCTGCCCGAGGGCGAGCTGGCGGGCAGCGCGGAGCCGCACCAGGACTGGATCACCGCCCTGGCCTGGCTGCCCGACGGCAGCTTGATCTCGGCGGGGCGCGACGGCCTGGCCCTGCGCTGGGAGCCGGAGGGCGCGCAGATCCTGCAGCGCTTCCAGGCCCACGAACAGGCCATCGAGACCATGGCCCTGCACGCGCCCGCCCAGCGCCTGGCCACGCAGGATCGCGCCGGCACCTTGATCATCTGGGATCTGCTCACCGCCGAGCCGCGCCTGTGGCTGCTGCGCGAGCCCGTGGTCGGGGCGCTCTGCTTCGCACCGGACGGTAGCAGCCTGTTCAGCACCACCGGCCGCAGCTTGGAGCGCTACGCCATGGACTTCGGCGCGGCGGACGGCTTCTCGACCGTCATGCTGGACGCGGCCGAGCGCGCCGCAGGTCGAAAGCTGGAGGGCTTTCGGCTGGTGGCCCCGGACGAGGTGCCATCGTCCCCATGATGCCTGACCCGGATCCGGTGGCGCCTTCGTCCCCACCATCCTACCTGAGGATCCGCTATCGCAGGCCAGAAATTGGGAGTTGGACCAGCGAGCCGCGGCGCTTTGTGCCATCATGTTTTCGCCTGGAGGAGATGAGCATGCCCCTGCGAGCGCGCTGCGTCACGATCCTCCTCTTTGCAGGGACGCAAGCAGCCTGCGACTACGGCGTCGCCGACATGGACGGCGACGGCTTCCCGGGCCTGGAGGACTGCGATGACCTGGATCCGGAGGTCCATCCAGGCGCCATCGAGGTCTGCGACGGCATCGACAACGACTGCGATGGACGCTTGGACGGGGCCACCGCCAGCGATGCGCTGTCGTGGTATCTCGACGCCGATGGCGACGGCTATGGAAGCGAGCTGTACAAAAAGCCGAGCTGCCGCCAACCCAGCGGCATGGTCGCCGCGGCGGGCGACTGCGATGACCTGGTTGCCGCCGTCAACCCCGGCGCCGCCGAGCTCTGCGACGGCATCGA
>CAYVQL010000149.1:0-13061 GCA_964454135.1 uncultured Enterobacterales bacterium | reverse complement strand
GGGCGACGTGGAGGCCGCGCCCGAGGCCAGCGGGTGCCTGGACAACGACGGCGAGGGCTGCGGGGACGCCCGGCTCTGCGTCGCCAGCTGCGCGGCGCCGTCCGGCTACGTCGACAATGGCGACGACTGCGACGACTACGGGCCCGACGCCGCCTCCACCTGGCCCGGGGCCGCGGCACTGGATGGTCCGGACGCCTGCTGCAAGGATGACGATGGCGACGGCTACGGCGACGCGCGCCCCGCCAATCCGGCGGTGACAGCGGGCAGCGACTGCGATGACGACGCGCTCTTGGTCCATCCTGGCGCCGCCGAGCTCGACAGCGTCACCGCCTGCTGCCAGGACAGCGACGACGATGGCTACGGCGACGCCCAGCCGAGCGACTTCGCCGTGGAGCCGGGCAGCGACTGCGATGACGCGGACGCCGAGGTGCGCCCCGGCGCCATCGAGGTCTGCAACGGCTACGACGACGACTGCGATGGACTGACGGACGACGATGACGAGAGCCTGGACAGCTCCACGGCGAGCTCGTGGTACGCCGATAGCGATCTCGACGGCTACGGCGATCCCGCCGTGTCGCACACCAGCTGCGTCTCGCCCGCCGACTACGTGGCCAACGACGACGACTGCGACGACCGGGAGCCGCTGGCTTGGAGCGGCGCCGGGGAGGTCTGCGACGGCGTGGACAATGACTGCGATGGCGAGGCTGACAACGGGGCCAGCGATGCCACGGAGTGGTATCCCGACGCGGATGGGGACGGCTTCGGCGATGGGGACTGTCCCCTCTCCGCTTGTGGCGAGCCCGCGGGCTACGTGAGCGACGACCAGGACTGCGACGACAGCGACCCCGCCGTCAACCCCCTGGCCACGGAGATCTGCGGCGACGCCATCGACCAGGACTGCGACGGCAGGTCGGTCTGCATCACGGGATTGGCGAGCGCGGATGGCGTCTTCGTCGGAGAGGAGAGCGGTGATTTCGCCGGCTTCGCCGTGGCCGGCGCGGGCGATGCGGATGCCGACGGCCTGGCGGATCTGCTGATCGGCGCCTACGGCGAAGATGAGCTGGGCCGCCGCACGGGCGCTGCCTACCTGGTGCTGGGCGCCAGCGCCCTGGCGGCGGAGGGCGAGCTGGACCTGTCGCTGGCTGACGCCAAGCTGCTGGGCGAGGACACCGACACCTACGCTGGCTGCTCCCTGGCCGGAGCGGGAGACACGGACGGCGATGGCTACGACGACCTGCTCGTCGGCGCCTACCAGGCCGACACGGCCAAGCTGGAACCCGGAGCGGCCTACCTGCTGCTCGGACCGCTGAGCGGCAGCTGGGACCTGGCGCAGGCCGACGCCGCCATCTACGGCGAGAACGGGCTGGACTTCGCGGGCAAGGCCGTGGCGGGCGCCGGCGACGTGGACGGCGATGGCCGGAGCGACCTGCTGGTGGGGGCCGAGAGGGAGGACAGCGGTGGCAATATGGCGGGCATGGCCTACCTGCTGCTGGGCCCTGTCAGCGCGACGAGCCTGGGCGACGCCACGGCCCGCTATATGGGCGAGGCCGACTCCGACATTGCCGGCAGCGCGCTGGCCGGTCTGGGGGACAGCGACGGTGACGGCTTCGACGATCTGCTCGTTGGCGCCCTGGGCAACGATGACGGAGGCAGCGGCGCAGGCTGCGCCTACCTCTTGCTGGGGCCTTCGACCTGGGACCGCGAGCTGGCATCCGCGGATGGTCAGCTGATGGGCGATGATGCCGGCGATGAGGCTGGCACGGCCGTCGCGGCTGCGGGCGACGTGAACTGCGACGGCTACTGCGATCTCTTGATCGGAGCCCCGGGGGACGACGAGGGGGGCACCGATGCCGGCGCCGCCTACCTGCTGCTGGCTCCCCTGAGCGGCGCCCTGACGCTGTCGGCGGCCGACGCCAAGCTCGTGGGAGAAGCGTACAACGACGGGGCTGGCCGAGCTGTGGCCGGGATCGGCGATGCGGACGGCGACGGCTGCGACGAGCTGCTGGTGGGCGCCTATCGAGAGGACTCGACCGGGGCCGACGGGGGCGCCGCCTACCTGGTCCTGGGCCCTGTCAGCTGCAGCGCCCTCCTCGCGGACGCGTCGGTCATGTACGCGGGCGAAGACGTCGGCGACTATGCCGGCTACGCCGTGGCTGCGGCGGGCGATGCGGACGGAGATGGGCTGGCGGACATGCTGATAGGGGCGCCGCAGAACGGAACAGGCGGCAGCAGCGCTGGGGCCGCCTACCTCCTCCTGGCTGCGAGCCTGGGGCTATGAGCCCTCCGCAGCCGACGCTCGCCCTGCTAGGCCTGGTGTTGGCCTGCGGCGATCCGGGGTCCGCAGGGTCGAGCGCGGGCGCTGGCGATTCCGCCGTTCTCTGGTACTGGGATGTCGATGGGGACGCCTACGGATCGCTCGACAGCCCGGCTTTCTCGGGGCCGCGGGACTGCCTGGTGAGCGCGGGGAGCTTCAACTGCGCACCCCGGGGCGGCGACTGCGACGACCTCGACGCCAGCATCCACCCCGGCGCCCGCGAGGTCTGCAACGGCGTGGACGACGACTGCGATGGCTTGGTGGACAGGGGAGAGGACGCGGAGCTGGGGACCTGGTATGCGGACAGCGACCAGGATGGCTTCGGCGATCCCGACGTGGCGCTCAGGGGATGCGAGCCGCCCACAGGCAGTGCCTCCCAGGCCACGGACTGCGATGACGACAACGTCGCCATCAACCCGGCGGCGGATGAGCGCTGCAACGGTCTGGACGACGACTGCGACGGCCTGACGGACGAATACGACGCCGTAGACGCCCCCACCTGGTATCTGGACAGCGACGGGGATGGCTGGGGCGATGAGGACGTCAGCTGGCCCTCTTGCGAGGATCTGTCGGGCTACGCGCTGCAGGCGGGCGACTGCGACGACCTGGACGCCGCGGTGCATCCGGGCGCGGAAGAGGTCTGGTACGACGGCCAGGACCAGGACTGCGACGGCGGCAGCGACTTCGACGCGGATCTGGACGGCGAGGACGCCCAGGACTGGGGCGGCGTCGACTGCGACGACCAGGATGCGACCGTCAACACCCAGGCCCAGGAGACCTGCAACCAGGTCGATGACGACTGCGATGGGGAGGTGGACGACCAGGCCACGGGCACCATCCAGTGGTGGATCGATGCCGACAGCGACGGCTGGGGTGACCTGGGCGATGCCAACCAGGCCTGCGAGGCTCCCAGCGACGGCGTGTTGGTGAGCGGCGACTGCGACGACCAGGACCAGGACGTGCATCCTGGCGCGGTGGACGATCAAGGGGATGGGACGGACGACGACTGCGATGGCACGCTCGACAACGATCTGCGCCTGTCCGAGGCAACCCTGGTCCTGACCGGCCAGGACGAGTCCGACGAGGCGGGCACGGCCCTGGCCCTGGCGGACCTGGACGGCGACGGGCTGGCCGACCTGGTGGTGGGGGCCGCGGGTCGGGACGGGGACGAGGCGGGCGCAGGCGCCGTCTACCTGCTGCAGGGCAGCTCATTGGACGCGGAGTCCGGTCTTTCCGAAGCCCACGCCAGCTTCCTGGGATCCACGGCCTCGGGGGCCCTGGGCAGCAGCGTGGCGGGCCCCGGCGACCTGGACGGCGATGGCTGGGTCGACCTGGCCCTGGGGGCGCCAGGGGATGGGCTCTCCCAAGACGCCCAGGGAGCGGTCTACCTGGCGTATGGACCGCATAGCGGCACCTCGACCCTGGACGCCGCCCAGGACAGCGTGCTGCTGGGGGAAGCCGCCGGCGACCGAGCCCACCGCTTGGCCTCCCCCGGGGATGTGAATGGCGACGGGCAGGCCGACCTGCTGGTGGGCGCGCCCGGAGAGTCCACCGTGGGCTCGGATGCGGGCGCGGTCTACGTGCTGGCGGGCCCCATCAGCGCCAGCGCCTCGCTGGCCGACGCCGACGCCAAGCTGATGGGCTGCGCCACCGGAGATGGCGCGGCCATCCCCGCGGTCGCGGGGGATGTGGATGGTGACGGCCTGGACGACGTGCTCGTGGGAGCCTGGGGCCGGGATGACGCCGGCACGGCGGCGGGCGCGGCCTACCTCTGCTACGGCCCGATCTGGAGCACCGCCGAGCTGAGTGTGGCCGACGCCACCCTGCTGGGAGAGAGCCCCTTGGACATGGCGGGTTGGGCCGTGGCAGGTGCGGGCGATGCGGACGGCGACGGTCTGGACGATTTCATGGTGGGTGCCCTGGGCCACGACGGTGGCGGTGTCGACGCCGGGGCGGCCTACCTGTTCCTGTCCCAGGTCTACGGCTCGGCGAGCCTGGCCGATGCCGATGCCAAGCTGAGCGGTTCCACCGTGGGGGAGGGCGCCGGAAACGCCCTGGCATCGGCGGGCGATCTCGACGACGATGGGCGGTCCGAGCTGCTGGTGGGCGCCAGCAGTAGCGATCTGGTCGCGACGGGCGCAGGTGTGGCGGCGCTCTTCTTCGCGCCCGTGACAGGGGAGCTCTCCCTGCTCGAGGCCGACAGCCTGCTGGTCTGCTACACGGACGAGGCGGGCGCGGGCGGTGCGCTGTCCGGCGCTCTGGATGCCAGCGGTGACGGCTACGAGGACCTGTTGGTGGGGGCCAGCGGTGCCAACAGCGCCTTCTTGATCACGAGCGTGGTCCCGTGATGGGCGTGCTGTCGCTGCTCGCCATCTCGCTGGCCGCCAGCCGCCCGGCGGCAGGAGACGACCCGCTGGCCAGCGAAGCCCGGCGCCTGGCCAGCGACGCTCCCCTGGAGACCTTCACGCTGGAACTGCCCCAGTGGGAGGCGCTGGTGAGCAGCCGCGATCCGCAGTGGGTCTACCGGCGGTACGCGCTGCGAATAGCCGAGCGGCCCGAGGGGCAATGGGAGGTGCGCAGCCACGCGCAGGGCGCTTGGAGCGCCGAGCGGCTGGCCGCCGAGCTGGGAGATGAGCAGGTGATGGGTTCGCTCCGTCTCGGCAGGGAGCTGGGTAGGATCCACGTGGTGACCCAGGCGAGCCTGGGGGCGGTGGCCTGCATCGGCGCCGTCAAGCTCTGGATGACTGCCAGCGAGCTGCTGCCCGATCGCTCGGCCTACCGGGCGGATCCTCGCAACTACGACGACTGGGATGCCTACCAGGCGGCCCGCGACCGCGCGCAGGGCGCCTGGGATGCAGCCCTGGCCGCGCTGCCGCAGGACCAGCGCATGAAGGCCGAAGATCAAAGCTGGACGGGGATCATGCTGGCGGTGACGGGCACGGCGCTGCTGGTGAGCCTGCCCCTGCTCCGCAGGGACGCCCGCCAGAAAGACCTGCTGGCTTCCCGTCACTTCAGCCGAGAGCAGACGCAAGCCCTGCTCGACGAACGCAACGCACGGCTGGCCCGGCAGCTGGTCGTAGAGGTCGCCCGCATGAGGGCCGCGGATCGAGCGCTGCCCCTGGCTCCCCTGCCCGAGCGTCCGGACAGCCCTGCCGCGCACACCGTGGAGCCGCGCTGATGCGTAGGGCCCTACTGGCTGTCCTGCTCCCCTGGCCCGCGGCTGCGGCCAGCCAGGGCCATTCCCTGGACATCGAGATCCTGCGCCCGGGCTTCGTCCTGGGGGGCGTCCCTGGCATCCCCTATGCGTCCGAGCCCCTGCCCGGCCGCTTCACGGCCGGGACCATGCTGCAGTACGAGCGCGATCCCTTGATCCTGTACCAGGAGGGCCAGGAGCGGGGAGCGCTGGTCAGCGAGCGACAGCAGCTGCACCTGGGCCTGGGCTACGACTGGACGCGGGCCCAGCTGCGCGTGGAGCTGCCCTTGGCGCTGCAGTGGGGCGCCGAGGTGGCGGACTACGTGGCGGACGGCTTCGGCACCGGCGATCCCAGCCTGGGGCTGGGCGTCTCGCTGTTGCGGGGTCAGCGCTTCTGTCTGGGGCTGGTCAGCGCTTTGCTGCTGCCTTTTGGCAAGCAGCAGGCCTACCTGGGCGAATCTCGGCCGCGCTTCCAGCTGGGCCTGGCCCATGCCACGCGCCTGGGGCGCTGGGAGCTGGTGGGGGATCTGCGGATCCAGCTGCGGGAGAGCTTTGAGAGCGGGGAGCGCCTGGAAGTGGGCAACGAGGCGCTGGCCGACGCGGCCCTGCGCCTCTTCATCTGGCGCGAAGAGCTGGCTCTGTTCAGCGGCCTGTTGGGGCGCCTGGCCCTGGAAGAACGTCAGCGCGACAACGACGAGACCGTCGAGTTCATCTTTGGCGCCCAGGCCTATCCGCGCCCCAGCCTGGGCCTGGACCTGGGGGTCGGCAAGGGCCTTAGCGATGGCTACGGAAGCAGCGAGTTCCGCGCCCTCTTGGGAGCCACCTGGACGGGGGCGCTCAAGCGGGGCAGCGAGCCGCAGGATCCCCGCATCGGCCTCGACCTGGCGCCGCAGCTGGCGGCCCGCATCCCGCTGCGGGAGGAGCCCGAGGAGCTGGGCTGGGGTCCGCAGCAGCTGGCTCGCGTCACCGAGGACGAGATCCAGATCCGCGATCCCATCCAGTTCCGCTTCGACACCGACGAGATCCTGCCCATCTCCCAGCCAACGCTGCAGGCCGTGTCGGACCTGCTGGCCGAGCATCCCCACGTCACGCATGTGGCGGTGGAGGGCCACGCCAGCGAAGAGGGCAGCCACCGCTACAACTACCAGCTCGCGGAGCGCCGCACGCGCGCCGTGGTCATGGCCCTGGTACAGGCCGGGACCCATCCGCGGCGCCTGTCGGGCCGCGCCATGGGCGAGGTCGCGCCCGTGGACCATGGCACGGAAGAGGTTGAGCTGGCGCGCAACCGGCGCGTGGTCTTCCACGTCGTCGCCCGCATCGATCCGCTCGATCCGCTGCCGGATCACGGCCAGGCCCGCGTCCCTTGGAGCGGCGCAAGCCTGACCGGTGAGGAGGGGCCATGACCTTGGCGCTGCTGTTCTGCCTGCTGGCGCGCCCGCTGTGGGCCGAGTGCGGAACCGATCTGAGCCAGGATCTGAACTGCAACACCATCGACGTCCTGGCAGAGGTCGATACGCCCGCCTGCGCGCTGCCCAACGCTGACTACTACTACGATTTTCATGTCCACGGCTGCCGAATGCCCGTCGATGGCTACGACGGTGATGCAGACGGTTTCTCCTCTGGCACCATCGTCTTCTACGACGACAAGGGCAACCCGGAGAGCGAAATAGCGCTGGCCTGCGACAACTGCCCCGACGACGCCAACGCCGACCAGGCCGACTACGACTGCGACGACGCGGGCGATGTCTGCGACAACTGCCTCTACATATGGAATCCCGACCAATTGGACAGCGACAGCGACGGGCTGGGCGACCTCTGCGACAACTGCTACCTGGTGAAGAACCCCGACCAGGCCGACAGCGACCTGGACGGCTACGGCGACGCCTGCGACTACTGCCCCCAGCAGGCGGACACGAACAACACGGACAGCGACGGCGATGGCCTGGGAGACGCCTGCGACAACTGCCCCTACGACAGCGATCCCGAACAGCGGGACCTGGACGCCGACGGCTTCGGCGATGTCTGCGACAACTGTCCGCAGGCCACCAATGCCAGCCAATGGGACGACGACTGGGACGGCTTGGGCGATGCCTGCGACAACTGTCCCTTCCACTGGAACGAGGACCAGAAGGACAGAGACCACGACGGCTTCGGCAACGCCTGCGACACATGTCCCGAGAAGCGCGATGCCGACCAGGCGGACGAGGACGGCGACCTGCACGGCGACGCCTGCGACAACTGCCCCCAGGTCGACAATTCCGCCCAGGCCGACCACGACGGCGATGGCCTGGGAGACGCCTGCGACATCTGTCCGGGAATCGCCGACCTGGGCCAGGAAGACGAAGACCAGGACGGCGTGGGTGACGCCTGCGACAACTGCCCCGAAGAATGGAATCCCACCCAGGACGACAGGGACCGGGATGGTGTGGGCGACGACTGCGAGATCCCGCGCATCATCAAGGGGGGCGGCGCTCGCTGCGGCAGCGGCGCCACGCCCGCCTGGTCTTGGCTCGGGCTGTTCTTTGCGCTGGCACGACGCCGTCGTGCCAGCGAGATCGAGGAAAGAAACCATGGCTGATGCCCATGTCCAGAAATTCCTGACCACCCTCCTGGGTGGTCAGCAACTTCTGTCGGCGCTAGCGCGCCGATCGCTGCGCGGTGCATGGGCACCAGCGCTTTTCAGGGGGGCTGCGCCCCCCGCAGCTTCGCTGCTCCCCCATCCCGGCCGCATCCGCGGCCGAAGTGCACGCGCCGAGTGCGACGAGAGGGGTGGCAATATGCTTCTGGGCGCGTGCACCATGCTGCGCTATCCACCCTTGCTGCCCTTGCTGCCCTTGCTGCGCTTGCTGCCCTTGCTGGCCTTGCTTGCCTGCTCCGACTACGGCATGAACAGCCCGGGCCAGGAGAGCGAGGCCTGGCCCATCCTGCAGGTGGACCCGGGCGAGCTGCACTTCGACCCGGTGCCCCAGGAAGAGCAGGCCTCCAAATCGCTGTCTTTGAGCAATGCAGGTGACGCATCACTCAAGATATCAGAGCTGCTATTTCGTTATTCAGACGCCTTCTATATCGAAGACGAGGACTACGCCGACTATGTGTCGCCGGGTGAGACCATCGAGCTCGACATCTGGTTCACACCAGGCGCGGAGACCGACGATGGGGTGCTGGAGATCGAGTCCGACGATCCGGCCAGCCCCATCACGCAAGTGCCTCTGTTCGGCAGCGGGCTGTTTCCCATTCTCGAGGTGGATCCCGACCCTTATGACTACGACGAGGTGCTGATAGGCTGTGGTTGGGAGAAGACCTTCCTGCTGCGCAACATCGGCCAGGCCCTGCTGCGCGTGGAGGCCATCTCCCACTCGGGCGCCTGCTTCTCGGTGACCCAGGCCCCGCCCCTGCCCCTGGAGCTCGAACCGAAGGAGGAAGCGGAGCTGGTGTTGTCCTTCGATCCCCTGGAGCCCATCAGCTACGAGGGCAGCCTGCTCTTCAGCACCAACGAGCCCGTGGCGGCCGAGCCCTCCACCCAGACCGGCTTGGGGATGGAGACTGAGAAGTTCGAGGAGTCCTGGCGCCAGCCCGACGGTCCCTGGGAGAAATCGGACATCCTGTTCTACGTGGACCAGTCCGGCTCCATGTCCGGTGACCAGGCCAACCTGCGCAACAACTTCGAGCAGTTCACCGACGAGCTGGACGAGGTGCTGTCGGACTACCAGATCATGGCCGTCACGGCCGACGACGGCTGCCACAACGAGCAGATCATCACCCAAGAGACCGCTGACGCCCAAGCGGTGTTCTCTCGCGCCGTGGATGGTCCTGGTGGGACCTGGACCGAGGCCGGCCTCACCCTCGCACGCAACGCGCTGCTGAATACGGGCTCCGGCCAGTGCAACGAGGGCTTTGGCCGCGACGACGCCAAGGTGATGCTGGTGCTGGTGTCGGACGAGCCCGAGCAGTCCCAGGGCAGCTGGGACGACTACGTGGTCGAGATCCTGAAGCTCGAGCCCACCACCGGGATCTCCGCCATCGCCGGCGACGTGCCGGGGGGTGGCGGCTGCGCCTCGGCCGGCTACGGCTACTACGAGGCCTCCATGGCCACGGGAGGGCTCTTCTTCTCCATCTGCGACAGCGACTGGGGTTCCAACCTGCAGCTGCTGGCCGAACTCTCCACCGCGGCGCCCTACGACTGCTTCACGCTCGCAGGGCGGCCCGTGCGCGAGTCCACCATCGAGGTCCTGGTGGATGGCGAGCTCAACCAGGACTGGACCTACGAGCCCCACGAGAACGCGGTCTGCTTCGCGGAGGCCGATGTGCCCGAGGGGGGCAGCTACGTCGAGATCAGCTACTACCTGGAATGCGAGGACTGATCGGCATGCCTCGCCGCTTCGCCAAGCACCTGCTGATCACGGCGGCCCTCGCTGCCTCGGGCCCGGTTTGGCCCGCGTGGGCGGCGGAGCGCTCCGCCGACACCCAACTGGTGCAGCCCGCTTTCTCTCCGCATGGCGCCTATGCGGTGGACAGCGCGCGCTCCTTGCAGGAGGGCAGGCTGCTGCTGGGCAGCGCCTACCAGCTGGAGCTGCTGCCCCTGGAGGTCTACCAGGACGGCGAGCTGGTGGGCGCTGCCGTCGCTTCGCGACATAGCCTGCAGCTGGGCAGCTCCCTGGCCCTGTCGGAACGCGTCAGCCTCTCCCTGCGGGGCTCCGCGCTGGCCCAGCAGCCCGGCGAGATCGAGCAGCTGGCTCCTGTACGCTCTGCGGCGCTGGGGGACCTGTCCCTGGGCGGCAAGGCCGCCATCTGGGATCGTCCCCGCTGGGCCCTGGGACCAGCGGTCCAGCTCTGGCTGCCCACGGGTAGCGACGAGAGCTGGTGCTCCGAGCCGGGCTTTCGCTTCGTGCCCGCCCTGCTGGGCGAACGGGCCCTGGGCGGCCGCAGCCTGCTGCTGGCGCAGCTGGGCGCTGCGCTGCGGCCTGGCAGCGACTCGGCGGCCGACTTCGCGCTGGGATCCGAGCTGACGGCGGGCCTGGCCCTGCGGGTCGAGCTGGGACCGCGCCTGGCCTTGCTGACAGAGGCCACCTCGCGCCACGGTTTCGCCGACTTCTTCCAGGCCGGCGCCGAGAATCCGGTTGAGGTCAAGGCCGGAGGGCGCCTCTGTCTTCCCCAGCGGTTCTGCCTGGACCTGGCCGCAGGCACGGCCCTCAACCACGGCTATGGAGCCTCCGCCCTGCGCATCCTGGTCAGCGCCACGCGCCTGCCCCACGCGCACGATGCGCAGCTCGAAGCGGTCTCGGTCCCCCCTGTGCGGGCCCAGGTGCGCCAGGAACAGCCCAGCCAACCCCAGGTGGTGACCTGGCAGGAGGGGCAGCTGGCCCGCGTGCAGCACGGCCGCATCGCGATCCGCGAGCCCGTGCGCTTCCAGCCGGGGACCGCGCGCATCCTGGAGGAATCCCTGCCCGTCCTGGCGGCCGTGGCCGAGGTGATGAACCAGTTTCCCCAGATCGACCACGTGGTGGCCGAGGGCCAGGCGCAGGACCTCGATGATCCTGCCGACAACTACCGCCTCTCCCTGGACCGGGCCCAGGCCGTGTTCGAGGAGCTGGTGCGCGCCTCGGTGCGCACGGAGCGAGTCAGCTATCGCGGCATGGGTCAGTTTCCGGTGCTGGACGATCAGGAGCCGGACGACCAGGGCAGCGTGCACTTCCGCATCACCCACCTGGGCGCCCTGCACGCCGACGCCGGGGGCCCCATCATCGAGCCCTGGAGCGGCGACGCGCTGCCCCCGCCCACGCTGGGCCAGGGCCGCCTGTCCGCCGACGCCCATCCCATCCTGGAGCTCGTCCACGACGAGGAGCCGGAAGACGCGGTGTCTCCCGAGTTCTTCCAGGAGGGAGAATTCTTCCAGGAGGGAGACGAGGACGAGGGAGACAGCCCCGAGGAGACCACGCCATGAGCTTGCTCTTGCTGCTCTTGCTGTCGGCCGAGCTGCAGGCGAAGAACTGCGTCACGAGCTTGACCCAGGATCTGAACTGCAACTACATCGACGTGGCCGACGAGCCGGCCGTGGACAGCCAGGACCCGGTCTGCGCCGTACACCTGGACGAGGGCGGGCAGCCCATCGAGAGCGGGGACTACTACTACGACTACCAGTCCTATGGCTGCGCCCTCTTCATCCAGGATCTGAGTTTGGATTCGGACGGAGACGGCTTCGGCTCGGGCGCTTTCGTCATCACGGGTTCGGATGGGCTGCCGGATCGCGAGGTCTACCTGGCCTGCGACAACTGCCCCGACCACGCCAATCCGGTGCAGGAGGACCTGGACTGCGACGAGGTGGGCGATCTCTGCGACAACTGCCCCGCAGACGAGAATCCCGGCCAGGAGGACGACGACAAGGACGGCGTCGGCGACGTATGCGACATCTGCCCCGAGGACAGCGATCCGGACCAGACCGAGACGGACGGCGACGGCTTGGGCGATGCCTGCGACAACTGCCCCGAGCTGGCCAATGAGGATCAGTCGGACACGGATGGCGATCAGCTGGGGGACCTCTGCGACAACTGCCCCGAGGCGGCCAACGTCGTGCAGGAGGACGCTGACTGGGATGGCCTGGGCGACGCCTGCGACAACTGCCCCAGCTACGCCAACCCAGAGCAGGAGGACCAGGACGACGACGGCTTCGGGGATGTCTGCGATCTCTGCCCGCAGGTGGCCGACGAGGGCCAGGAGGACGCCGACGACGACGAGGTGGGAGACGCCTGCGACAACTGCCCCTACGACTCGAACCAAGAGCAGGAGGACCGGGACGACGACGGCTTCGGCGATGAATGCGACAACTGCCCCGAAGAGCACAACCTGGAGCAGCTGGATGGGGACGAGGATGGCGTGGGCGATGTCTGCGACATCTGCCCCGAGCAGAGCGATGCCCAGCAGTTCGACTACGACGGCGACGGCCTGGGCGACGCCTGCGACAACTGCCCCTACGACCACAACCCGGAACAGCACGACCGGGACGCGGACGGAGAGGGCGATCCCTGCGATCCGGCCTTGGCCCTGCGTGGCGGCGGCCCCTTCGGCTGCGGCCAGCCCGACAACCTGCCCGGCAGCTCGGCGGCTTTCTTGCTGGGTATCTTTGCCTGGGGGTGGGGGCGGAAGAGCGGCCACCCAGCTTGTCGTCACTCATGTTTCCGTGTAGAGTCTACACATCTGTAGAGGTGTGACATGCCTACCACCCAGATCTCCGCCCACATCACTCAAGATCTCAAGGCGCGGTTGGACCGCTATGTGCGCATGCACGGCGTCACCCGGGCTCACCGGATCCAGCTTTGACGGAGTTCTCGGGTATCTAAGGACATGGTGTGACCTTTACGGATCCGTGGTGTCGAGCTTCGGCTTCGGACCATCACCGGCGAGCTCCGTGCCGAGCACGGCTTCGGATTCCCCAGGTCATCAGCTCCGCCTTCAGGCTGCCCATGGTGCGCTCGCCGGCCTTGGTCAACGGTTTGGGGGGCGAGGGGCCCCCCACCGGGCGGCCGGGGTTTTTTTTTTGGGGGGGCGCCCCCCCCCCCC
>CAYVQL010000148.1:0-26250 GCA_964454135.1 uncultured Enterobacterales bacterium | reverse complement strand
CCCCCGGCGGCCCCCCCCCGGGGGGGGGGCGGGGGCCCCGCCCCCGCGCCGGCCCCGCCCCGAGGCGGCGGCGAAGCCCCCCAGCAGCCGCCGCAGGCTGATGTGGGCGAAGAGGAACATCAGCGCCCAGCAGCCGCCGTAGATCCATCGGAAGGCGGCCTGGTTGAACAGGGCGAAGGGTGCCGCGAAGAGGATGCCGGCGCCCACGCGCTGGTCCTTGGAGGCGATGCCGAAGCTGCCCGGCTCGGGATCGAAGCTGTCGTCGGGGATGCGCCCCTTCAGCTCGTAGTCGAAGCGCGGCGTGCCGTCGATGCGCTGCAGCTCCACGCGCTGGCCGGTCATGAACATGGCCGGCACCGTGATGTAGGTGTCCCAATAGCCCCGCGAGGGGCCGTCGAAGCGCGCGGCCGAAAACAGCAGCACCAGCAGCGCCAGCGCTGCCACCCAGGCGCGGTGGGGGCCGAGGTCCGCGGCCGTGTCCCAGCTGAATCCTGGCTCTCTCTTCGATGCCAATGCGGGCTCCCTGAAAATGGCGAATTCTCCTATCACGCGGCGCGGTCGACGCGTCACTCCGTCCTGCTCCGACCCGGAGATCGTGCTATCTGCTGACGCCTTCGGCTACGGCCCCAGATTCGCAGGAGCCTCCTTCCATGAGCGCAGATCCGCAACTGGCTGACCTGGCCCGACAGCTGACGCTGGTGATCCCGGCCCACGAGGAAGCGGCCACCATCGCCGCCGTGATCCAGGGGGCCCGCAGTGCCCTTCCCGGGCTGGACGATGTGCTGGTGGTGGACGACGGCTCCAGCGACGGCACGGCCGAGGCGGCCCAAGCCGCCGGCGCGCGCGTGCTGCGCCTGCCAGAAAACGGCGGGAAGGGCCAGGCCCTGCGGCGCGGCATCGCCGAGGCGCAGAGCGAGCTGCTGGCCTTCATCGACGCTGACGGCCAGGACGACCCAGCCGAGCTGCCCATCCTGCTGGCCGCCCTGCAGCCCGACGTGGCCATGGTGATCGGCTCGCGCTTTCTGGGCACGCTGCTGGATGGCTCCATCACGCCCAGGAACCGCATGGGCAACCGCCTGCTCACGGGCTGCTTCAACCTGCTCTACGGCAGCCGCATCACCGACACCCAGGCCGGCTTTCGGGTGCTGCGGCGCTCGGCGCTGGACCTACGGCGGCTGCGGGCCGTGCGCTACGAGATCGAGACCGAGCTGACCCTGCACGTGCTGCGGCGCGGCGGCCGGGTGATCGAGGTGCCCGTCACCCGCGCGCCGCGGGGCGGCGGCCGCACCGGCTTCGAGACGGTCCGTGACGGCCTGCGCATCCTGCGGCGCATGGTGGTCGGCCGGCTGGAGCCGAGCTCGACTCGGTAGCAGCACCTATTCGAGCGGATTGCGAACGCTCAGCTCCGGAAACAGCAAGAAATCCCGGTCTCGCGTGAGCAAGGCCTCCACGCCGTGGGCCAGGCAGAGGGCCGCAATACGGGCATCGTGGATCACACCACCCCGTACTCGGGGCCGCTTGGCGAAACGCCCGAACAGCTCGACGGACCCATCCACCTCGCTGAGCAGCCGGATGGTGGGCGAGCCGCACCACGCCTTCACCTGTTCCCAAGCCTGGTCGGGCGAGCTCGCGGCGTGTCTCCAGATACGTGGGTTGGTGACCACGCTGTGGAACTCGTAGATGCAGGGCCACGGTATCGCCCAGGGCGCCCGGCCCTCGGCCAGACGACGCACGACGTCGGCGGCGCGTTCATGCTCGTCGACCTCGCGCCGGTGGGCGTACACCAGGATGTTGGTGTCCAGCGCCAGCATCAGCGAACCGGGTAGATCTCGTCGCGGAGATCCTGCCAGGACAGGCTCTCCAGCGGGTTGGGATCGCCAGGCTCCCCGACGCTGCGATCAGTTAGGCGCCAAGCCTGCACATCGCCAGCATCCAGCACGCTCCGCAGGCCATCCTCGATGATCATGCGCATCGGCCGACCCGTCTGGCGCGACATGCGCTTCATGCGGGCGTACAGATCGTCGGCGATGTCCACGGTCGTCTTCATAGACCCATGATACCCATATTGGAGAATATGGGCAACCCATATCGCGTCGACCGCCCGGGTTGTTCGATGCAGCCATAGCCGCCGGATCAGACCAGGCCCTGGTCCATCATGGCGTCGGCCACCTTGAAGGAGCCGCCGATTCTTGTGCCCGCAAAGGGCTCGGGTTACGGCGCCGGCCGCTCACACGTGGAGGCACCGCGACATGACCAAGATCGAAATAGGATTCTGCGCCCTGCTGCTCGCCGCCTGCGGCGGCACCGCGCCCACCGACCAGGCCGCCGAGCCCGCCAAAGTCGAGAAGCAGGCGCCCAAGAAGGCGTCCGAGAAGATGCGGGGCGAGTACAAGATCGTGCTGGGCCCGGAAGAGCAGAAGCAGATGGATGTGATGAGGCTGGCGCTTAAGGATCCCGCGCCCACGGAAGAGGATATCAAGGCGGCCAGTCTCTCCGAAGAAGAGGGCATGATGGTGGCCATGGTGATGATGGCCAAGGCCGACGATCCCAACGATCCCAAGATCGCCGAGATGGCCGCCATGCTGGAGCAGATGGAGAACGCCACCCTGACGGTCACCGCTGACAAGATCGCCATGGCCTTCGGCGACCAGAAGACCGTGGCCAGCTACACCATCACCTCCGAGACCGACAAGGTGGTCAAGATCACCACCAAGGAAGATGACGGCACCGAGAGCGCCAACACCGTCACCCTGCAGGACGAGACGACCCTGGTGATCGTGGAGGACGCCGAGCCCGACGAGAAGATGACCTTCGTGCGAAAGTAGCGGCGCCACGCTGCGCGCTGGGTCGCGCATGAGGCATACTGGGTGCCATGGCACCCGCATGGATCCACCAGGTCAGGCCGAACACGCTGGATGAAGGCCACGGCATCCGCACCGCGGTCTTCTTCAAGGGCTGTCCGCTGCGTTGCGCCTGGTGCAATGCGCCCGAGAGCCAGCGCCCGGGTCCGGAGGTGGCCTTCGACGCCAGCCTCTGCCAGTCCTGCAGCCAGTGCGCCGGGGTCTGTCCCGAAGACGCCGTGGACACCAGCCATTGGCCCGCCGTGGACCATCAGCGCTGCACGGGCTGCTACGCCTGCGTGGACGCCTGTCCCCACGCTGCGCTGACCCGCCTGGGGGAACCCCTGGACGCGCCGGCCCTGGCCAACGAGATCTGCAGCGACTTGCCCTTCTGGCGCATCTCGGGCGGTGGCGTGACGCTGACCGGCGGCGAGCCCACCTACGCCATGGAGGAGGCGGCCGAGCTGGCGCGCCTGTTGCGCAGCCGTGGCGCCCACGTGCTACTGCAGACCTGCGGCCACTTCGACCTGGCCGAGTTCGAGGCCAAGCTGCTGCCATGGATCAGCACGATCTTCTTCGACCTCAAGTTCCTGGACGCCAAGCGGCATGCGCACCACTGCGGCACAGACAACCAGCGCATCCTGGAGAACTTCGTCATCCTGCAGCGCCGGGCGCGCAAGGGCGAGCTGGACCTGGTGCCGCGCGTCCTGCTCGTACCGGGCACCAACACCAAGCCCACCGAGCTGCGCGCCATGGCGGCCTTCCTCAAGGGGCAGGGCGTGCGCCGCGTGGCCCTGCTGCTGTACGACCACAGCTGGGCCGAACGCATGCGCGCCCTGGGTCGCGAGGTCTCAGACAGGGCGCCCGTGGAGTGGCCGTGGATCACGCGCACCGAGCTATGGGTCTGCCGGGGCTACTTCCGCGGCATCGAGGTGGTGCGACCCGACGGCCGCTCCATCGCGCGCAAGGAGGCGGGCCTGGGGCCGCTGTTGAATGCGCGCTGACTGGCCTGTGGGTTAGCCTCGCCGCTGTCCCGACCCAGGAGCCATCCATGCCCCGCCTGCGCAAACTTGTCCGCAAGCTGGCCGGCCCGCCCCTTGATCCCGATGCGCTGCGGGACATGGACGACGACCTCTTGGACCTGGTCCTGCCAGGGCTGAAGATCCTGGAGCGCTACTTCCGGGCCGAGGTACGCGGCGTCGAGCACGTGCCCGAAGGCAAGGCTTTGATCGTGGGCAACCACAACGCCGGCATCACGTTCATGGAGCCCTTCTTCTTCGGCAAGTCGTACTACGAGCAGCGCGGCCGCAGCACGGACATCCACAGCCTGGGCCACGACGCGCTCTGGAAGCTGCCGGGCTTGAACAACCTGCTGGCCATGCTGGGAGCCGTGCGGGCCAGCCATGAAAACGCCCAGCGCATCTTCGCGGCCGGCCGCAAGGTGGCGGTCTGGCCCGGCGGCAACTGGGAGTCCTTCCGGCCCTGGTCCGAGCGCCACCGTGTGGACTTCGGCGGCCACAAGGGCTTCGTGCGGCTCGCTTTCAGGCACGGCGTGGACATCGTGCCCCTGATGTGCCTGGGGGGCCACGAGGCCTTCTACGTGTTGCGACGAGGTGCGCGCATCTCCAAGCTGCTGGGCGCCAAGCGCTGGCTGCGCAGCGAGTCCTGGCCCATCTTCATCGGCCTGCCCTGGGGCATCGGCTTCGGACCCATCTTCCACCTGCCGCTGCCCACCAAGGTCTACGTCGAGGTGGGGCCGCCCATCGACCTGTCAGCCTACGGGCCAGAGGACGCCGAGGACGAGGAGAAGGTCAGCGAGGTCTACTGGCAGGTGGTGGGCACGCTGCAGGGGATGATGGATCGTGAGCTGCAGAGGAGGCGGGGGGATCGCGGGGCAGGTCGAAGCTGATGCGCGTGCCTCTGCCCTCCTCGCTCGTCACAGAGACCTCCCCACCGTAGGACTGGATGATGTTCCGGATCACCGGCAGCCCGAGGCCAGTGCCCCTGCCCGGCGCCTTCGTGGTGAAGTAGGGCTCGAAGATCATCTCAAGCCTGTCCGCAGGGATCCCGCACCCGTTGTCCGCCACCCAACAGCTGACGCGCTCGGCGTGGCCCGGGGGCTCCACGCCCACCGTCACCCGGGGCTCACCGTGCGCGGCGTCCGAGAGAGCATCGACGGCGTTGCCCACCAGGTTCACCAGCACCTGCTCGATGCGCGTGCGGTTCACCGTCACCTCCACCGGTTCGGGGGGGAGGGAGGCAAACACCGAGACGTACTTGGTCTTGGTCGACACCCGGAGCATCTCGAGGGTCTGGTTGACCACCCCGCACAGGTTCATGGGCTCTGCGTGGTCCGGACCTGGCCGCCCGTAGTCGAGCAGGTGCCTGGCGTGGGTGGTGATGTGCGTGCCCACGGTACGCAGGGCCTTCGTGTCGCCCGGGTTCTGGGGCAGGCCATCCGCGATGTCCATCGCCATGGCGTCCAGCGTGGCCATCTGGACGGCGGCGATGTTGGCCAGCTCGTGGCCGACACCGGCGGCCAGGGTACCCAGGGTGGCCAGGCGGTCCGCCCGCAGCAGCTGCTCCCTGGTGCGAGCCAGCTCCGCCTCGAGCAGCTCCTGCTGGCGGGCGCGCAGGTCGTGGTAGGCCTTGACGCGCAGCAGGTTGCCCACCCTGGCCATCAACTCGATGGCGTCGACGGGCTTGGTGAGGAAATCATCCCCGCCCGCAGCCTTGCCGCGAACCCTCGAAGCCCGATCGTCGAGGGAGGTGACGAAGACCACGGGCAGCACCAGGTCGTCCAACTCCTCGCGGATGCGCTTGCAGGTCTCCACACCGTCCATGCCCGGCATCACCACGTCCAGCAGCACGAGGTCCACGCCCCCCTCCGCGACGGCGGTCAGGGCCGCCTCCCCGTCGGCCGCCTCCAACACGCGATGTCCCGCGCCCTGCAGCAGCTCCCTGAGGATCAGCCGGTTGATCTCCTCGTCGTCCGCCACCAGAACGGTGGCTCTCTCTTTCTCGTCGTCGAGCTTCGCCATCTGCGGCTACTCCTCGCCCCTGAAGGTCCCGAACGCGCTCATGGCCATCCGCAGGGCGGCCTGGAGCTGCTGCAGGCCTGCCTCGGCCTGCCCGTCACCCGTGTCCAAGGACCGTAGCAGGCCCGCTGCGGCCGCCTGGACTCCGTTGGCACCCAGGTTGCCAGCCACGCCCTTGAGCTTGTGCACCAGCAGCCGGGCTTCCTCCCGGTGCTCTCCATCGAGGGCTTCTCGGGCCCGGTCCGCGGCGCTGGAATAGCGCTCCTCGAACGAGCCCAGCAAGCGCAGGTAGAGCGCGCGGTTGCCGCCCACCCGCTCCAGTCCGGCTTCCGCGTCCAGGCTGGCTGGCGGATTCGCGGCATCCGGCTCGCCCGGATTCCATGGCGATCCTGCGCTTTGGGAATTCCCAGCCCAACGGGCGATCATCTGCTGCAAGCGCTGCACGTTCACCGGCTTGGGCAAGAAACCCGCCATGCCCATGTCCAGGCAGCGCTGCTTCACGGCGGGCAGGGCATCGGCGGTCACGGCCACGATGGGCAAGCCGGCCAGGCGTGGATCCTCGCGGATGGCCGCGGTGGTCCGGAAACCACCCATGCCTGGCATCTGCAGGTCCATGAGCACCAGGTGGAAGGCATCAGCGCCGGCCGCCTGGAGCTGGCGCAGGGCTTCCTCGCCGCTGCTGGCGACAGTGACCTGCGTGCCGAAGCCCCGCAAGATCTCGGCCGCCACCTGCTGGTTGATCTCGTTGTCCTCCACCAACAGGACTCTTGCATCCTGCAGATCCGGCTCCCGGGCCGCGACCAGGCCCGCCTCCTCGCCCTCTCCTCTTCCGCCCACCACGTCCATCAGGCAGTCAACCAGGGTGGAGTGCGTCAGCGGCTTGGCGACCTCGGCGTCCACCTCGACGGCCCCAGCCCCGGCGTGCACGTCCCGCTGGTCGCTGCCCGTCACCAGGACGATGCGCGGTTGGTGCGAAATCGCCTCTTCTTCCCTGATCCTGCGCGCCCCCTCGATGCCGTTCATGCCCCCCAGCTTCCAGTCCATCAGCAGCAGATCGTAGGGCTGCTGCTCGGCTGCGGCGCGCCGCGTCATGACCAGGGCCTCCTCGGCCGATGCGCACAGGTCTACCCTGCCCACGATGGGTTCCAGGCACCTGCGGACAGCGCTCAGGACACGCTCGTTGTCGTCCGCCGCGAGCACGCGCAGGCCTGAGAGCAGCGGCGCGTTTCGATGCAGCGCCTCGCTCTCGCCCGTCGGACGAGGGAAGGAGAGCGAGAAGGAGAAGCTGCTGCCACGACCGGGCTCGCTCCGCACCTTGAGCTCGCCGCCCATCATCCGCACCAGCCTGCGCGAGATGGAGAGCCCCAGCCCTGTGCCCCCGTACCTGCGCGTGGTGGAGGCGTCAGCCTGGCTGAAGGCCTCGAAGAGCTGGGCCTGCTCCGCCTCGGAGAGCCCGATGCCGGTGTCGCGCACCGAGAAGCGCAGCGTGGCACGCTCGGGCCCACCTGCTCGGGCAGCACCGAGACGACCACCTCGCCCCTGTCGGTGAACTTGATGGCGTTGCCCACCAGGTTGGTGAGCACCTGGCCCAGACGAAAGGGATCGCCGGAGAGCGTGCGGGGCACTTCGGGCCCCGCATCCAGGACCAACTCCAGGCCCTTCTCGGAGGCTCTGAGGATCAGCAGCTGCCCCAGGTCCCCCAGCACTTGGTCCAGGTCGAAGGGTACGGACTCCAGTTCCAGCCGGCCGGCCTCGATCTTGGAGAGGTCCAGCAGGCCGTCCACCAGCCCCAGCAGGCTACGGGCCGCGGTCGCGGACTTGGCGACGTAGTCGCGTTGGCGCTGATCGAGATCTGTGCGCTGCAGCAGGTGGCCCAGACCGAGGATGGCGTTCATGGGCGTACGTATCTCGTGGCTCACATTTGCCAGGAACTGCCCCTTGGCGCGGCTGGCTGCGTCGGCGGCCTCCTTCGCCCGGCGCAGCTCCTCCTCGTGACGACGCTGCTTGACGATGCGCCACATGGCGTCGGAGAAGAGCATCAGCTGGCGCGCATCGGCCTGGTCGTAGGGTTCGTCCTTGTTGGCCACGCTCAGCACCGCCACGATCCGCTCGCCGTCCAGCACCGGGACGCTCAGATGTCGCCGCAGCGGGAAGTGACCCGCTGGCAGGCCCCGCTTGGCGGACAGGTTCGGATAGTCGTTGTGCATGGCGGGCTTACGCTGGCGAACGGCGTCGGCCCAGACGCCCGCGGACTCCAGGGGGTAGTTGGCCACCCCCTGGGCACAGCATATGGCGTGCACCGCGCGCGACCACATCCACAGCCGGAGCGCCTGGGTCTCCTGATGGTAGAAGTGCAGGTAGCCCACCTCGCTGCGCGTGAGCCGTACGCACTCCTCCAGGGCATGCTCCGCCAGCTCCTGCTCGGTGGCGTTGCCCCATTGGGAGAGGGCCAGCAGGGCGGACAGGCGCTCTTCGTCCATCCTGGCCACTTCCTCGACTCTGTGCCGGGCGGTGATGTCCCGCGTGAGGCCGGAGATCCCCACTGGTCGCCCCTGCCCATCCATGAGCAAGTGGCCCGTGACCTCGCCCCAGCCCCTGGAGCCGTCCTTGCGCACGAACTGGACCTCCTCCACCTTCGCGGACCCCGGGACGAGGGCGTCCATGGCCGCGCTGGCTCGAGCCAAGGAGCTGGTAGTCAGGATGTCCTGCAGCCCCAGCCTGGTGAACTCCTCGGGGGTGTAGCCCAACATGGCCTGCACCGAAGGGCTCACGAAGGTGAAGCGCCGCTGCAGGTTCATGCTCCAGAGCACGTCGTGGAGGTTGTCGGCCAGCAGGCGGTACTTCTCCTCGGCGAGCTTTCGCTCGGACACCTCGTGCGCCAGCTCGGCGTTGGCCTGCTCCAGCTCCGTGCTGGTCGTCTCCGCCCGCGCCAGGGCCTCGCGATGCTGACGGCTGACGGTCATCACCGCGGCCAGGCGACGGAGGGTCTCGCGGTCCGACGCTCCGTACCCCCCCGGCTTGTTGGCCACGGCCACCATGCCCGTCACCTCACCGTTCCTCACCAGCGGGACGCCCAGGAAGCTGCGGATCGGCACATGCCCCTCTGGTTGGCCGACGTGGTCGGGGTGCGCGTCGAGATCGTTGCAGATCAGCGACTCTCCGTGGAGCATGGGCCAGCCCCACACGCCGCGTATGGGCATCCCGGTGGACAGCTCCCACTTCAGAGCGTCGGGGAAGGCGCAGTCATGCAAGGTCCTCCCTGAGTAGGACGTGGTGTCGTACCTGCCGTGCTCGTTGATCACGCCGATCATGCCGTAGGCGCTGTCGGTGGCGGCCAGGCAAGCCTCGAGGACCCGCATCTCGGTCTGGGCGTCGTCGATCTCGCCGAAGAGCATGTAGTTGACGATGGAGGCGATGGCGGGCTCTCCGCTGCGGGAGGCCTCCTGCGCGGCGCTCGCGATCTTCAAGGCTTGGTCGTGGCCGTCGAGGAGCGCTCCCAGCGGCGCATGCCCGAGGGCGCCTGCGGCCTCGATCGCCTGGTCTTCGAGCTGGGCAAGGCTCCGCTGGTGGAGATCCAGCAGCTGGGAGGCGCCGCAGCCGGAGCGCGCCAGCTCGGCGCCGAGCTCGGCGATCCCCGACAAGAGGTCCTCTTCTTGGCTTCGAGGGATGCGTCGGAGGAGGTGCAGGTAGCGTTCTTCCACGGATGCCAAGCGCACTCTCCTTCCCTGCGTCAAGACCTATCCGCACATCACCTAGACGTCCCACGGTATCCGGGGCGCCGCCGGCCGGCCTCCCCGGCGGCTCAACGGAAGAGTCGATCCCCCGGCGTCAGCCGCGCATCCGTGGTGAACATGATCCCCAGCTGACGCAGCACGCGTTGATCGCTGTCCGAGGGCAGGTGGGTCATGTGCATGTCGCACTGGCGCAGCGCCGGCAGCTTCTCGAAGCAGCGCTGGGCCGCCGGGTTGTAGGAGGCGCTGATGGACAGCGCGGTCAAGGCCTCGCTGATGTCCAGGCACTCGCTGGACTGTCCCAGCAAGTCGTTCTTGAGCCGTACCAGGTGCTGGATGGCCGTGGGCGTCAGCAGCTGCAGGTCGTCCTGCACTCCAGCCAGCCGCTTGACCGTGTTGATCACGGCCGCGGTGGTGGAGTAGACCATGGCCGAGTTCTTGCCGCTGACCAGCTCGCCATCGGGCGTCTCCAACGCCGCACCGCAGAAGGTGCCGCGGTAGCCCTTGCCGGGCTCGCTCTCCGCCTGCTGCGCCGCGCGGCGAGCGGGCGGCACGCTGGGCCGATCCTCCACGGTCATGCCCACCGCCTCCATCAGGCCGCGGGCCCGCTCCACGGTGGCTTCCCGCTCTGCGCCGACGGTGCGCTCCCAGCGATAGCGCAGGAAGCGACGGATGATCTCCTGGCAGGAGGCCTCGCGCACCACCGCGTCGTCCACGATGCCATGGGAGACGCGGTTGACGCACATATCGGTGGGGGAGCGGTAGGTGGGCAGCTCGCCGCCCGCGGCCAGGATGCGCCCCAGCAGCGCCTGCAGCACCGCGAAATGCTCCACGTCGCGGTTGTAGTTGGTGACCTCGACCCCGTAGGCCTCCAGGTGGAAGGGATCGATCATGTTCACGTCCTGCAGGTCGGCGGTGGCCGCCTCGTAGGCCATGTTCAAGGGGTGCTCCAGGGGCAGGTCCCAGACCGGGAAGGTCTCCCACTTGGCGAAGCCGCTCACCCGTCCCGCCTCGCAGTCGTGCCAGATCTGCTGCAGCGCGGTCTCGATCTTGCCGCTGCCGGGTCCCGCTCCCGCCACCACCACGATGGGCTGCTCGGTGGGGATGTAGGCGTTGCGCCCAAAGCCCTGCACGCTGGCCACCAGGTCCGGGTCGTGCGGGTAGCCCGCCACGTTGCCGTGCAAGAAGACTCGCATGCCGCGCTGCTCCAGCCTACGCTGCAGCATCAAGGCGGCCGACTGCCCCTCGAAGCGGGTGATCACCACCGCCGAGACGGACAGGCCGAACTGACGCAGATCGTCCAGGGTACGCAGGGTGGCCTGGTAGTAGGACATGCCGAAATCGCCGCGGATGCGCCCGGCCTGCAGGTCACGGGCGTTGACGGCAAAGAGCACCTCCAGGCGGTCGCGCAGGCGCAGCAGGGACTTCAGCTTGGCATTGGGATCGAAGCCGGGCAGCACGCGCGCGGCGTGGTAGTCGAACAGCAGCTTGCCACCCACCTCCAGGTAGAGCTTGCTGCCCGCCCGCTCGACGCGGTCCAGGATGGCCTGGGACTGCACGGCCAGGTAGCGGTCGGTGTCGAAACCTATGGGACGGAGGCAACGGTATTCCATGGCATTCCTCAGACAGCGTGCAGGGCGGTCCTCTTAGCGCATGCCCGGGGGCCGCTCATGCAATCCGGCGTCTGAGCGCTGCCCCTGCGCGACCGCACCCCTCCCCGACCGCGACGCATCCCCTGCGCATTGCGCCCCTGCGAATTTCCAAGTAGCGTGGCTTCCGTCCCCTGCGCGAGAAGAGAACGATGAAACCTCACCTCCTGCTCCCCCTGCTGCTGGCCGCAGCCTGCGACAAAGACGAGAAGCCCGAAGACACCGGGTCCGACACCGACACCGGAGGCGACACAGCCGAGCCGATAGCCTACGAGGAGGGCTGCATCACGGTGGACGGCGAGGGCGGCTACAAGTGGCTCAACGACGCCATCGACGTGGCCGAGGAAGGCGCCACAATCGAGCTCTGCGAGGGGGAGTACGAGGAGGCGGTGGTGGTGAGCAAGGCGGTCAGCATCGTGGGCGCCGGCAGCGCGCTGACCCTGTGGAACGCTCCCACCAACCAGGCGGCCTTCAGCATCGAGCCGGCAGAGGGCGCCAGCAGCCTGTCCGGCGTAGGGCTGAACGGCGTGGGCATCACTTCCACCCGCTCGGGCATCGAGGTGGAGGCGGCCCAGAACGTGACCCTGACGGACATCCACGCCAACGCCGTGGCCAACTACGGCATCTCCTGCGAAGACGCGCAGGTGACCATCTCCGACAGCCTCTTCGAGGCCAACGAGTGGGGCGCCGTGCTGGCGGATGGCGGCCAGGTCACGGTGTTGGACAGCGTGTTCACGGGCAACATCTCCTTTGGCGTCAAGGCCGAGGCCGGCGCCGAGATCGCGGTGCAGGGCAGCAGCTTCACGGGCACGCTCTACACCGACCACGGCGATGGCTCGGTGGACGACGGCTTCCCCATCTTCGGAGACGAGGGCGGGGGCATCGCCCTGTCAGGCAACAGCTTCGCCGACAATGAGATTCTCTCCGTCTACGCCGCCAACTCCGGCCCCGTCACCATGGACGGCGACCAGATCCGGGGCGGCCAGTACGGCATCTTCCAGGCCTACGGCGATCTGAGCCTGACCGACGTGCGCATCGTGGACGCCACCGAGTTCGGCGTCTACTACGTGGCCCCGGCTGGCGGCACCTTGCTGGCCGAGGGCCTGGAGGTCTCGGGCGACCCGGAGGTGGTGGGGAACTACTCGCTGAACACCAACAACCCCAGCTCGGTGGGTGTGCTGGCGCAGGGCAACGACATCACCATCCGCAACAGCACCATCAATGGCTACAACGACTTCGGCATGCACCTGTCCAGCTACGACAGCGGCGCGGGCGCGCTGTTGCTGGAGAGCGTCACCATGCGGGAAAATGGGCGCGTCGGCGTGTGGGCCTACGACCTGGACATCACCGCAGACGACGTGCACATCTCGGGGCTGCGCAACATCGACGAGCAGGGGGGGCCCGAGTACGACGTGGTCAATCCGGGGGCCTTCGTGGCCTACGAGAGCACGCTGACCTGGACCGGTGGTTCCTTGATCGACAACGAGGGCTGGGGCATCTCGGCCACGCTCGCCAACGCGGACGTGCAAGGGGCCAGCTTCTCGGGCAACAGCTTCTCCAGCTACATCGATCTGCAGAGCGCCACGCAGCTGTCCGGCAACAGCTTCGTCAACAGCGTCTCGGGCGACCTGGCCGCGGTCTGGCTCTACGAGAGCGCGGGCGCCGTGCTGCAGGGCAACAGCTTCAGCGACAACGACCTGGGCGAGGTCGTCTACGACTACACCGAAAAATACGGCTACAAGTACGTCTACTTCGACCGCGGCACGGACATCATCAGCAACGGTGGCTCGCTGGTGGCCTACGAGAACAGCTTCGCGGACGGTGGCGACGCCATCACGCTGCTGTGGGCCGATGCCGAGATCCGCGACAACAGCTTCCAGGACTACAACGGCTCCATTCTGACCGTCTATGAGAAGGCCAACGACGCGGTGGTCTTCGAGGACAACAGCGTGGACGGCTGGGGTGGCTACCTGGTCTACGCCTCCTACTACTACGACACCACCAACGCCGCCGAGGTGGAGGTCTCGGGGCTGGAGGCCCGCAACGGCGGGCTGAGTGAAACCAGCTACGAGTACTGGCTGAAGGGCAAGCTCTACAGCTCCACCACCTACTCCAGCACCTACTACGGCTTCTACATGTCGTATGCGACCATGCTGCTGGAAGATGTGCTGGTGGAGGACTCGGTGTCGCATCCGGTGCGCGGCTACGACGCCAGCATCGAGCTGGACGACGTCAGCTTCCGCAACGTCTCCACCGGCATGACCTACTACAGCCCCATCTACCTGTACTGGAGCAGCTCGGCCGTGGAGTTCACCGCCGACGACCTGCTGATCGAGTCTCCGGGCTACGGCCACGGCATGGAGCTGTACCGCTACAACAGCGTGGACGTCAACGTATTCGACATCAGCGGGCTGACCATCACCGACGCGCCCAGCTACGGCATGTACCTCTACGACCTCGATGACATCGTCATCGCGGATGCTGCCATCAGCGGATCGGGCTCCTACGGCGCCTACCTGTACGGCACCACGGGTGAGCTGGAGGAGCTGGACTTGTCCGCCAACGGCAGCGACGGGCTGTACGCCAGCTCAAGCGATCTCTCCATCACCGCCAGCGACAGCAGCGCAAACGGCGGCGCGGGCATGACCATCTCCGGGGGCGGACTGGAGCTGACGGACAGCGTGCTGTCGGACAACACCGGCTCAGGCCTGGTGCTGCAGAGCGCCATCGCCACGGTCACGGGCAATGAGATCACAGGCAACCAGGCCTACGGCATGAGCTGCAGCGGCACCGCCTTCGACAGCTGCGACAACACGGTGACGGACAACGTGCTGGGCGACATCGACGGCTGCGATGCCAGCTGCGCCGGGGAGTAGGCGCAGGATCCGCTACTTCACCAGCACCAGCTCGTGGGAGTAGCTGACCGCCTGCTCGTCGCCCTCCACACGCACCAGCCGGACGGTGATCTCGTCGTCGCAGATGGCGTCGGTCACGAAGACCTCGTAGCCGCCCTCCTTGACCACGAGCTCGACGTCCAGGTGGTAGTGGCCGCCGAAGTTGGCGTAGACGAAGCCGGCGTGCTCAGCGGTGACGGCCTCGACCTGGGCCATCTCCTCCGCGTCGAAGCCGCCCCCGCTCAGGACCATGGGGTGGTGCGACAGCAGCACGATGCGCTCCTGCGGGCCGTGGGCGGCTTCGGCCACGGCCTGCTGGAACCAGGGCATGCTGCCGCCCTCGAAATCGTGCAGATCCGCGCTGTTGGCATCTGCCGAGTCAAGGCTGCGCGTGGTCCAGTCCAGGCCCACGAAGCGCAGCCCGCGGTGGTCGAAAGAGAAATTGTGGATCCAGCTCTGCGTCTCGTGCTCCGGGTTCCAGACCGGCAGCGGAGCCTTGGACCAGTTGTCCAGCGTGCCGGCCAGCAGCTGGTACTGGGGCTCGAAGGTGCTGGCGTAGGCCTCTTCGCTGCCGTACTCCACCTCGTTGTCGCCTATGACGGGCACGTAGGTCACCTGCAGCGCGTCCAGGGCCTGCTTGGCCAGCTCCATGCCCTGGTCCCAGCAGATGTCGCCTATGACGAGCACCAGCTCGATGGGAGGATCCACCTGCGCGGCGTTGATCCAGTCCACGGCCCTGACCAGGCGCTCGGCGTAGTCTCCCGGGCCGGAGACATGCGGATCGGCGATCACCGCGAAGCTGAAGCGGATCTCCTCGGGCGGGGCAGGGCCGGTGTCGGGGGTGTCGGTCTCTTGCCCGCCGCTGTCCCCGCTGGGGGGGGTGCTGTCCTCGCCGGTGGGGGGGCTGTCGCCGGCCTGCATGTCGCCCGCGCCGCTGTCCGTGGCCGGAGCCTGCCCGATGCCACCGCTTCGGCAGGCCTTGGCGAACAGCAGCAGGCCGCAGGCGATGCCGAGCGAGACGGACAGCGGACGGAGGTTCATGGCGACTCCAGCAGGGAGAAAGGGAGTTGCGCGGCGCAGCTCGCTTCAGGAGGATACCCGCCGAGAAGCGGCCCTGCCATGGCCCACCCCGCTCGCCGTGATACCTCTCTGCCCCGCGGCGCCAGCCCCCCGCAGGAAGCAGCCATGGAAGCCCAGACCCACATCGAAGCCGCCCGCCAGCGGATCGAGCGGACCGGCCACGGCATCGACGCCGTGCTGGCGGCGGTTCTGGCCCGAACCGAGGGGGCGCAGGTGATGGAGTTGCTGGCCGCCGCCAACAGCGTGCGCGAGCGCTTCAAGGGCAAGCAGGTTCGTCTATGCGGCATCGTCAACGCCAAGAGCGGCCTCTGCAGCCAGGACTGCGCCTTCTGCGCCCAGAGCCGCGTCGCGGAGGAACGCCCCCAGACCTACCCCCTGCTGGAGAACGAGCGCCTGGTGAAGGCCGCGGCCAGGGCCTCCCAGGCCGGCGCCCGCGAGTTCAGCATCGTCACCAGCGGCCGCGCCGCCACCAGCCGTGAGCTGGTGCGCATCACCCAGGCCCTGGGCCAGGTGCGCCAGCTGGGCCTGGACAGCTGCGCCTCGCTGGGCGCCCTCGACCAGGACCAGCTGGTCCAGCTGCGACAAGCGGGACTGGTCAGCTTCCACCACAACCTGGAGACGGCCCGCTCCCACTATCCGCAGATCGTCAGCACCCGCAGCTACGACGAGAACCTGGCGGCCGTGCACGCCGCCAAGGCTGCCGGGCTGCGGGTCTGCTGCGGCGGCATCTTCGGCCTGGGTGAGACCTGGGACCAGCGCATCGAGCTGCTGGCGGAGCTGGCCGGCCTGGACATCGACAGCGTGCCCATCAACTTCCTCAACCCCATCGCGGGCACGCCCCTGGGCGAGCAGCCGCTGCTGGAGCCGGTGCAGGGCCTGAAGATCCTGGCCCTGGCCCGCCTGATGATGCCGCGCCGCGACATCGTGGTGGCGGGTGGCCGCGAGCGGGTGCTGGGGCAGTTGCAGGCCATGGTCTTCTTCGCCGGCGCCAATGGCCTGCTGATCGGCGACTACCTGACCACCAGCGGGCGCAGCGCCGCCGAAGACCTGGCCCTGGTGGCGGCCTGCGGCCTGGAGCCGGCCGGCCCCAGCGACCCGCGCGTCTGAGGTCGGCACGATGGCATCCCACGAGCCCCTGGAGCGTCTGAAGACGCGGCTGAAGGAGCTCAGCCGCCGGGCGCTGATCCGCCAGCCCTGCGACAGCCAGGCCCTGGGGGATGGCCGAACCAGGGTGGCGGGGCGCGAGCTGCTGGATTTCTGCTCCAACGACTACCTGGGCCTGGCTCGGCACCCCGCGCTGGCACAGGCCAGCGCCCAGGCCGCCCTGGACGCGGGAGCCGGTTCGGGCGGCTCGCGGCTGCTCTCCGGCAGCCACCCCGCGCTGGGGCGCCTGGAGGCCAGGCTGGCCGGCTACCTTGGCCAGCAGGACTGCCTGGTCTTCGCCTCCGGCTACCACGCCAACACCGGCGCCCTGCCCGCGCTGAGCGAAGCCGGAGGCTTGGTCTTTTCCGACGCCCTCAACCACGCCAGCATCATCGATGGCTGCCGCCTCTGTCCGGCGCGCACGGCCATCTACGCCCACGGCGACGCGGCTGCGCTGGAGCGCTGCATCCTGCAGGCCGGCCCGCTGCCCGCGGACCGCGTCGGCCTGGTGGTCAGCGAGGGCGTCTTCAGCATGGACGGCGACCGCGCCAGCTGCGCTGCCCTGGGCCAGCTCTGCGCTCGCCACGGCCTGCTGCTCTACCTCGACGACGCCCACGGCTTCGGTTGCCTGGGTCCCGGGGGCCGGGGCAGCGGCCGAGCGGACCTGCAGCTGGTCACCTTCGGCAAGGCCCTGGGCGTCCTGGGCGCGGCCCTGGCCGGACCCCGACCGGCCATCGAGCTGCTGCGCAGCCAGGCCCGCACCCAGCTGTACACCACCGCGCTGCCCCCGGCCGTCGTGGCGGCCGTGGAGGCCGCCCTGGACATCATCACGTCCGAAGAGGGCCAGCAGCTGCGGGCCAGGCTGAGAGACAACGGCGAGCGCTTCCGCCAGGCGCTGCGGGCGGCCGGCTGCGACATCGGTGCCAGCGACAGCCACATCGTGCCCGTGATCTTGGGGGACGAGGCGCGCACCATGGGGGCCGCCGCCGCCCTGCAAGAGCAGGGCATCTTCTGCCGCGGAATACGCTACCCCACCGTGGCGCGCGGTGCCGCGCGCCTGCGCTTCTCCCTCTCGGCGGCCCACCGCCCCCAGGACCTGGACCGCTGCGCGGAGCTGGTGGCGAAGACCGTCTTGCGAGGAAACCGATGGCTGACCTGAGTGAGCTCGACCTGCGCCACGTCTGGCATCCCTTCACCCAGATGCGCGACTTCGCGCCGGAAGAGAACCTGATCATCACCCGCGCGCTGGGCAGGTTCCTGGAGGACGAGCAGGGCCGCCGCTGGTTCGACGCCACCTCGTCGCTGTGGGTCAACGTGCACGGCCACAACCAGCCGCAGCTGAACGCGGCCCTGCGCCGGCAGGTGGGCAAGCTGGCCCACTCCACCCTGCTGGGCATCGGCAACCAGCCGGCTGCGCTGCTGGCCCAGCGGCTGGCCAGCCTGACGCCAGCGGGTCTGGAGCGGGTTTTCTACTCGGACAATGGCTCCACGGCGGTGGAGGTGGCCCTCAAGATGGCCTTCCAATACCACCGCCACCTGGGGGCCAGCGGCGAGCAGCGCAGTCGCTACGTGGCGCTGCGGGACGGCTACCACGGCGACACCCTGGGTTCGGTGAGCGTAGGGGGCATCTCCCTCTTCCACTCCATCTTCTCGCCCCTGCTCTTCCAGTGCGACTTCGCCCCTTCCCCCAACTGCCGCCGCTGTCCCTTCCAGCGCCAGCACCCGGGCTGCGATCTGGAGTGCGTGCTGGCCATGGACCGGCTGCTGGCCGAAAAGGGCGAGCAGGTGGCGGCGGTGGTGGTGGAGCCCCTGGTGCAGGGGGCCGGGGGCATGGTGATCTACCCGCCCGAGGTGCTGCGCGGCTACCGCGAGGTCACCCGGCGCCACGGCGTCCTGTTGGTGGCCGACGAGGTGGCCACGGGCTTCGGCCGAACCGGCACGCTCTTCGCCTGCCAGCAGGCCGGCGTGGTGCCCGACCTGCTGGCCCTGGCCAAGGGCCTGACCGGCGGCTACCTGCCTCTGGCGGCCACCCTGGCCAGCGAGCCCGTCTACCAGGCCTTCCTGGACGACTACGCCGCCTACAAGACCTTCTTCCACGGCCACACCTACACCGGCAATCCTCTGGGCTGCGCCGTGGCCCTGGCCAACCTGGAGCAGGTGGCGCAGCCGGGATTCCTGGACCGCGTGCGCCGGGCCGGCGCTTATCTGCGCCAGGGCCTGCAGCGCCTCGCCGAGCACCCCCACGTAGGCGATATTCGCCTGCTGGGCCTGATGGGCGGCGTCGAGCTGGTGCAGGACCGTGGCAGCGGCGAGCCCTTCCCTGCCGCCGCGCGCACCGGGCACCAGATCTGCATGGCGGCCCGCCAGGCGGGCATCCTGGCCCGGCCCCTGGGGGACGTGGTGGTGCTGATGCCGCCGCTGGCGTCCAGCGACGATGAGCTGGACTACCTGGTCGACGGCCTGGCCTACGCCCTGGACCAGCACCTGGGCTCGGGCCGCCTAGCCCCGCCCCGCGCCCCCCGGGCCTTCCAACCACGCTTCTCCGCCCTGCAAGAGACCGCCCAGCTGCAGCGCCGCGGATCGGCCCGCCGCCTGCTGGTGAGCGGTACGGACACGGGCGTGGGCAAGACCGTGCTGACGGCCTGCCTGGCCGCGGCCCTGGGCGCCGAGGGCGCCGAGCTCAGCTGCTACAAACCCGTGGAGTCGGGGGTGGAGCCCGGCGAGCCCGACAGCGACAACCAGCGCCTGGCCGCCCTGCGCACCGTGGAAGACGAGCTGCCGCGGCTGCACCTGTCCGCGCCCTTGTCCCCCAACATCGCCGCACGGCTGGAGGGCGCCAGCGCGGATCCGACGGCCATCGCGGCGGGCATCGCCAGCCTGCCCCCCGAGCGCACGCTGCTGGTGGAGGGCGCGGGCGGGCTGATGGTGCCCATCACGGACGACTACTGCTTCGCCGATCTGGCTCGCGAGGCGGGCTTGGCCGTGCTCGTCGCCGTCCCCGACAAGCTGGGCTGCCTGAACCAGGCCCTGCTGACGGTACGGGCGGCCCACGACCTGGGGCTGGACCTGGCAGGCGTGGTGCTGATCCAGGGCCTGGCCGATGCGCAGGACGCCTCCCCGGCCCACAACGAGCGCGAGCTGCGGCGCCTGCTGGGCGATCTGCTGCTGGGCTGCCTGCCCTTTCTCGAAGACACCCACGACCCCCAGCAGCTGGCCGCAGCCGGCCGGCCACTGCTGGCTGCGTTGCGCGGCTGAGGCGGGCCCATGGATATCAGCGTCGTCATCCCGGTGCGCGACCAGGCCGAGCTGCTGGCCCAGGCCCTGGCCAGCGTGCCCGCGGGCCTGCAGACGGTGGTGGTGGATGACGGCTCTTGCGAAAAAGAGCGGGAGCGCATCCGCGCCCTGCCCTGCGACCGCCTGCTGCGCTCCGCGCGGCCCACGGGTCCGGTCGCGGCCCGCAACCGGGGCGCCGCCCTGGCCCGCGGCCAGACGTTGCTCTTCCTGGACGCCGACGATCTGCTGGAGGCGCAGGCCCTGCCCGCACTCTTCGCGGCGCTGCGGCAGGGGGACTGCGTGGCGGCCTATGGCGACACCATCCTGGCCGACCGGCAGGGGCGCCGGCGCCTGCTGCGCTCCCAGGCCTGCCGCCAGCCCGAGGGCGATCTGCGGCAACCCCTCTCACGCGTCTCCTTCATCGGTCTGGGCGCCCTGCTGGTGCGCCGGCGGGCCTTTCAGCAGGTGGAGGGCTTCCGCGAGCTGCCCATCGCCGAGGACTGGGATCTCTGTCGCCGGCTGGCCGCCCTGGGCCCCTTCGCCCGCCTGCGCGCGCCCGCCCTGCGCTACCGCCACTTGTCCGGCTCCCGCTCGCGCCCACCGCTGAAGACCAAGCTGGCCCGCTACCGCCAGCTGGCGGCCCAGATGCAGCGCGAGCATCCCCCGGCCAGCCGCTATCCCCTCTTCCACCTGCTGAAGAACCTGCTCAAGGCCGGTCGCTTCCGCGATGTCCTGGCAGAGCCCATCCCCGAGCCCGGGCCCGAGCTGACCGTGCTGCGCGCCCTGGCCTGCGAGCGCAGCGGCGATCCGGCCGGGGCCAGGGAGCGCTACCAGGCCGCCCTGGCCCAGCGCTTCCTGCGCCGCGACCTGGAGCTGCTGGCCTGGAAGCGCCTGGGCGCGGATCCGCTGCTGCAGGCCCTGCGCCACCCCCACCTGGCCCCGGCCCTGGAAGCCTTGGAGCACCTGGGGGCGCTGACAGGCGAGGCTCCATGACCGTCTACATGTTTCACGGCGTCAGCGCCGACGACCAGCCTCGTACGGCCTCGGCCGAGCTGGGCTGGGAGCTGGGGCGCGCGCGCTTCGCAGAGCTGCTGGACGAAATAGCCAGCCGCGAGCCCGTGCTGGACCTGGACGGCTGGCTGGCCGGACGCGAGGGAGCGCTGCTGAGCCTCGACGACGGCTTCCTGAACCACCTGCGGGTGGCCGCGCCAATACTGCTCGAAAAGGGACTGCCCGCGGTCTTCTTCCCGGCCCTGCAGACGCTGCGGGGGGGAGAGTTTCCCTGGCCCAATCGCCTGTGGGCCCTGCTGGACCAGGCGCGGGGCTCCTTCGATCTGGAATTCGCCGGGCGCCGCTATGGCTTCGAGCTCGACTCGCCCGCCGGGCGGCACCAGGCCCTGACCGGTCCTGCCAAGAAGGACTTCGCCCACGCCTCGCCCCAGCGGCGCGAGGCCTTCTGCCAGGCGCTGGGCGAGCGCATCGGGGCCGGCGTGCGCACGGGGGAGCACTACCTGGACGAGAAAGGGCTGCGGCGCCTGTGCGCCATGGGCTTCGAGATCGGATCCCACGGCGATGAGCACCGCAACATGGTGCTCAATCCCAACCGGGAGACCGAACTGCGGCGCAGCAAGCTCGCCATCGAAGCCCTGACCGGGCGCCCCTGCCGCAGCCTGGCCTGGCCCTTCGGGGCCGTGGATGCGCGCTGCTGCGAGGTAGCGCAGGGCGTCGGCTACGAGGTGGCGTTTTCGGTCAAGGAGCGGCCGGGCTTGGCGCCCAGGTTCGCGGTGGCGCGGGTGGGGGTGGTCTGAAGCAGGTGAGTGGCCGGCCTACTCGCTCCGCCCCAGCCGAATCCCCGCCAGCAAGAGCGGCAGCAGCAGCCACGCCAGGGCTCCTTTGCCACTTCCGCCGCAACCGCAGGAAGACGCATCGGTCGACTCCACGTCCAGCCCCGTCTCGTCGCTGTCTCCAGCCTCCGGCGGCTCGCACGAGTCCTCCTGCGGAGGTTCGCCCGTATCTTCCGGCGGGGAGCTATCACCGGAGTCCCCGCTGTCCTCACCGCCGGCTTCCTGGTAGGGCCCGTACAGCACGTCATCCGTCAGCAACGCCCCTGTGGCCGCCTCCACCACGACATGATGGATGGCCCCCTCGGGATCCTCCCACGCGTAGCTGCCCGACACCCCCAGCTCCTCGTACAGCAGAACACCGCCCTCGTCGTAGACGGCGACGCGGACCTGGTCGTCGGGGACGAGCGTCGTCAGCTCCATGGAGACCTGCCCGTACTGGAACAGCTGGAACTCGAACATGGCCTCGTAGTCGCCCCCCAAGGCCGTCGTACTACTCGGCCTGCAGGGCCTGGTCGCCGCCGCCAGCGTCCACGATGGTCGTGCCGCCGTAGTACCAGGTCTGCACGTCGTAGCCGTCGCCGTCGCCGTCGCCGTCTTGCAGGTCCGCACCGGAGTCGGCCGGGGCTTTGCCCTCGTCGCAGGCTGGGGCGAGCAGGATCAGAAACAGCAGCAGCAGCGCGCGCATGGGGTCTCCTCAGCAGCGAGAGGCGACATGATAGCCGCGCGCGCGTCGGGTCACTGCATCGTTCTCTTCACCCAGTTCCCGGCTAGGGATCCGCGTCCGACCGGCGGCGCACGGGGGGATGCGGCAACGGTGCCTGTCCCCTCCTCAACGGCCTGCCGGGGACACCACGAGCATGGTGTCTTTGAGCGCCGTGCTCCCACTTTGCCCGTCTCCTCCCCCAGCCCGCCGGAGGCCCGGTTCATGCGTGCGCCGTACATTTCGTATCGGTTCTCTCACGGCGCCCCGTTGCTCCTGGCGCTCTGCATGGCAGCCCCGGCTGGCGCCACCACCTACCTCGCGCCCAGCGAGGTCTCCTCGGATGACGGGAGCGCAAGCGGACCCTCCTTCCCAGGCCGCGCGCGGCTTGCCGGACCTGGCAGGCCGTTTCATGCCTCAGAGAGCCGCCCCTCGATGGTACCATGGGCGACCAACGGGCCCGGGGGGCCCCAGCTCGCCAGCGCACCCGCGCCAAGCTGCAGAGGGCGGCAAAGGGCGCTGAGCAACGGATTCAGGGCAGGAAGGCGTACAGGTCCTCGATCGGTGTGCTGCGCCCCAGCTCCCAGAGCAGACCGCCGCCGCAGAAATCGACGTCCCAGACCACCTCTCCGTCGGGGGTGACCTCCCGCAGGCGTTGGCCCTCGCCGTAGTTGTGCAGGGTGTTGCCATTGGGCTGGCGCCAGGCCTCGCCCATGGTCTCACCGTGCACGGCCTCGTCTCCGCGGTAGCTCCAGATCTGACGCAAGGTCTTCGTGTCCTCGTCCAGCGCGTACTCCCGCACCACCAGCTCGTCGTTCTCCTCGGCCACGTAGCTCGAGGTCAGCAGGCTGCCCTCGTCGGTGTTATAGCTGCCGTGCTGCCACCAGAAGGCCGACTCGGGGGGTTCGAAGGCCCAGGCCCCGTCGACCTGGCCGAAGATGCGCAAGACCTGCCCCGTGGCCGCGTCCGCCTCGATGATGGAGTCGTGGGAGTAGAGGGACCAGAGGAAACTGTCTCGCTCGTGGCTGTAGCGGATGGTGTTCGAGCCACAGTACTCCTTTTCGCCGTAGGAGCCGAGCAACGCGCGGCAGGAAGCGATGCGCTCCTGGCTGCCGTCGGACGAGAGCCGTTGGAGGGTCTCATCGTTCCCGTCCATGGCCGCCCAGACGATGGAGCCGTCCGGCAGCTCCGTGAAGGGGTGGAGCAGCCCATACGTATCGTAGATCCCCACCACGCTGCCGTCGATCTTCATGCGCTGCACCTGGGAGCGCTTTCCTCCGTCGAAGAGGAACCAGTAGGAGCCGTGATCGATCAGCAGGTCCGTCCCATCCCAGGAGGGCTGGGGCTGGAGCGTGGCGCGCAGCATGGGCGTCTCCACCGCCCAGACCACCTGGCCCTGACGGTCCAGGATCACGGTCCAGTCGTACACGCCGGCCAATATCCAGGGCCGGTCGGCGTCGTAGCGCTGCGGATCGGCGCTGAGCAACTCCGCCTCGGGGATGCCTGAGGGCAGCTTGTCCGTGGAGATGGCCGCGGTGTCGCTCGTGGCGGTGCCCTCGCTCCCCGTCTGCACCAGGCGCAGGGAGACGTCGCCATCGTAGGGGATGCCCAGCAACAGCTGCTCCCGCTGCCCCTCCGCGAAATCACAAGCCGGGCTGCTCGTCCAGGTCTCTCCGTCGGCGCTGTACTCGACCCAGCCCTCCGCTGCCGAGAGCTGCTCCCAGCTGACCACAACGATGGAGCCGTGCTCGTCGTGGATGGTGGCGTTGATGTCATCGACTCTGCCACTGAGATCGCCGGGCTCGACAGCCACGGTCTGGTCGCAGGCGACCAGCACGGCGAGCAGGATCGATGAACAGGATTGGATTGGGTTCGGCATGGGGTTCTCCTCGCGCCAGGGATCCGGTGCCAGCCTCTGGTAGGGGAACGGGCTGTCGGCCCGTCGCGGGACGCGTTTCGCTGGGCGTGACAGGAGGTGACATCACGGTCGCCCAAGCGCTGGATGGAGAGATCCGCGTGGTACGGTGGCCCATGACCACCACCCTGCAAGCGCGGATGCCGCCGGATCCGCACGTAGAGCCTTTGCCATCGCATCACGAGCGCAATGCGCAGGTCTGCAGCTGGCCGCTCGAAGACGACCTGGACGAGGACGTGCCGCCCGACGCCTGGGGACTGCTGGCCGCGCTGCGCCGATCGACTCCCCGGTCTGGCGGCTACGGCATGGAGCAATTGCAGTGGGAGGCTCGGCCATGATCTCCGCGCTGACGCTGCTGGCGGCCTGCGTTGTCAAAACCCCGGCGCCGCTGCCCCCTGCCTCACCCGCGCCCTGCGGGCTGATCGTCACGGACGACGACATCCCCTCCGGTTCGGCCACCGCAGGAGCCCTCTACGTGGAAGAGGCCGCCGTGGGCCGAGCGCTGCTCACCGCCGACGTGGCGGCGGTGGCGCGCGGTTTCTTCGACGCCGGCTTGGGCTGCGTGCACGTAGCGGACTCCCACGACGGAGCCATCGATCCCGGTCCGCTCGAAGCGCTGGGCGTGCCGCTGCTGACGCCCACTGCCAGCGAGGACTGGACCTGGCCCTTCCTGGGACCCATGCGTGCTCCCTACGCCGCAGCGGCGCTGGTGGGCTTCCACAGCAACGCCGGCGTGGAGGGCTTCCGCCCCCACACCATCAACGACAGCATCCGCGGCCTGCACGTGGGCGGCCGGACCGCAGGAGAGGTCACCCATCTCAGCCTGGGCCTGGCCGGCTTCGGCGTGCCCGTGATGATGGTGAGCGGGGACATGAATGCCACGGCCGAGGCCGTGAGCCTGCTGCCCGGCGTCGAGGCGGTGACGGTGCGATGGCTCGACGGCGAAGGCGAGCCGGCCTTCTTGGACAGCCAGCGGGCGGGCGCCGCGCTGCGCGCCGCCGCGCTGCGCGGTGCCTCCCAGCCCCCGGCGCTCTTCGAACCCGCCAAGCCGCTGTCCATCCGACTCGAGACCTGGTCGGCGGAGCGCATGGCCGACCAAGGCGCCGCCCAGGCGGCCGCTTTCGCGGCCTTTCTGGAGGAGGAGCGCGTCAACCTGGAGCGGCATCCCCTGGGCTCCCAGGTGTACGGCTCCGGCCTGCTTGAGGGCGGCCGCGTCGATGGCTACGGGCTGGAGTGGGAGGAGCGGAGCCAGGTGGCCGCCTATGTCGCCATCGCCTTCGCCGCTTGGTCGTTGCACGGCCAGGGAGCAGGCTGGGAGAAGGTGGGCGAGGGCTACAGGGCATACCGCGAGGGACAGTACGAGGAGGCGCTCGCCGCCTATGCTCGGGCCCTGGAGCAGGATCCCTACGACGTGGCCACCCGCTGCCGCCTGGCTGCGGTGCACCAGGCGCTGGACCAACCCGACCAGGCTGCGCCGCTGCTGGACTACGCCCTCCAACGCCTCGACGAGGTGGCCGACGCCCCCATGAAAGCCTGGTGCCTGGAGGCGCGGGCCGAGGTGGCGCTGGAGCGAGGCGAGCTGGAGAAGACGCGCGGGGCGGCGCTGCTGTTGCAGGAGCTGGCAGACTCCGAAGGGGCGCGCGCGCGGGCGGCGGAGCTCCTGCAGGCGGCTGGGGAGCCGGGTCAGAACAAGCCGCGGAACGCCGAGGAATGAGAGCTCTCGTGGGGGCTGTCCGCCGGACGCGCCGCGGGCCTGGTAAGAATGGGGGCCGGGTAGCGGGGTGGCTCTATGGGTACCGATCGACGAGCGGCGCGCCCTGCATGGGACGGAACCCACCTCAGTGCGCCACACTGACCCTAGATCCGGGACATCCGCCAACCCCACACGTGGCGGAACCCACCTCAGTGCGCCGCACTGACCCTAGATCCGGGACATCCGCCAACCCCACACGTGGCGGAACCCACCTCAGTGCGCCGCACTGACCCACGTTCCGGGACAACCTCCAGCCCGACGGCGCCCACAACGGTGGCGCCCTGTTTCTGGCACCACCACCCCCTGAGAAGTCTGATCGCTTCCGTAAGAATGGAGGTGGAGTAGGACAGATGGTGCAATGAGAGTGGAGGCCAGGGCAGGCGTCTCGAT
>CAYVQL010000147.1:0-26339 GCA_964454135.1 uncultured Enterobacterales bacterium | reverse complement strand
ACACCGACGCGGACACCGACGCGGACACCGACGCGGACACCGACGCGGACACCGATGCCGATGCCGACGTGCTCTTCGAAGAGGATTTCGACAGCTACACCGCCGGCGATTTCATAGGAGACACCACCGATTGGGAGACGTGGGACCTGGACTCCACCGTGGACACCACCGTCAGCGATGCCCAGTCGAACAGCCCGCCCAATTCGCTTGTCTTGAGCGATGGTTCCGATGTGGTGCATATCTTCTCCGGGAAGAGCAAGGGCCAACTGGTGCTGAGCGGGATGACCTATGTGCCCAGCTCCACCACCTCTGGCAGCCTGATGTTCATCACCCTGAACGACTACGCACCATCCGGTACCCAGAGCTGGTCGTCCCAGATCGGGCTCGACGCATCCACCGGCCTGGTGGAGGATCTCGGAGGTGACGACGGGTCCTCGGGCACCTCAACCCCCGGGACGTTGGTCTTCGATGCCTGGGTCGAGGTCCGGCTGGAGATCGACCTGGACTCCAACGAGTACGACGCCTTCTACGATGGCGCCCTGATCATGGAAGCCAGCAAGTGGTCTCCCAGCACCAGTCCCCAGGAGCTGGGCGCCGTGGACCTCTACTCCAACGGGGCCAGCGAGGGCTACTTCGACGACATCCTGCTCGAGAGAGAGTAGCAGACCTGGGCCCCAGAAGCCGCCCGAGCGCTGCAACGACGAGGCGACGGGGTCGAAGCTCCGGGAAGGGGGCGGCTCCTCGCCGCAGTCCAGGCTCCACCCAGCCGGGCGAGGCGCGTCGGTCTCACGGTGGATGCCGAGAGTGGAGGAGAGCTCCTGAGTATTCACCAGCCCACCCTGTTGGGCCGCGATCATCACCATGAGGCGCCGAAAAGCGTCCAGGTTGTTGAGCCGCAGAATCCCCCTGATGTCCTTCTCGAGATAGCTCGCGCAGATCTTCTCCAGACGCAGGAGCTTCTCTTCCCGTTCCCGGCTCGGGACGACCGCGGGATAGCCGCCGCAGGTGACGTATTCCTCGAGCTGACGGTTCAGGTCGTCGAGGTAGATCCCGACGTCGCCTCGGTCGATGCCACCCGAGATGTCCGGAAAGTCCTTCGCGTCCAGGAATTACGGGAAGGAGAGCGGCCAGGTCCTGAAATCTTGCGTGCGTCCCGTCAGGGGCTCGCTGGTCTTCGCCCGCAGGTCGAGAGAGGAGGAGCCGGTCAGCAAGAACCTGACCAGGCCCCCTCTTCTGGACCGACGGGGTACAGGAGAAACAAGCATTTACAGGCCGTTATCCACGAAGTACGATGACTGTCTCCGACAACCGGTATTTGATGGGAGCGGACATGCGCCGAGCGGCAGAGAGCTTGTCGAACAGGAGAATCCCGAACGCGATGGCCTTGTTCGCGATCCTGACGCTCCTTGCCGCCTGCAAGCCGTCCATCGAGCAGGGCGACACCGCGCAGGAGCCCTGCGAACCGACCGGCGAGATTCCCTACGACGGCATCGACCAGGACTGTGACGGGGCGGACCTCACCGATGTCGACGCCGACGGATTCGACTCCGCAGCAGTAAGCGGGGGCGACGACTGCGACGACGATGACGCCTCCTCGTACCCCGGTGCGGCCGAAACTCCGTACGCCGGCATCGACCAGGACTGTCGCGGCGCGGACCTCAGCGTTGTGGATGGCGACGGCTACGACTCCACGGCCGTGACGGGGGGGGATGACTGCGATGACGAGGATGCGGAGGTGCATCCGGACGCCGAGGAGGTCTGCGACGAGGAGGACAACGACTGCGATGATCTGAAGGATGGACAGGACGACGACGTGGTGGACGCAAGCACCTGGTATCGCGACGAAGACGGTGACGGTTACGGGGTCTCCTCGAACACCCGGACCGCCTGTCAGGAGTCAGAGGGCTACGCCAGCGCCGACGGCGACTGCGACGACGGCGACGACGCCGTGAACCCCGGCGCCACCGAGATCTGCAACGACGTGGACGACGACTGCGATGGGCAGATCGACGACATCTCCGCCTGTCAGGTAGAGCCCTACGAGATGAGCGTCGCGGATGCCGACGCCAGGCTCTTGGGCGAGTCCGCGGGTGACCGTGTCGGATGGTCCGTGGCTGGAGCAGGCGACGTCAACGGCGACGGCCACGGCGATGTCCTGATCGGGGCGCCCGAAGCGGACTGCCAGGCCAATGGAGACGGTGTGGCCTACCTGGTCCACGGACCCGTGACGGGTGATTTCGACCTGGGAAAGGCAGCTGGCAGGTTCACCGGCCAGATGTCAGGAGATGAGGTGGGCTACGAGCTGGATGGCGTGGGAGACATCAACTCGGACGGCTTCGATGACTTCCTCGTAGGTGCCGGGCGTGAAGATGGAGACAGAGGTGGCGCCTACCTGCTGCAGGGACCGGTCTCAGGCCACACGACACTGGCCAGCGTGGCGCACGCTCATCTCTCCGGTGAGTCGGGTGGCGCCAGCGCCGGGAGGTCGGTGGATGGAGCTGGTGACAACGACGGCGACGGGAACCTCGACTTGCTCGTGGGATCGATCTACCTCGACGGATTCCAGGGTTCGGCGTACCTGATCCGCGGGCCAGTGACGGGAGAGCTGAGCCTCTCGGACGCGGACGCGATCCTACGGTCGGAGGGAAGCTACGAGCTCGGGAGCACCGTCCGCGGCGTAGGGGACATGAACGGCGATGGCTTGGACGACTTCTTGGTAGGGGCCAAGGGACGTGGAGCGGTCTACGCGTACTATGGGCCGACAGAGGGAGAGATCCCCACCTCGGAGGCCGGCGCCGAGGTCTACCACGGGTCCTGGATCAGCCTTGGCTACTCGTCATCCGGTGCGGGTGACAGCAACGGCGATGGATACTCCGACCTGCTGTTGTCGGGCGACAAGCTCCACGCCGCCTGGATCTACCTGGGCCCCGTTGAGGGATACCACGAGCTGGAGAAGGGCTACCACGCGGTGATCGAGTCGGAGACAGGCGACGATGTCTTCGGACGTTCACAAGCCCCACTTGGTGATCTCGACCACGACGGTTTCGACGATGTCCTGGTCAGCGCTCCCCACGAGGGGACCGGCGGCGACGAAGCGGGAGCGGCGTACATCATGTACGGGCCGTTCACCGGGACACACAACGCCGCAGACGCCATCGCCAAGTTCACCGGCGAGGCGGCAGGCGACAAGCTCGGACGCTTCCGCCGTGCCGTAGAGGACGCGGGCGACGTGAACGGCAATGGCCAGCCAGACATCATCCTGGGAGCGGAGTACAACGACGACAGCGGCAGCAGTGCCGGTTGTGTCTACGTCCTCTTCGACACCCCATGATCGGCCTCCCTCATTGGGTGGAGTTGATCCGGCCGCGTAGAGATCAGCATGGGCGGGGCGTTCGTGCATGAATCCGCTCGAGACCAGAATTTCCCGAGCATCCCGTCGGTCAGGTCAGCACTGGCCTCGAGTCTGGCATACCGAGCTCGACCATCCGACTCAAGATGTTGCAGGCGGCCAGGATTTCGTTTTCTTGCGCCTCTTCGTTCCGAGCTCGCCTCGCCGCAGGGATTCTATTCCAGCAGCTCCGTCGATTCATGCACCAACGCCCGCGCGCTGCACAAGAGGGCCATAGGCGGGCCACAGCTGGTATAGATGGGGAAAACTGCTGTTCGAGCTTTCACACAGGGCGGGGCCCCCTCAGAACGGGCCGTCCTCTACCCATGAGGGATCCGAGTCTTCCTCACCGTCGGTGGCGCCCAGCACGCCATCCCTTCCATTGCCCGACCAATCAGCGAAGGTCTGGCCCGTGCCCTCGCTGAAGGGCCACCAGGCCCATAGGTCTTCCTCGTCGCCCGCCAGTTGAGCCGCCATGTCTTCGACGATCTCGCTGCTGCCGCGGGCTGTGCTCCAGACACTCACCTCGTCCAGGGTGCCCTCCAGGCAGGCGGGGCAGGTCCAGCCGTCCACCGAACCCATGGAGATACGCTGGGCGTTGGTGGAGCTATAGGACTGGCTGGCGCCGGCCACCCAGGATCCGTCCACGTACAGGTTCATGCCTCCCGCGCCGTCGTAGGTGGCAGCCGCGTGGTGCCACATTCCATCGTTCAGGGAGGGACCTCCGGCGATACGCGTGCCCTGGAGGTAGAACACCGCTGTGTGCCGAGTGGACCAACTGCCCCAGTCCAGCGAGACGAACCAGCCATTGTAGGATCCCGCCTCGTGCTTGGACACCAGGATAGGCTCCAGGTCTGTCACGATGGTCGTGGTGCACAGCCACAGCTCCACCGTGAATCCGCTGGTCAAATGTTCGTTCTCCGTGCCGGGAATCGCGATTTGATCCCCGCCATCGAACTCCAGGGCATAGCCATCTATCTCGTCCTCGCAATCCACCGTGCCGTCACCGTCCGAGTCGGTGGTCTCGTCCCCGGGGATGCTCCCATCGCAGTTGTCGTCCACTCCGTTGCAGACCTCGGAGGCGTCCGGATGCACAGTCGCGTCCTCATCGTCACAGTCCGTGTCGTCTGCCACCGTACCCTCTGGCTGCTCGCAAGCTGGAATCCCTTCCTCGGGATCGCCGAACCCGTCCCCATCCCCGTCCTCGAACCACAGCTCGGCCACCTCGTCGAGCATACCGTCGCAGTCGTCATCCACACCGTTGCACAGCTCCTCGGCGTCGGGATGGACGTCCGGATCATCGTCCAGGCAGTCCTCTTCGTACCCGAACCCATCCCCATCCAGATCGTCGTCGGGGGTCAACTCGTCGCAGTCATTGTCCACCCCGTCGTAGGGAACCTCCTCCGCTCCGGGATGCACTTCGGGATCGCTGTCGTCGCAGTCGAGGTTCTCCGCGGACCAGGTGGCGACACAGTCCGGGTTGCTCTCGTCAAAGGCCCCATCACCGTCCACGTCGAAGGGGGCATCCAACGAGCCCTCGATGGCCTGTAGCATGCCGTCGCAGCTGGCCGACTCCTCGACGGTGACCATGAAGGTGGATTCCGTGCCGCAGGCCGCGAGCAGGACGACAGCGGCTGAAAGACGGGGATTGAAGCACATGGATGACCTCCGTGAGGACTGGGATAACAGGTCTTTCCCCGGGGGGACCGTTGCAGTCTCGGGCATGTACCTGCGGGATCGGCCCGCGCGGCCATGCTTGGGGCGCAGACGGACCACCGCGATGGCCTTGTAGAGCTCCCCGTCCGGCTGGAAGCGCCCTTGGGCGTCGTCCATCCCGTCCTGTGCCTATGACCGGTTCGTGAGCCAGAACGCCAACGAGGCGATCATGCGCAGCTCCGCGAGCCCTCAGCCTCGACCATCCCCCCCAGCTCTGCCATACTTCCAACCACTCCTTCGCCGAATCGCCATCGAGAACATGAGCCCGTACCGCATCATCGCCCTCATCCTCCCGCTGCTCGTCTTCGCCTGCGACAAGGACAAGCGTAAGAAGCCCTCGGCCGCCGACACGGCTCCCACCCACGACACCGGCGCCAGCCCCGAACCTGGCTGCGACACAGGCTACCTCGACGACGACGGCGAGTGCGTGCCCGCCGCCTGCGGCACCGGCACCTGGGGCAACCTGGAGGTGGACGAGAGCACGGTCTACGTGGACACCGCGGCCGCGGAAGGCGGCGTCGGCAGCGAGGCCGCGCCCTTCACGTCCATCCAGGCGGGGCTGGACGCGGCGGGCGATGCTGACGGCGGCATGGTGGCCGTGGCGGCCGGGACCTACCTGGAGACACTGGAGCTGGGGTATGACCATGGGGGCGTGCACCTGGCGGGGCGCTGCAGGGAATTGGTCACGATCGATGCTAGCGTTGGGGACGAGGAAACGCCAGGGATCGATGTCGACGTCCCCTCGTTGGAAGTGGAGGTCTCGGGCGTGACTGTGAGCGAGTCACGCTACGTCGGCGTGATGGTCAGATCGGGATCCCTGACCATCCGGGACTCTGTGGTGGCTGGCTGCGAGCGGTACGGCGTCGTGGCCTACCAGGATGGAATCCTCCCGACAGCGCTCACGATGGAGACAAGCGAGGTCCGTGGGAACACCGTCGTAGGCTTGTTCGCGCTCTACTCGGGCACCACGGTCACCCTACGGGAGTCCGCCATCGAGGACAGCCAGCCCGCCGAGGACGGTGGTTCCGGTTTCGGCATCGAGGTCACCGACGGCGCGAGCCTGGACGCGGAGGCCTGCGTGGTGAGGGGTAATGCCACAGCGGGCGTGCTCGTGGCTGGATCCGGCACCTCGGTCACACTGCGGGAGACCATCATCGAAGATACCGAGCCCGACGCGCACGGGGATTTCGGGATCGGCATCTATGCCTACGAACAAGCGAGCCTGGTCGTGGAGGGCTGCCAGGTCAGGGGGAGCACGGACGCGGGCGTGCAGGCGCTCGACTCCGGTACCTCGGTTTCGCTCCGGGAGACGACCATCGAGGGCTCCGATGTCACGAAGAAAGGGGAGTACGGGGTCGGCATCCAGGTCACCGACGGCGCGAGGCTGGACGCGGAGAGCTGCGAGGTCAGGGGGATCAGGTCCGTGGGCATCGTCGCGGGCGACGTCGGCACCTCTGTCACGCTCCTGGAGACCATCGTCGAGGATACCCAGTCCGATGCGTGCGGAGATCTGGGGTACGGGATCCAGGTTGCCGGCGGTGCGAGGCTGGACGCGGAGGCCTGCGAGGTGAGGAGGAACGAAGCCTTGGGAGTGCTCGTTGACGATCCCGTCACCCGCGTCACGCTCCGGGAGACGACCATCGAGGACACCCAGGCCTTGGTGAGCGGGGAGGGAGGATTCGGGATCGTGGTCCGAAACGGTGCGAGCTTGGACGCGGAGGCCTGTCAGCTCAGGAGGAACACCGAAGTGGGCTTGAGCTGCAACCAATCCGGCACCTCCGTTACCCTCCGGGAGACGACCATCGAGGACACCCAGCTTGGCGGGCACGGCGAGCCCGGGTACGGCATCTTCGTCGCGGAGGGCGCGAGTCTGGATATGGAGAGCGGGGAGGTCATCGGGAGCAGCGGCGCAGGCCTGGTCGCGTCCGACCCCCACACCTCGGTCACCCTCCGGGATACGAGAATCTCCTCTACCAGTCGCGGTGGGACCTACACCGTCGGCTTTGGCATCGCCGCCCAGCGAGCGGCGTCCTTGCTGGCGACGGGGATCGAGGTCACCTCGAACGAGGGGCCTGGTCTCTACGCCAATGGGGAAGACACCCAGCTCACCTGCTCGGGCTGCACAATCCAGCACAACCAGTTCTCCGGAGCGGTCGTGGTGTCGGATGCCATCTTCGATATCGCCGGATCCCTCATCGGAGGCGCTGTCGAGCAGGAGAACCTCGGCGGCGGTGTTGGTATCTTCGCCTGGCCCTGGGATGGCGGCCCTCCGACCCTGACAGTCACCGACAACACCATCCAGGACAACGCCATCGCCGGCGTCTGGCTCGCAGGAGAGGGCAGCTTCTCGCTCTCTGGCAACACCATCCACGGCGGAGAGGGCTGGACCCGCGAAAGCCTGACCAAGTGCGGTGACGCCGTCTACGCGCGAGACGGCGTGACGGCCTGGGACGGCACCTCGGGTCTGCTGCTGGAAGACAACATCCTTCTGGACGGCCTGAACGCCGGTCTGTTCCTGGACAACGCCTCGGCAACCCTCTCAGGCAACAGCTACGCGGACAACGCCGTGGATCTCGTGATGCAGGGCGGAGACTGCGCCACGGCTCCGGAGGGCTACGAGGACGAGGCCATCGACTCCGCGGAGCTCTGCCCCACCTACGACTACGCCACCTGCGGGGACGAGTTCGCGCTGCACCTGACGCTTGCGGAGCCAGAGATGGGCGATGGCGCGGCGTTCATGCGCCCCGGCCTCCCCGGTCCGGGTGTGCTGCCCGCGCCGCTCCTGCCACAAGTGCCGCGCTTGGAGCCGCTCAAGCTGCGCCCGAAGCGCCTACGGCACGAGCCGGCGCCTCCGGTCCCTCTGGTCGCACCCGGCGAGCATTGAGCCCCCGCTGGTCCCAGCTGGCAGTATCGCCGGCCCTGTGGTCCTTCTGCAGCTCAGCCCGCCTCGCCCGTCCTACTCCTCCTCGACCTTCCAGGGCAGCCACACGCGCATCGAGCTGCCCGCACCGGGGCGGGAGCTGGCCGTGATCTTTCCCTGGTGCCTCTCGACGATGCTGCGGGTGAAGTGCAGCCCCAAGCCCGTGCCCTGGCCCACGTCGCGGGTGGTGTAGAAGGGATCGAAGATCCGGGCCAGGACATCGGGAGCCATCCCCACGCCGTCGTCTTCCACCACCAGCTCGAGCCCATCGGGCTCTTCTCGCGTCCGGATGCGGATCCTGCCTTGTCCGTCCAGGGCGTGCAGCGCGTTGTCGAGCAGGTTCATCACCACCTGGTTCAGCAGGGCCGGGCGCCCGTACAGCGCGCGCTCGCAGCGCAGGTCCTCTTCCAGCGTCACGTTCTCGCGCCGGTGCTTGAGCAGCAACAGCGCCGTTCTGACGGCCTCGCCGACGCTCCAGGGCGCCTCGCCGCTGTGGTCGGCCCGGCTGAAGGCCAGCAGCTCGGTGACCAGGTCCTCGATGCGCTGGGCCCCCTCCTCGACCGCGTCGAGCAGCTCCGCGGCGCCGGGCTCCAGGAAGCCATCCGCTGCAGCCATCTCTCGCAAGACCGGGACGCTGTTCAGGATGGCGTTGGCTGGGTTGCGCGCCTCGTGAGCCAGGCCGGCGGTCAAGGTGCCCAGCATGGCCATCTTCTCCGACTCGGCCAGCTCCTGCGAGAGCCGGCGCAGGCGCAGCTGGGCTTCCACGCGGGCGAGCAGCTCCGCAGTGGAAAAGGGCTTGCCCACGTAGTCGTCCGCACCGCCCTCCAACCCCTCCACGGCGGGACCCGCGCCGCGCTTGGCGGTGACCAGGATGACGGGGATGTGCCCCGTACGAGGATTCTGCTTGAGCTGGCGGGTCAGCTCGTAGCCCGACACGCGGGGCATCATGACGTCCGAGAGCACCAGGTCCGGCTGGATCTCGGTGGCCTTCTCGATCCCCTCCTGGCCATCGCGAGCGCTGGCGACGCGGTAGCGGGGCGCAAGCAGAGAGCGTAGAAAGCCACGCAGATCCCGGTTGTCTTCCACGATGAGCACCAGCTCCATCCCCGGCTCGGTGCCGGCTGCCGAGGGCTGGGGCGCGTCCCTCGCCACGATGGCGGCTGCCTCGGAGAACACCGCCAGTGGATCTCGGTCGGCAGCGCGCCGCTCGTGGGGAGTCGGCATATGCGCGTGGCGGCGGTCGCTGAGGTCTTGTCGGATATGGGACTTGCCTTTTGGCAGAGAGACGCGGAAGAGCGAACCCTCGCCCAGCTCGCTCTCCACGTCGATGGTGCCGCCGTGCAGCTCCACCAGCTCCTTGGCGAGGGCCAGCCCGATACCCGTGCCTTCGAAGCGCCGCGTGGCGCGGCCATCGGCCTGGGCGAAGCGATCGAAGATCATCGAAAGATGCTCGGATGCGATCCCGATCCCGGTGTCCCGCACCTCGGCGCGGATCCACTCCCGCTCCTCCCAGACCCGCACCGTCACACGGCCCCCGGGCTCGGTGAACTTGAGCGCGTTGGACATCAGGTTCTGCAAGACGATGTCGAGCTTGTCGGGGTCAGCGGTGACCTGGCTGAGCGGCTCCCCCTCGAGCCGGACCTGCACCCCTTTTTTCTCGCCCAGGGTCTGGAAGGGAGGGACAAGCGCGGCGCAGAACTCGAAGAGCTCCAGCTCCTCGTAGCGCAAGAACATCTTGTTGGCTTCGAGCTTGGACAGGTCCAACAGGTTGTTGATCAGCCGGTGCAGGCGCTCCGCGTTGCGGGCCATGGAGAGCAGCAGGCCCTGGAAGCGGGCCCGGCTCTGCAGCTCCGGGGCGGCCAACAGCACCTCCAGGGGCGCCTTGATGAGCGTCAGCGGCGTGCGCAGCTCGTGCCCCACGTTGGCGAAGAACTCGCTCTTGAGGCGGTCCAGCTCCTTGAGCCTGTTGTGGGCCGCCTGCAGCTGAAAGCGCCCCAGGAACTCCGCCCTGGCCAGGCGCACCGACTGCAGGTTCGCGGCGACGCAGATGCCGATGAAGCCGATGATGAAGGCCGTGTTGTTCACGACGACCTGTACATCCGGCGCGGGATTCAACAGGGCTACGGTGAGATAGAACAGCACCAGCCCGACTCCGGCCAGCACCGTCTCGCGCCAGGTCCAGGGGAAGACGATGGCCATGCAGCCGATCACCAGCAGAATCCCCGCGTAGTACATGCTGGACTCGTACCCGGTGTAGGTCAGCATCACGCAGATGATGGCGCTCACCCACCAGACCGCGAAGAGGCCCAGGGCCTTCACGAACCAGAGCTTCGAGGCACGGCGTACCAGCAGGAGCGGGACGACGTAGCCGGCGGAGCAGATCAGCCGAAGAAAGAGGAACCTCCAGGCGATCTCCAAGGGGAACACCAGCAGATCGAGCCCCCAGAACACGGTGAAGATCACGATGGCGATCAGGCTGTACAGCCTGATGCCTTCCGCGAGCCGTTCGAAGCGTTCCGAGTTCCAGGCCTCGAGCTGATGGGGATCCGTCATGGTCACCTCTGCACAGAAAGGACGAGCGCGCGCGGCGGCGTGCCAAAGGACGGCCGAGCCTCCCGCACCACGAAGCCCGCGCGGCGGAAGATGGAGGCGAACTCGTCCGGGCCGAACAGCTTGAAGACCCCCTCCTCGGACAGCTTGAGCAGCCAGGCCGCCGAGTTCATATAGTCGCGCACGGCCTGCACGAAGCTCTCCCGCGAGTAGCCCCGGGGGAGAGGCACTTCGGCGGTCTCGATCGCAGCCAGCAGGCCCGTGTAGATCCCCGAGAGATCGGCGTCCTCCAGGATGGTCGAGGCTACGAGACGGGAGCCCGGCGCAAGCCGAGCGTGCAGGCGCCGCAGAAAGGCCAGCGGATCCTCGAGGCAGGAGAGGAAGAGGCTCATCAGGAGCACCCGGGCCTGACTCAGCGGTTCCAGCGAACCGGGCTCTTCGGCATTCCAGCAGCGGATCCGTACCTGGCCCAGGCTGCTGGCGGCGGCCTTCCGCTTCACCCTGTCCAGCAGCTCGGGGACGAAATCGTAGACGACGAGCGAGATTCCGCTCGCTGCGGGCAGCCCCTCGAGGTAGCCCATGACATGGCCGAGCCCGCCCCCCAGGTCGTGGAGCGACTCCTCCTCCCGTAGCCGCAACAGGCTCACCTGGTCGCGCATCAGCTGCCGGTATTCGCGCGTCAGGGCCAGGACGTCGAAGCCCAGGGCCTTTTCCGTCGTTCCCAGCATATAGTCGCGCCAGTACTGGTCAGGCGGAGGCAGGCTCGTCTTGGGCGCGCGGCGCCACTCTTCCTTCATCCGAGCTTCGAGCAGCTCCTTTTCCGGAAGGACCACGCGGACCTGGGCTGCGGGCAGGTCGGGAAGCAGAGAGCGCAGCAGCGGCAGCAGCGCGATGTGGGCCCTCTCCCCGCGGGCGGGAAGATGTCCGGTCGGCACGGTCACCAGCCGGCGGGGGCAGGTGGCCGCCTCCAGGATGCTGCGGATGCGGTCGACATTGACGAAGCTGTCGTGCTGGCCGTGGATCCATAGCAGCGGCACATCGAGCCGGGCGGCGTCGTACTGGGCGTCCTGAAGGTAGACGAGGGCGGCCCGCAGGCCGTCGGCGGTCCAGCGGTCGGGATCCGCCAGCACACCGAGCACGTTCTGGTAGCCGCAGCGGATCCCGGCCCGATGCCTGGCCACGTAGTCGATGCCGCCTGTGGAGGTGCGTACCAGGTCCTGGATGTCCGAGGCGCCCATCAGCTGAACGAGGGCGGTGACGCGCGAGTCCTGCACCGCCGCGCGCAGGCACAGGGGTCCTGAGAAGCTCATGCCCACTAGCACCACCTGGATCGGACCCGGGCCCAGGCGGTCGCAGGCGTAGCGGATGGCCTCCCTGATGTCCTCGACGCAGGCGGTGAAGGTCAGCCCGAGCATCTCCCTGCCAGAGTGGCGAAACAAGGGATCCTTGTGGCTCTCTCCCAGGGCGTCTCCGTAGTCGAAGCGCAGCACGGCCAGCTGCCTTCCATGCGCCTGCATGGTCGCGCACAGGCACTGGGCCAGCAGTGAGGAGGTCTCCTTGGTGCGGGCCCAGGGGGGCGGGACGATGACCACGGTGCGTTGCGTTCTCCCGGGGACCTCGGACCAGAGTCCGACCAGGGGGCGTCCCTCTCGGCCAAACTCCACGCCTTCCGGCGGTGGAAGGGAGGAGACGCGCTGCAGGCGGACCTCCTCGGCCGCGATGGTGCCTTCGGGCTCCGGGTGCTCGTGGAGCTCGGCTCCTGCAGGGCGTCGCGGCAGGAAGAGCGCCCCCACGAGCACGCCGCCGTCGGTGCGTTGGCGGTGGCGCAGCAGCACCTGGTCGCGCCGCATGGGGCGCCGGCCATGGAGGAACTCGACCCTGGCGCGGCCACGGAGATCCTCGCAGGCCGCCTCATCCCCGGCGAAGAAGGAGAAGCCGCGGGGGGACAGGTCCACCACTGGAAAGCGCGTGCCTCCGAGCTCCGCGTACAGGTCGGTCGTCAAGCCGATGCTCCAGCGGTCCTGGGCCCGGCGGTCGGTCTGGAAGATGGCGGTGGGCCAGCTCAAGACCACCTCCTCGTCCTCCACGCCGAGCAGGTAGCCGTCCAGCAACAGGCTCTCGAAGCGCACGCTGCAGGCGTAGCGCAGCAGGTTTCCCACGGGCCCCAGCGCCTGCGGCTCCTTGACCCGAATGCGCAGCTGGCGCCTGCTGTCGTCCAACTGCGTGACGTTGGCTACGATGGCGCGTCCCTTGCGCATCCGCGCGAACAGCAGCTGCGAACCATCCTCCACGAGCCTGTGAAGCAGCGCTCTGCGCTCCGGGAGGTAGGGCGTGGCCCGGTAGCCGGGCACCAGTTCCTGCTCGCAGCGCGCGAAGGTCTCCGAGATCGTCTGGCAGATCAGGGAGGCCTTGCCGATCTTGAGGAACTCGTGCTGCACGGGCTCGGGGATACGAGCGAAGCGCATCCGGCAATCGCGAAAGGCGCCTTGGCCGGGCTCTTCGAACACCTGGCAGTGGACCATGGCCTCGTGGCCGCCGCGGGGCATGGCGAGGCGCAGCTGCTGCACCGGGGCCAGTGCCCCCTGGCGCGTGCGAACCCGCAAGCCGAAGGGGGAGAGGTCCAGCAGCTCCACACCGGGAGGTTCGAGCACGCGGACGCCTGACATGGGCGCGCGCGGGTACTCGCGGCGTTCCTGCAGGCTGTCGGACGGGTCGAAGCTGCGGGCCAGGAAGGCGCGCAGGTCGGCCGCGTCCAGGCGCGGCTCGTTGATCAGCACGGCCCGTGTGCGCCGCAAGGCCTCCAGCACCGCTGCCGCGCGGGCGGGAAGCCAGAGGATGGCCGCGTACGGGCGCTTCTGCAGCGGCTCCAGCGCCTGCCCGAGCCGTGTCGCCCCCAGGGCCGGATCGATCACGCAGGGGGAGCCATCGGCGTGAAGCAGGACGTCGAGACCCAGCTCCGCCGCGATCTGGCGCACAATCCGGCGTAGGCCCTGGTCGTCACTCAGCAGGCACAACCTGGTGGTGGCGGCGCGTGCGTCGTTCGGCGTGGTCATGGAGCCCTCTGGCGTCCCCCCCGTCCTGTAGATCGAGGAAGGTTGAATCGGCGGCGATGGAGGTTTGCTAGAGGTCCTCCACAGGCAACGCCACGCGAAAGCAGGTTCCCTGGCCTGGGGCGCTTGTGACGGAGATGCGACCGTTTTGCTCCTCTACGACGGCCTTGCAGATGGCCAGCCCCAGCCCGGTGCCCTCCTCACCGCGCGTGGTGAAGAAGGGCGTGAAGATCTCCTCCTGCAGCTCAGGAGGGATTCCGTTCCCGGTGTCCTCCACCTCGATGGTCAGCTTCATGCCCTCGCGCTCGATGCGGAGGCTGATGCGGTGCTGATGGTTCGCGCCTTCTGGCGTGGCCTGCACCGCGTTGAGCAGCAGGTTCATCAGCAGCTGATCGAGGCGACCACCGCCTACGACCGTGGCGCCAGCCTCTTCGGAGACCTGCACGTCGAAGGCCGCAAGCGCGCGCACCAAGGGGCCCACGAGGGCCACGATGCTCTGGCTCAGCTCGCCCAGCCTGACCTCCGAGTCGTGGCTGTCTCTGCCGCGGATGCGGTCGAGCACGCGTGTCGTGGTGGCGACGCAGGTGCGCACGCCCAACAGGGCGTCATCGAGCGATTCCCGCATGCGCACCAGGATCGGGTCGCTGGGATCCGCTTCGAAGATGGCCGTCAGGCGGTCGAGATCCTCGAGCGCCAGGACCAGGTTGGGCCCGATGTAGCAGAGGGGTTGCCGCAGGTCGTGGGCCAGACTGGAGGCCAGGACGCCCAGGGTGGAGAGCCGCTCGGTGCGGACGAGCTCCTGGCGCGTCCGCTCCAGGAGCCTGTCCTGTTGAAAGGTGCGGATGCAGTCCTCCAGCACCGCCCACAGCTCCTCACGCGTCCAGGGCTTCTTGAGAAAGCGGGAGACCCCACCCCTGTTGATGGCATCGACGGTGGCCTGCAGGTCCGAGTAGGCGGTGATGATGATCCGCACCACGTCCGGGAAGCGTTGCCTGGCGATCTCCGCCAGCTCCACCCCGGTCATCTCCGGCATGCGTTGGTCGGTGAGCAGCACGACGATGGGCTGGCGCTCCATGATCCGCAGCGCCTCTGCGCCCGAGGAGGCGATCACGAAGCTGAAGCGCCCCGCGAGGTTGTGCCTCATCACGACCTGGTTGAGCCGTTCATCGTCGACATAGAGGATGGTGTGATCGAGGAGGTTCATGGTGGCCTCGGCGCACGTGCGCCGCCTTTGGGTAGGAGGCATGGGGAACGAGCCAGCATCCGCTCGACCGCGTCCGCCTCGATGGGCCTGGAGAGGACGAATCCCTGCGCCAGATCGCAGCCAAAGGACTCGAGCAGGTCGATGTCCTCGGTGCGATCGATCCCTTCGGCGACGACGCGCATGTCGAGCGCATGGGCCAGGCTGATGATGCTGCGGACCAGCGCCCGCTGGGTCTGGGACCTCTTCATGGTGGCGCTGAAGCTGCGGTCCAGCTTGAGCACCTGGAAGGGGAGGCGGTGCAGGTAGCTCAGGGATGAGAAGCCCGTGCCGAAGTCGTCCAGGTGCAGCTCGATGCCCATGGCGCGCATCGCGTCCAGGTTTGTTTCGGTGATCTCGTTGCTGTCCAGGAAGACGGACTCGGTGATCTCGAACTTGACGTGCTGGCGCGCTCCGTTGAGAGTGGCCTCCACGCCCTGCACGAAGTCCCTGTGCTGCAGCTGCCGGCTGGAGATGTTGATCGCGATGGGCGGACAGGCGGGCAGGCGTTCTTTCCAGTGCGCCACCTGGCTGGAGACCTTCTCCAGCACCCACGACCCGATGGGATGGATCAGTCCGCTCTCCTCTGCGATGGGGATGAACTTGCCTGGTGGGATGGGGCCGCGGCTGGGCGAAGTCCAGCGCAGCAGGGCCTCGAGGGAGACGATGCGCCTCTCTGGCAGGGCCACGATGGGCTGGTACACGAGGCGGAATTCGGAGCGGGCGACCGCATGGCGCAGCTCGGTCTCGGTGACCAGGGCGTCGAGGACCCGCTGGTGCATCTCTTCGTCGAAGATGGCGTATCCGCCGCCACCCGCGGTCTTGGCCCGGTACATGGCGATGTCCGCGTCGCGCAGGAGCTGGGTCGGATTCTGGTAGCCGGCGGGCCCGAAGGTGATGCCCATGCTGGCGGAGGTGAAGACCTCGTGCCCGTCGAGCTCGAACGGCGCCGCCAGCGACTCTCGCACGCGCTCGGCCACGCGGAGCGCGTCTCCCTGGGCCTGCAGGTGCTCCAGCAGGATCGTGAACTCGTCACCCCCCAGCCGCGCCATGGTGTGCTCCGTTCCGTAGCGGGCGAGCGTGTCGGTGGTGCGCAGGCAAGACCTCAGGCGATCCGCCACGTCCCGGAGCAGGCGATCGCCCGCCTGGTGGCCCAAGCTGTCGTTCACCAGCTTGAAGCGGTCGAGATCGAGGAAGATCACGGCGAAGCCGTGCCCCTCGTAGCGCCTGCCATTGGAAAGCGCCCTATCGAGCCGGAAGAGGAAACGCTGCCGGTTCGAGAGGCCGGTGAGGCTGTCATGGCGCGCTTCGTAGACCAGCTGCGCCTCGGCCTGTTTGCGCTTGGTGATGTCGGTCAGGGAGCCCGAGAAGCGCGTGGGCGTGCCGTCTGGCAGTCGTGAAGCCAAGCCGCGGGAGAGCACCCAGCGATAGCTCCCATCTTCGTGGAGCAGGCGGTGCTCGTGTTCGAAGTGCCGCGTCGTGCCCGCCAGGTGCGCCTGCACCTCCCTGTCCAGCGCGTCCCTGTCCTCCGCGTGCACCAGGTCGAACCAGGTGGCCGGTATGGAGTGGCAGGTCTGATCGCTCAATCCCAGGATGTCGCACCAGCGGGCGGAGTAGAACACCTCGCCCCGCACCAGGTCCCAGTCCCAGAGCCCGTCGTTGGCGCCCTGGGCGGCCAGGGCGTAGCGTTCCTCGCTGCGCTTGAGCGCCGCCTCGACGCGCCGGCGGCGCGAGATGTCTTGCTTGAGCCGCTCGTTCGTGATCCGCAGCTCGCGCGTGCGCCGGTCCACGAGCAGCTCGAGCCGCGCCTGGTCCGAGCGCAGCGCCGCCTCCAGCTCGCGACGGGCGATGCAGGCTGCCGTGAGGTGGCTGATCTCGTGCGGGTGAAAGGGCTTGTGGAGGAAGAGCAGCTTGTCGGCGGGGCCCACCGCCCGTGCCAGTCTGGGGGGATCCGGCGAGGCCTTGCCCGTGACGATGACGATGTTCAGCGCCGGATCGATGCCGCGGATCGCGCGCGCCGCTGCGAGCCCATCTCCGCCAGGCGGCAGGTGGACGTCGATGAAGGCCGCGGCGAAGGGAGTGCCGTTTTTTGTAGCCTGGCGTACCGCCCGGATGGCCTCGTCGGCCTGCTCGCAGCAGACGATCTCGGGCGCCGCCTCGACGAGCTCGGTTCCCCCGCCGTCCAGGGAGCTCTCGGGTCTGGACCCCATGCTCGAAAGGATGCGGCTGAACAACCGGAGGATCAAGGGATCGTCATCGACCACCAGGATGCGGTGGCGTTCCGTGTGGGGGGCGGGGCCTGGTAGGAGTACGGGCAGCTTCTAGGGTCGCTCCGAGTTGCTGGTGCTGCTTTTCAGTGGCGGAGGTTTCAACTGCGGCGGAGAGGCGGGTGGACTTGGGGAGCGGTTCAGCCAGCCGGTGCACGGCGGACGCGAACAAGAATACACCAGTTGTGGTGTCGAGAAAAGCGGGAGCCTGGCCGCCAGCCTCCGCCATCACCTGATGCGGGGGCAGGACAGGGCTTCGGACGCGGGCCATGGATGGGAGATGGCGACGCGATCCAGGTAGCGATAGCGCTCCTCGTCTCTGACGCTTGGCTCGAGCGGCGGCATGCTGGGTTGCGCTGGAGAGGTCGCGAAGCGGGCGCGCTTCTCGACCTGCCGATGTGGGGCGGGCCAAGGAGAGACTTTTCAGTCGGAGTGTCAAGTTTGGCGGGTTCACCCCCCAGCACCAGCCCCTCGCCCCCCGCCCGACTATCATGAACCGCCCAGGAGGTGCGGCCGTGGAGCGGATCGACTGCGAGGTGCTGGTGGTCGGTGGCGGCCTGGCCGGGCTCTGCGCGGCCTTGGAGGCGCGCCTGGCGGGCGCCGATGTGCTGCTGGCCTGCAAGCGACGCGCGGGCCGCAGCGGCAACAGCATCGTGGCCGCCTGCAATATCTCCGGAGTCTTCGACTCGCGGGACGACTCTCCGCGGCGCTTCGCGGCCGACGTGGAGGCCAGCGGCTGCGGCCTGGCCGATGCGCGCCTGGGCCAGGTGCTGGGCCAGGGCTCGGCGGATCTGGGGGCCTACCTGGAGCGTCACGGCGTGCGCCTGCTGCAGCAGCAGGGCCGCACGCTGCGCAAGCGCATCCCCGGCCACTCCCTGCCGCGCACGGTGACCACCCTGCGGCCGGGCATACCGGAGCAGACCGCCGGGCTCTCCCTGACCCTGCCCCTGCTGCAGGCGGCTCGCGCCGCGGGCGTGCGGTTGCTGGAGCGCTGCGCGGTGGCGGACCTGCTGACGGAATCGGGCGCGCTGCGCGGGGCCCTTGCCCTGCTCGACGAGGCGCGTCCCCTGCGGATCGGCGCGCGGGCCGCGGTGCTGGCCTGCGGTGGCGGCGGGCGGCTCTACGCGGTGAGCAACAACACGCGCGAGATGAACGGCGACGGCCTGGCCCTGGCCCTGCGCGCCGGCGCCCAGCTGCGCGATGCGGAGTTCGTGCAGTTCCACCCCTCCATGGGCATGGCGCCGCTGCGCACCATCATGCCCAACACCCTGTTCGCCGACGGCGGCGTGCTGCGCAACGCCGATGGCGAGCGCTTCCTGGCGGGAGCCCGCGGAGCGGGGGAGGCGGACGTGACGCGCGACGCCATGAGCGCGGCCATCCATCGCGAGCTGCGGGCCGGGCGCGGCGTGCGGGGGGGCGTCTGGCTCGATCTCTCGGGCGTGTCGCGGCGCACGGCGGAGCAGCGCTACGGCAGGCTGTGGGCCATGTTGGAGCGGCGGGGCCTGGACCCGGCGCGCGAGCCTCTGGTGGTGGGGCTGGCGGCCCACTTCCTGATGGGGGGCATGGTCATCGACCAGGACGGGGCCTCCACGCTGCCGGGCCTGTTCGGCGCCGGGGAGGTGACGGGCGGCGTGCACGGAGCCAACCGCCTGGGGGGCAACGCCCTGACCGAGGCGGCGGTCTTCGGCTGGCGCGCGGGGCGCGCGGCGGCGGCCTGGGCCGCCGAGAATCCGACAAGCGGCGCGCTGCCGTCCTGGAGGATCCGGGGCCTGCCAGCCAGCAGCGGCGGCGGGCCGGCCCTGAGCGCGTTGCGCCAACAGCTGCGCGGCCTGCTCTGGCAGCGAGCGGGGGTGCTGCGAACCGGAGAGGAGCTGGCCCGCGGTCTGCAGGAGCTGGAGGCGCTGGAAGGGCGCTTCCGGCGGCTACAGAACGCGCCCACGCCGGGTCTGTGGTGCGAGACGCGCAATATGCTGCTAGCGGCACGCTTGATCTCGATGGCCGCCCAGGCGCGCCAGGAGAGCCGCGGGGCGCACCTGCGGGAGGATTTCCCCGATCGGGACGAGGAGAGGGGAGAGGAGCCGGTGCGGCTGCGGCTGGGGAGGGAAGGGGAGGTGCAGCTGCGGTGGGCCTGAAGCGCGCCAGCGAGGAGCTCCCCATCCAGGTCCTGCGCGGCGCCCTGCTGCAGGCCCGCCGGCAGGGGCCTGTGGCCCTGACCGCCCCCACCGGCTCGGGCAAGTCCACCCAGGTGCCCCGCTGGCTGATGCAGCTGGGATCCGTGCTGGTGGTGGAGCCGCGCCGCGTGGCCTGCCGCGCCCTGGCCGCGCGCGTGGCAGAGCTGGAAGGGGCGCGGTTGGGGGAGCGGGTGGGCTACCTGGTGCGCGACGAGACCAGGGCGCGCGCCGACAGCGCCCTGGTCTTCGCCACGCCCGGTGTGGCCCTGCGCATGGCCGCCGAGGGGCAGCTGGAGCGCTTCGCCACCCTGGTGCTGGACGAGTTCCACGAGCGCGGTCTGGACCTGGATCTGCTGCTGGCCCTGTGCCTGGCCCGGCCCGGGGGCCCCACGCTGGTGGTCATGTCGGCCACCGTGGACGGCGAGCGCGTGGCCGCCCACCTGGGGGGCCTGCACCTGCGGGGCGAGGGGCGCCTCTTCCCTGTAGAGCGGCGCTACCTGGCGGGGCAGCAGGGGCCGCCCGATCCGCGGGGGCTGAGCGAGCGCGTGCTGGCCGCCCTGGAGCGGGCGCGGGGCGATGAGGGAGACGTGCTCGTGTTTCTGCCCGGCAAGGGCGAGATCGCGGCGCTGGAGACGGCCCTGCGGGGCCATCCCGAGCTGGAGGTCCTGCCGCTGCATGGCGGTCTGAGCCTGGGCCAGCAGGCGCGGGTCTTCCGCACGGCTGCGCGGCGGCGCGTGGTGCTGGCCACCAACGTGGCCGAGACCTCCTTGACCCTGCCGCGCATCGGCGTGGTGATCGACAGCGGCCTGGTGCGGCGCACGCGCTACCACGGGGGGCGCGGCTACCTGACGCTGATGCCCATCGCCCGCGACAGCGCCCGCCAGCGCGCCGGGCGAGCCGGGCGGCTGGGCCCCGGCGTCTGCTACCGCCTGTGGCGCCAGGATCTGCCCCTGGACCCCAGCACGCCCCCCGAGGTCTACCGCGAGTCCTTGATCCCCCTGGTGCTGGCGGCGGCGGCCTGCGGCGCGCCCAGCCTGGACCTGCCCTTCCTGGACCCGCCCCACGACTACGCCCTGCAGGATGCCCGCCAGCGCTTGCGCCTGCTGGGCGCCCTGGATGGAGAGAACGGCCTGACGGCGCGCGGGACGCGGCTGTTCCGCATGCCGCTGGACGCCCACCTGGGGCGCCTGCTGCTGGAGGCCGAGGCCCGCGGCACGCTGCCGGCCGCCGTGGATCTCTGCGCCGCCCTGAGCGTGCGGCGCCCCCTGTTCCGCCAGCGGCCCGAGGACCCCGACCTGGACCTGCGCGAGGGCGGCTGCGACGCCCTGGCGCGCATCCGGGCCCTGCGCGAGGGCCAGGCCGGGCCCCACGGCCTGGATGCCATGGCCCTGGCCGAGGCGCGCAGGGCTGCGCAGCGCATCCGCCGGGTCTGGGGAATCCCGCAGGACCAGGGCCCCCCGCCCAAGCCGGACCGACGGGCCCTGGCCGAGACCCTGCTGGGCGCCTGGCCCGACTGCGCCCACGTGGCTCGCCGGCGCCGCGGGCGGGTGGCCTGGAGCAACGGCGGCACCGAGCTGGCCCTTGGCCGGCATTCTGCCGTGGAGGCCGAGCGCAGCGAGGCGCTGCTGCTGCTGGAGAGCCGCGCCCTGGGCAAGGGGCACCAGCGCCGCGAGCTGGTCATCACCGCCGCCATGCCCGTGCCCCTGGCCTGGCTGCTGGGGGCCGGCCTGGGGCGGGAGCGGCTCTGCGAGCCCCTGTTGCGGCGCGGCCAGCTGCTGGCCCGGGTGGAGACGGTCTACGCCCGGCGCGTGCTGCGCTCGCGGGACGTGCAGCCCCAGGGCGGCCTGGCGCGGCAGGCCATCGGCAAGCTCTTTCTGCGCGGCGCACTGTTCGGCCAGGCCTGCGAAGAGGCGCGGCAGCGCCACGAGGCGTGCTCGCTGCAGGCGCGGTTGCAGGGAGAGGAGCCGCTGCCTCCGCTGGAGCGCTGGCTCGAGCTACGCCTGGAGGAGCTGGGCGTGGAGCAGGCTGGCGACCTGGAGCTGTTGGCTCCCGAGGACCTGCTACCCGCGGCGCTTCCGGAAGAGGAGCAGGCCCAGCTGAACAGGCGCTTCCCACGCACGCTGGCCATCGGGGACGCGCGCTACCACATCCGCTACGACGTGCCGGCGCGCACCGCCACGCTGCACCAGGTGGCCGGCCAGCGCAAGCTGCCCCCGCCCGCGGAGTTCCTGCCGCGCCTGCCCGGCTGGACGCTCTTGTGGGAGCGCAAGAACCGCGTCAGGCCTCTGCGTCGTGGTCGGTGAAGGGCGCAGGCTGAAGATCGGTTACAAGAAACGGGTCTTTCGACCTGGAGCAATCATGGCTTCCGTGGACCTGCGGCTGGTGCTGCTGGCGGGGCTGAGCAGCGTGGTCTGGCTGGGCTGCAAGGAGGTGACCTGCGGAGAGGGCACCCACCTGGAGGGCGATGTCTGCGTACCCGACGAGGAATCCGACAGCGACGCCGACAGCGACGCTGACAGCGACACCGATGCGGATACCGACACCGACGCCGACACCGACACCGGTTCTCCGGCCAGCGACCTGGGCTGCGACTCGGGCGGCATCCACGTGTCGGTCTTTGGCGACGACGGCGATGGCTGCGGCGAGGAGAAGAGCCCTTGCCTGACCATCGCCAAGGGGCTCTCCCTGGCCACAGAGGGCTCAGTGGTCTGCGTGCACGCCGGCGAGTACGCCGAGAGCTGGCTGGAGATCCCCAGCGGCGTCGCGTTGAACTCCGCCGATGGGCGCGGCCTGGCCCAGATCTACTCGGGGGATCAGAGCGCCCTGCGCTTCGACGGCGTCAGCGACGCGTCGGTGTCGAGCTTCGAGGTCTACGGCGACTGGGGCCAGGGCGAGGCCGGGGATGGCCTGATCCGCGTGCTGGACTCCAGCGACATCACCATCAGCAAGATGATGGTGCACGACGCCCCCTACGATCAGGACCTGGTCAAGGTCTCGGGCCAGGTCAGCGGCCTGTTGATCGAGGAGCTGGTGGGCTGGAATCCCGGGCCGCGCACTACAAAGGGCTACTACCAGGAGAATATCGACATCTACGGCAGCGGCGCCGTCGAGGGCGACCCGCCTCCTGTCAGCGACGTGGTGGTGCGCAGCTGCTGGCTCTTCCACCGCGACGGCATCGGCGACTGGCTGCTGTACAGCAAGATCAACGCCGAGAACATCCTCTACGAGAACAACGTCTTCGGTCCCTCGGCCGGGCAGGGCTACGGCAACGCCGCGGTGGGCATCGGCACCGGCGAAGTGGGCGAGCCCGACCCGGAGGCCGCCGTGGTCACCACGGCCATCGTGCGCAACAACCTGTTCACCGGCCTGAAGGGCGACGCCGCCCTGGCCGTGATGAACGCCGACGACGCCTGGGTCTACGGCAATACCTTCTACGGCAACGAGGGCGATGAGCTGCGCTCGGTGCTCATGTTGCGCGGCAACAGCCATGCCCTGGGGCCCACCTGGGTCGTGGGGAACCTCTTCGCGGAGAACCATCCCAGCAAGGACGGCGACGGCAAGCTCTTCTGGCTGCGCGACGAGCTGCCTGAGACCTGGACCAGCGACTACAACCTCTACTACGAGAACCTGAGCGAGAGCGATCTGGATCACGTGGAGGAGAAGAACAGCCTGCACGGCCAGGATCCGCTGCTCACCGATCCCGCCATCCCCGACACCTCCGGCCCCCACTTCGACAGCTTCACGGAGATCATCGCCGGGTTCATGCTCGATGCCAGCTCCCCGGCCGTGGACATCGGCCCCGACGTCATCGACTGGGAGGGGCACCCCAGTTGGAATTCCGAGGTCACTGAGCAGCGCTGGGACATCCAGGGCCTTCCGCGCCCCGCTGGCGGGCCCTGGGATCTGGGCGCGGACGAGGTGCAGGAGGCCGCCCCCTGACGGCAAGCTCGGAGGAAACCCATGCGCATCTTGCTCATCTCCTCTCTCGCGATCGCCCTGTGCGCCTGCAGCCCGAAGGACGAGGGCGACAGCAACGGCGCCGGCGTTGCGGATTCCGACAGCGCCATCCCCGGCGACAGCGCGGACTCGGCCGACTCCGGCGAGACCGGCGAGACCGGCGAGACCGGCGAGACCGGCGACACGGCCCCGCCCCAACCCGGCGCGCCCGACCAGGCCCGCTTGCTGGGGCACGTGGAGGTGCTGGCCTCGGACGAGTACGGAGGCCGCGAGCCGGGCACCGAGGGCGGAGACCTGGCCACGGCCTACATGGAGGCCCACTTCCAGCAGCTGGGCCTGCAGGGGGCCGGCGACGGGGGCGGCTTCCTGCACGGCTTCCCGCTGATGGTCACCACCCAGCTGACCACCTCCGAGCTCTCCATCGACGGCGTGTCCTACGTCGAAGGCGAGGACTTCGACTACTTCTCGGGCAGCGGCTCGGGCGATGTCAGCGGCGAGCTGGTCTTCGTCGGCTTCGGCCTGAGCGTCCCGGCCTTCGAGCAGGCCGACTACCCCGACTGCCCCGTGGATCCCGCCGGCTACGACGACTACGCCGGCATGGACGTGGCCGGAAAGCTGGTGCTGGTGCTGCGCCACGGCCCGGACGACTCCACGGAGATCAAGGAACAATGCCCCATCAACGAGGCCGGCGCAGCCCAGGGCGACCTGTACAACTTCGGCTACAAGGCCGCCAACGCGGCGCATCACGGAGCCGTGGGCATGCTGCTGGTGACCGACTACAACCACAAGGACGGCGAGCATAGCGGCGGCAGCCTGGGCGAGGAGTACTACGACGAGGACTTCCCCTCGGTCTTCATGGACCGGGGGCCGGCGCAGCTGCACCTGCCCGACCTGGAGAGCTGGCAGCGGAGCATCGAAGAGAGCCTGCAGCCCGCCAGCCGCGCCACCGGGCTGCAAGCCCACCTGATGATCGCCCTGGCCACAGAGGAGAAGACGGTCTGCAACGTGCTGGCCGCCATCCCCGGGCAAGACGACGAGATCGGGCACCAGGCCGTAGTGGTGGGCGCCCACTTCGACCACCTGGGCACCAGCGCCGCGGGGGAGATCTACAACGGCGCCGACGACAACGCCTCGGGCAGCGCGGTGGTGCTGGAGCTGGCCAGCCTCTTCGCCGAGTGGGGCCAGCAGCCGCGGCGCAGCGTGCTCTTCGCCGGCTTCAACGCAGAGGAGCTGGGGCTTGTAGGGTCGGCGCGCTACGTGGCGGAGCCCGCCTACCCCCTCGAAGACACGGTGGCCATGATCAACCTGGACATGGTGGGCGGCGGCGACGAGGCGGGTCTGCTGGTCTTCGGCGGCCTGGACAAGGGCTCCACCTGGCTCTTCGAGCTGCTGCAGCCCTTCGGCAGCAAGGACTTCCCGCTGGTCCCCTTGAACGCCTCCCCCAACAGCGATCACGCCCCCTTCCAGGCGGCCGGCGTGCCCGTGGCCTTCCTCTTCACCTTGGGCGAGCACGCCGTGTACCACACCCCTGCCGACACCTACGAGACCATCAGCGGTTGGGAGCTGGAGCGAACCGCCACCGTGGCCTGGGAAGGGCTGCGCGTGCTGGCCATGGGCGAGGAAGACCAGGCGGCCACCCGCGCCGGACCGCCTGCGGCCCTGCCCGAGGGCGTCGTTCCGCCCGCTGCGCCCTTGCGGGAAGGGGTGAGGCCGCGCCGCTGAGCCTCAGTCCATCACCCCCAGGTCCTCCATCTCCGCCCAGCCCGTGGGCTCCGCCTCCAGCGAGTGCTCCAGCGCGCCCTGGTCGATGCGCGCCAGCATGGCCAGCGCCAGCCGCAGCGTGGCATCCAGGGCCGCATCCTGCACGTGCTCCAGGGTGTCGTGCCGCGTGTGGTAGTTGGGCACCAGGCGGCTGGTGTCCTGGCAGATCAGGGTGGTGGCGGGGAAGACGGACTGGGAGAAGGAGGCGGCGTCGCTGCCCCCCAGGAAGAGGCGCTTGCGCAGAGGATTCAAGCCCTCGCTGCGGCCGGCCTCCTCGGCCAGCTCCACCATGGCCGGGTCGTGGCGGGCTCCCACGCAGTACTCGCGCTCCAGCACTGCCAGGTGGGCCGGATCGGCGATGCCGTCCAGGTTGATGCAGGAGGTGGGGATGCGCTCCAGGCGCGAGCGGTGGCGCGCCACGAAGCGCCGCGAGCCCCGCAGGCCGGCTTCCTCGGCCGACATGGCCACCAGCAGCACCTCGGTGCTCTGCAGGCGCTCTCTCGCCAGGCTGCGCCCCGCCTCGGAGATGACCGCCACTCCCGCCAGATCGTCCATGGCCCCGGGCACGGGCGTCCAGGACGTGAAGAAGACGAAGAGACCCACCACCGGGTATAGCGCCATGCCCACCCAGCCGACGATGGTGTAGGCGATGTGGTCGTCGGCCTCCAGCACCCAGGCCAGGGTGGCGGCCAGGCTGCCGAAGAGCATCCAGAGAAAGGCCAGGGCTGCCAGGGCCATCAGCGGGACCGCGGACTTGCGGAAGAAGAGCCAGAGGTTGCACTCCCAGGCCGAGTCCTGGTGGGCGCTGAGGATCACCCGCCGCTGGATGGCCCCCGCCGGGCGGATGACGCCCACGATGTTCTGGCCCTCGGCCGAGGGGAAGAGGAAGTCCAGCAGCTCTCGCAGGCGGATGACCTGCAGGACGCCCACCAGCACGGCGGCGAAGACCAGCACCAGCGCCACGGGGGGAAAGAGCCAGTAGGCCGCCAGGCAGAGCAGATAGCTCAGCACCAGCCAGGGTAGGCAGGCCTGCCAGGCGGTGGGGTGGCAGCGGAAGCTGTGCGTGTCCACCTGGTCGCAGAAGACGCCCCATTCCTTGCGCAGCAGGCTGCCCAGGCGCCTCTCCTGGGGGCTGCAGGGAGGCCGAGGGCCGATCTCGCGCAGCACGCGCTCCATGAACTCGCGCATCGCGCTGGCGGACTTGTTGGATGCCATGCTTCCTCCTGTCCTTCCGCCCCTATCATGAAAACAGATGGGGGGGGGGGGGGGGGGGGGGGGGGGGGCGGGGGGGGGCGGGGCGGCCGCCCCCCCCGCCCCGC
>CAYVQL010000146.1:0-26405 GCA_964454135.1 uncultured Enterobacterales bacterium | reverse complement strand
AACCCACCCCAGTGCGCCTCACTGCACCCCGTTTCGTTACGCCACGAGCGCCCCAGCCACCGCGGGCAAGCTCACACCCCCGTGTCCACCACCGCCAGATCCGAGCAGCCCTGGGGCTCGCCCACCAGGAGGAAGGGCTCCCAGCTGCCACCCGTCAGCACGCCGTCGGCCTGCTGCGCGGCGTCGTGGATCTCTTCGCCGCGCTGCTCGTCCAAGTGCCACAGCGCTTCCGTGCTGGAGTCGTCCACCGGCAACATGCGCCACTGGGGATCGTAGTCGTCCCCGTACAGGGCCTCGGATGACAGGCGCACCTCGCCGATCACGCCCTTGAACCAGGCCTCCTGCTCGTACCAACAGCCGATGGACAGGGTCTCGCCGGGGTCGTAGTCCAGCTTGGTGGGCGCGTAGGCCATCCGCGTGCCGTCCAGGTACAGGGTCAGATCGCCGCCCTGCACGTAGTTGACCACCACCTGGTGGCAGCCCCCATCCATGAAGGGCACCGGGGAGCTGGGGCCGGCATCGGCCCCGGGCTCGTCGGTGGCAGAGGCCACCAGGTAGCCTTCCTTGGTGTAGTACAGCGCGAAGACGCCCGGCCAGGCGAAGATGGCGTAGTCCGCGTAGCCCGGCTGATCGTCGGTCAGCAGGTAGGTCTCCAGCGTGAAGGAGCCCGACAGGTCCAGGGCGGAGGTGTCCGCCTGGACGCAATCCGGCGCACCCTCGAAGCGCACGCCATAGCCGGTCTTCTCCTCGCCCCCCGCACCGGTGTCGCGGTGGATCTCCCAGTTGCCGCGCTCGCTCCAGGGGATGACCACGCAGCCAACGAGAGAGAGCCCCAGCAGGGGTACCAGCTTCCGGAAGTGCATGAAGTTCTTCAAAACTTGCCTCCCGCCCGCACACCCAGGAACAGGCCCACGGAGGCGGCGCTGAGCACATAGCCGCCGTAGCCGGTCACCTGGTTGATCCTGAAGGCCTTGTGGGCCGCTTCCTCGTCCTCGACCAGGAAGAACCCCCGATCTTCCATCTCTTCCCACTTGCTCTTCTGCTTCGCCGCCACGATCAGGCCGGTGATGCCAAGCACGCCCGACGTGCCACCGGCGATCAGCAGGCCCAGCTTGGGGATGCGCTCCCTGGGCGCCTCGGGCAGGGCCGCGGCGGCCTGCGCCTCGCTGCTGGCCACCGGCTCGGGGGGCGGAACCGCGGTCTCTGCTGGCTGCACCTCCTCGGCCGGCACCTGCGCTTCCAGCTCGGCCAGGGCGCTCTTGATGGCGCTTTCGACCTCGGCGGTCGACTCGGCCAGGGGAGCGCTCGCCAGCGCTTTGGGCGCGACCACCACGGTGGGCGTGCCCAGGGCGAAGGCCTGCCAATCGCCGCCGCCGAAGAGGTAGCAGGACTCCATCTCGCCGCTGGAGGTGCGCCACTGCACCAAGGCGGCCCGCTCGGTGGGGACCGGGCCGCTGCTGGGGATGCCGTCCACGTAGACCGGCCCGCGCCCCAGGTCCACGCTGCCTCCACCGCCCAGCTGGGCTTGGCGCAGCTGCGCCCGCTCCAGCTGATGACGCAGCCCGCCACCCTGAGGTGCCAGCACAAAGCCCGGATCGTAGTCGGGACGGGCGCTCAAGGCGCCGCGGAAGGCCATCACCACGCCGTTGGTGTTGCCCTCTTCCCAGGCTGCGATGGCACGGAGTTGGTGCAGCCAAGCGACGTTCTGGGGCAGCATCAGCTCCGACACGCAGCCCGTCAGCTCCATGACCTCCGCATAGAGCGTACCGAAGCTGTCCTTGTCGCCGCTCTCATAGGCTTGCTGCGTAGCCCTGACTGCATCGCTCATGGCCTTCTGATCCGCCGGACAAGCGGCCTGCGCGGTATCGAGCAAGAGCAAGGCGCCTATCGTCATCCACATGAAAGCCTCCTAGGCTCAGCTCGCCGGCAGCAACACCACCGAGAGGTAGTCCTGCGGGTCGATGCGGAAGCGCTGCTCCAGCGGCTCGCTCTCGCCGGTCCAGCTCTCGTCGCCGGCCGGCTGCACGGACATGTTGAGATCGCCCACCATGGTGCTGGCCACGCTCGGGTTGTAGAGAATCAAGGTCCAGCTCTCGGTCAAGGGCAGATCCAGGCTGGTGGTGCTGCCCACGCTCTCCAGGTCCACGGCCATGGCCTGGAAGGGCTCGCCCGCTGCGAAGAGCTCGTAGTTGGCGTGGTTGACCACGAAGCTGTCCAGGTGGCCGCCGTCCTGCTGCAGCGAGAAGCTGCCGTAGTAGATCGTGGAGCTGCCGACGCGGCCGCCGTTGGCCGCGATGCGGTGGCTCTGCACGTCGAAGCTCAGCTGCAGCGTGGCCTGAGCCGCGGCGCCCCCGGTCAGGTCGGACTCTTCCACCTCGGGCAGCACGCGATCGCCGGGCAGCTCCACCTCGATGGAGTAGGTCTCGTCGGGCTCGGTGAACTCCGGCCCCAGGTTCAGGTAGTCGCCGCCAGGCTCGTCGCCCACGTCCGAGTAGACCGCGAAGCCGTAGGGGTTGTGCTTGCCCACCGTGGCGATGGCGTAGCCGCTCAGATCGGTGACCACCTCGCCGGCCCAGGCCCAGTACTCGGGGTAGCCGTAGACCGCCCAGGTGCCGAAGATGGTGACGATGGCGCCGTCCACCGGCAGGCCGTTGTCGTCGGTCACCACGAACTCAAGCCAGGAGGGAACGCCGTAGTTCTCGGTCAGCTCCACGTCCATATAGGTGTCGCCGCGGTTGCTGTGCATCATGTACAGGCGGTTGGTGGACAAGGGAGGATCGTCGGCGTCCGGGTTGTCGCCGCTGTCCAGGTCGTCGCATTCCTCGGCCGAGGTGTAGCCGTCGCCGTCACGGTCGATGCTCTCCAGGCCCTCGTCGGCGTAGCCGTCGCAGTTGTCGTCGTAGCCGTTTCCTGCCTCGCTGGCCTCAGGGTACACGGCCGCATCGCCGTCGTCGCAGTCACCGTCGAGGATGCTGAAACCATCCCCGTCGGCGTCGCTCTCGTCGAGCTCGCCCTTCGTGCCCTCGTCGGCGTAGCCGTCGCAGTTGTCGTCGTAGCCGTTGACCTCTTCCACGGTGTCGGGGTTGATGCTGGCGTTGCCGTCGTCGCAGTCGCCGTCGTTGATGCTCCACCCGTCGTCATCGGCGTCGAAATCGAATGGGTCAAAGCCCTCGTCGGCGATGCCGTCGCAGTCGTCGTCCAGGCCGTTGAGCCGCTCGTCGGCGTCCGGATAGGCGTCGGCGTCACCGTCGTTGCAGTCGCCGTCGGCGATGGTCCAGCCATCGCCGTCGTGATCCTCGCTGTCCTCGCCCAGGTCGGCCGTGCCATCGCAGTCGTCGTCCTGGTAGTTGTAGGAGTAGTAGTCGGCGCTGGTGCCGCCGTAGTAGTTGAAGTAGTCCACGTGGGTGCCGATGGGCTCCCAGGCCACCCAGCGCTCGTCCCAGAACTCGTCCCAGGTGTGATCGTTGGAGCTGGCGCCCACGTTGCGGCAAGGAATGAGCCCGATGCGCGCGGCGGCGCAGGTCAGATCGGCGTGCTCGCCGCAGTTGCCGGCGCCTACGGTGTAGATGCGGCTGGGCTGCACCGGGCGCTCATCGCCCGCCCCGAAGTCGATGGCGTCCCAGACGTACTGGATCAGCTCGCCGATGGCGCCGTTGTCGGTCCGCGTCTCGGCCTTGCCCTTCCAGAGCACCTCCACGCCAGCCAGGGCGTCCAGCAGCAGCGGGCATTCGCGGCCATCGGTGCACTCGTCGGCCGCCACATCCCACAGGAACTCGCGCCAGAACAGGCCGTTTTCGGCGTCTTTGGGGTTGTCCGAGGCCCAGGCGTCGAGGAAGTAGGGCAGCTCGTCTTCCAGCCGCGGGTGGACCACATACCAGTAGTAGATGTCCGCCTCGATGGTCTTCTCGACCACCTCCTCGCCGTCCTTGCCCTCCCCCACCTGGTAGGTGGCGGTGGTGTAGTAGTCGGCGTCCACCCCGGGCTCGCCCACGTCCACCAGCTCCACGTAGTCCAGGCTGGGATCGTGCTGGTAGAGCAGCTCGGCGTTGATGACCAGCAGCTCGGGGTGGAAGTTGCCGTAGTCCAACACCTCGGGGCTGGTGTGGGCCATGGCGAAGGCCACCTCGTCGATAAGGTAGGGATCGTCCAGGTCCGCCACCAGGGCGCCCAGCTCGTTCTGCAGATCCTCGTCCAGCTTGCCCAGGCTGATGTGCAGATCGTCCTGCAACCAGTCAGGGGCCGCGGCCACGGCCTCGACGGCCAGCTCGGTCAGCTCGTAGGGCTCGTGGGTGATCTGCAGGCTGGGCGCGCCGTCAGGCCCAGTGTCAGGCGTGTCCGTGGTGTCGGGCGTATCCTCGCCGGTATCGAACTCTTGTTGATTGTTGTCGCGCTCGAAGTCGCAGGCTGCGAGGACCGCCAAGCCTGCCAGGGAGAACAGACGCCAATGGCACATGGAAGAACTCCTCGGAGAAACGGGGGAGCTTCAGAATGGCAGGCGCGGCGCGCGAGGGCAAGCCTGCATGGCCGCCTCGCCGGGATTTGGCATTATGATTGCCGGCCGTCCGCGCTCCCGACGGGCAGAGACCACCCCAGCGCCAGCCGCCCGCCCCGACAACGCCCCGCAGCGCCCCGCCCCACCGCCGGCGCACCCGCCAGGCCCTTGCTCCTTCTCAAGCACGATATGCCGCCGCCCGGCCAGCCCCTGTTGACACGCCAAGAGCCGATCGCTGAAATGGCCTGACCGAGGAAGGCTCCATGCTCGAACGATTCATGATCCGCGCGGCGACCACGTCTCTCTTCCTGCTGCTGTTGGGCCTGCTCATCTGGGTGGCCTCCGCACCTGTGGATGCGACGATGGAGCGCCATCCGCAGGCCCTGCGCCCACCGGCCGACTGGATGCCGCCGGACTGGTTCCCGGCCGGCACCGAGCTGGATTCCCTGGCCCTGCTGGAGCAGCGGGGCCCGAGCCAGGGCCCCTCCCTGCGCTCACCCTCGGCCCTGGTCTTCGACATGGACGCCGGCCAGGTGCTCTACGCCAAGAACGCCGACAACATCCAGCCCGTGGCCTCGTTGACCAAGCTGGTCTCCGCCCTGACCCTGGTCTCGGCTCAGCCGGACCTGGATCGAACCATCGAAATCGCGGCGCAGCACTACCCCACCCGCAACGGCGCCCTGAGCAAGCTGTGGACCGACGACCGCATCGTGGGCTGGGACGCTCTGGGCGCGGCGCTGGTCTCTTCGGACAACCGGGGCGCCTTCGCCCTGGCCAGCGCAGCAGGCATGGATCTCGACCCCTTCGTGGCGCGCATGAACCAGGTCAGCGGCGAGCTACGGATGGACCTCTCCAGCTGGAGCGAGCCTTCGGGCCTGGAAGACGAGAACATGTCCACGGCCCGGGACATGGCCCGCGCCACCCTGGCGGTGGCCTCCCACCCCCTGCTCTCGAGCGTGGCCTCCGCCCCCTACTGGGACCTGCGCTACCAGAACCGCCCCCTGCGGCGCGTGCGCAGCACCAACCGCCTGCTTGGGCGCTCCGATCTGCTGACCATCGCGGCCAAGACCGGCTTCACGAACACGGCCGGCTACTGCTTCAGCACCGCCCTGCAGACCAGCGAAGGACGGCGCCTGGTGATCACTCTGCTGGGGGCCCAGCGCAAGACCCATCGCTACCTGGACGTCAACCGCATCCTGCGCTGGGTCCAAAGCTGAACCCAGCGGCGAGGCGTATCACCCGCTGTCGGCCCCCCACGGCCCGTGCTACGGTGCGAACAGCCCGTTAGGGCGCTACGCTATCAGCACCTGCCGTGCGCGCAGCAACCCCTGGCCGAGAGCGACGCCATGCAAGAAGAGAAGAAGAAGCTGCTCGACGTCCCCGTGGACGTCCTGGCTCTCACCACCGACCCTCCCCTGATCCGCACGGGTCGCGTGACCTGCCGCACCGAGGGCTACTGCGACGTGGTGCTGGATGAGCCAGAAGCGGCCTTCCAGGAAGGCATGAAGGTCATCGTGGACGCCGGTGAGCTGGCGGATCTGCGCGTGGTGGGCTCCATCGGCTTCATCATGGACACCAAGCTGCACGTGGAGTCGCGCAAGGTCGTGCGCCGCGACAAACGCATCTTCCCGCGCATGTACGGCGGCATCCGCGTTCGCTACAAGGTGGCCCCCAAGGAAGACGAGGCCCAGGCGCAACAAGACTGGATCTCCAAGGGCCAGTCCAGCGACAGCGACTGGTTCGAGCCCGATCCCTTCATGGACTTCAGCGGCTCGGGGTTGATGTTCGAAGACGACGTCCACTGCAAGGCCGAAGACCTGGTGCTGCTCGAGCTGCGCGTCCCGCCCGAGACCGAGCTCTTCCGCGCGGCTGCGCGGGTGATACGCGTCAAGCCGATCCCTCCCGAAGAGCGCGTGAAGACCGAGGGGGACAACAGCCGCACGCCACCCAGCCACCGCATCGCCGTGCACTTCGAAGAGCTACCCCCCGAGGCGGTGGAGGCCCTGATGGCCTTCACCCTGCGCGTCCAGGACGCGCTGATCTGATCCCCGTGGGCCGCCTGCTTCCCTTCATAGCGCTGCTGGCGGGCTGCGATCTGCTGCCAGCGGATCCAACCGCCGAAAAGAACTTCCTCGCGGCCCCTCCGCTGGAGGCTGATGTCTGGTTCAATGGCGACGCCGTGGCGCTGGACCAGCCGGGCACCCTCTACCTCGTGGAGACCTGGGCCACCTGGTGCCGGCCCTGCCTGGCCCAGATCCCCCACCTGACCCAGCTGCAGCAGGCCCATGGAGACAGCCTGGTGGTGGTGGCCCTGAGCGAGGAGAGCCGCGACGTGGTGCAGGAGTTCGTGACGGAACGGGGCGAGCGGATGGGCTACCTCGTCGCCGTGGACGAAGACGGCGGCACCCAGAGCAGCTACAAGTCACTGACGGACGCCGCAGGCCTGCCGCGGGCCTACCTTATCCGCGATGGCCTGCTGATCTGGTCCGGCCATCCCAACGTGATGGATCCCGTGCTGCAGGCCGCGCTGGACGGGAGCTGGAACCCCGACCTCGCCCGGCAACGCGCCGAGCTGGCAGACCTGGACCGCCAGTACCTGGAGCTCTTCGAGCAGGACCAGGAGCAGGAGGCGGCCCAGCTGGCCCAAGGGGCGCTGGCGCTGGGCGATCTGCTGGCCAATCCGCTCAACAACCTCTCCTGGCGCATCTTGACGGAGCTGCCCGAGGCCGACCGGGACCTGGAGCTGGCCATGGACGCCGCCCGCATCGCCGTGGGCAGCAGCGATCCGCCCCGCTACAGCTACCTGGACACGCTGGCGCTGGCCTTGCTGGAGACCGGCGACCCCGAGGCGGCCGTGGACACGCAGCAGCGCTCGGTACAGCTCTGCCGCGAGGCCGGCGATCCGGATTGCGATTCCTACGACAGGCGCCTGGTGCGCTACCGCATGCGCCTGCGCAAGCACCGCACCGCGCTGGAGCTGGAGCAGCGCGGCCAGAGCTCCGCCTCGCAGGAAGAAGAGGCAGGCCTGGAAGAAGAGGCCGGCTTGGAGGAAGAGGCCGGCCTGGAAGAAGAGGCAGGCTTGGAGGAAGAGGCCAGCCTGGAAGAAGAGGCCAGCCTGGAAGAAGAGGCCGCTCCTCAGAAGTAGCGCATCCAGCCCCAGCGCCGCTGCCGCTTGTGGCGATCGTACCAGGCGCAGGCCGGGTAGAGCAGGGCGGTCACCAACAACCAGGCCGCGAACACCGGCACCAGCTCGGGCACGTCCTCGGGCGCGCCGGCCAGGCGCCTCCAGAGCGCTCCGACCAGGTGGAGCACTGGCAGGTGCAGCAGGTAGAAGAAGAGAGGAACCCGTCCGAAGAGCTGCACGACCCCCGCGGCTCGCCCTCGCCAGCGAGCCAGCAAGGGCAGCACGAGCAGGGACGGCCCCATGGTCATCAGCAGGTACTGCAGCGAGGGCGGGTACTTGGTCAGGTTCAAGAAAGAAAGGACCGTGAAGACCGCCCCCCGCTCCTGGACGCTCCAGGACGTGGGCTCGCCGTAGAGCTGCAGGCCGCGCGCCACAAGGAAGAGCAGCACGAGGGCCGCGCCCAGCAGGGGACCGGCCCGACCCGGCCTATGGGGACTGGCCGCCGGTGCCAAGAGCGGCGCGCAGGCGTAGCCCAGGGCCATCACCCCCAACCAGGGTAGCAAGGGGTAGGACACACCCACGGGAAGGCCGAACAGCTCGAAACCACACGGCCTGAACAGGATCCCAAAGAGCGGCCCCAGCGCCCCGAAGCTCGCCGCGGGCTGGCTGGAGACGAGGTTGTGCCCCAGCACCAGCAGCAGGCCGCAAGCCAGGGGCGCAGCCGGCGGCAGCAGGACGAGCGCCGCCAGGCCCACCATGGACCACCCCAGCACCCAGATCACCAGCAGGCTGACGTGGTGATAGCCGAACTGCCAGCTGAAGTTCACCACCGTCAGCTCCAGCAGGACCAGGATCAGGCCGCGGCTCAACAGGTAGCGAGCCAGGGCGGCTCGAGAGGCCAGCTTGCGAGCCAGCAGGGCCGCTGAGAGGCCGGCCAGGAAGACGAAGACCGGAGCGCAGAAGTGGGTGATCCAGCGCGTCAGGAACCAGGGCACGCTGCTTACGGAGAGGTCGAGGGGGTTCCAGCCCACCGTCAAGAAGACCCGCGCATGGTCCAGCGCCATGAGCACCATCACCAACCCGCGCAGCAGGTCGAGGGAGGCAATTCTATGGCTCTCGCCGCTCTTCTTCGTCAAGGGGCTCCTCGGTGTTGAGGCTTATATAGCTAATTGCATTTCAGGTCCCCGCCCTCGAGCCCAACCGAACTCGCCCCCTCCTCCTTGACCAGACGAAGCCGAGCCGGCTACATCTTCCGCGAGAGGTGCCATATGGCTCGAGTGCTGGTAGTCGACGACGACGAGGGAATCCGCAAATCGTTGCGCTACGTCCTTCGCCGTGCAGGCCACGCCGTGGTGCTGGCCGACAACGCCTACGAAGCCCTGGCCAGGGTCAACCGCCGGCCCTTCGACGTGGTCGTCACCGACATCGTGATGCCGGGCGCCAACGGCGTCGCCCTGATGGAACGCCTGGCCTCGGTGGCACCCTCCACCAAGGTGGTCCTGATGACGGGCGAACCCTCGGTGCAGCCTGCGGCCACCGCCCTGCGCAAGGGGGCCTACGAGTACCTCACCAAGCCCATCAGCTCCAAGCGCCTGCGCAAGGTGGTGGCCGACGCAGCCGAGCTGAAGCGCCTGCAGGACGAGAACAGGGAACTGAAGAAGCAGCTGGAAGCCATGCGCCGCCTGCCGGACCGCGCCGAGCTGCAGCAGCAGTGGCTCCTGCGCGCCATCGGCGAGCAGGCGCCCGAGGCCATCTGGATCATCGACCTGGCGGAGCGCTTCGCCTTCCTCAATCCCACGGCGAAGCGGCTCTGGGGCATGGACGTCCCCGACGCCGAGCAACGCCCCCCCGAAGAGGTCTTCACCGCGGGCTCCTACAGCGCCCTGAAGGCCATCTTCGACCACGCGCCGGCCCGGATATCCTCGCCGGAAGAGACCGAGAGCGCGCTCTTCATCCTGGAGCTGTTGCAGCCCGATGGCAAGAGCATGCGGGCCGAGACCTCCCTGACGCCCATCTACGGAAACAGCGGGCGATTGGAGGGCCTGCTGGGGGTCAGCCGGACCATCAGCGGTGCCATCTTCCAGGCCCGCAGCGCGGAACGGGCGCTCAAGGCGAGCGAGGGCGACGTCGCCGACGAGTAGAAGCGCCGCGCATCAGCCGAGCGCGAAGGGCTCCACCCACAGCAACCAGCCCGCGATCAGCGCTGCCCCGGCCAGGTTGAGCGCCAGGCCGGTGCGCAGCATGAGCGCCAGCGAGCTGCCCCGCAGCTCGCCGAAGGCCAGCGCGTTGGCAGGGGTGGCCACCGGCGTCATGAAGGCGCAGGTGGAGGCCAGCGCCACGGCCAGCATCAGGGTCAGCGGCTGCAGCTGGTGCTGCAGCGCCAGCTGAAAGACCAACCCGAAGGATGCCACACAGACGAGCGAGTTGCTCATCAGCTCGGTGAGCAGCATGACGACCAGCACCACGCCCAAAAACAGGGCCCAGGACGGCGCGCCCGAACCCATCAGCGCAGCCAGCAGGCTGGCCACCCCCTGATCCAGGCCCGTCAACTTCAGCGCTCCCCCCAGCAGCAGCAGCAGGGCCAACAGGGCCAGGCCCCGCCGGGGCAGGCCCCGCAGCAGGTCCCCTGGCCGCAGCAGGCCCGCCTGCAGGCCGGGCAGGGGAAGGAAGCTCAAGCCCGTGAAGAGCAACAAGAAGGCCAACGCGGCCAGCGGCGCGCGCTCGCGCCAGGCCGGCAGCAGCTCCCGCAGTACGGACTCGGCGCTCCAGCCCAGGAAGAAGACGACGAAGAGCAGCCCGGCCCAACGCTGCCGGATGCGCGAGCCTGCGGCAGGCGGCGGCGCGTCCGGCAGCTGCAGGCGCAGGCGACGCGCGCCCCGCGGCAGGGCCCCCAGGCAGATCAGGCCCCAGGCCACGGGCAGGAGCATGAGCACCAGCGGCGAGCAGCGAAGAAGCCAGCTGCCAAAGCTCAACTGCTCCCGTCCGGGCACCTCGTAGAGCTCCAAGGCGCCCAGCAGCAGCAGGTGCGAAGGGCTGCCCACCAGGGATCCCATGCCGCCGATATTGGCCCCGTAGGCCAGCGACAGAGTGAGGGCCGTGGTGAGCCCGGGGTGCCGAGGACTCAGCTGGCGATCCAGGCTCAACACCACGGGCAACAGGGTCAGCACCGTCACTGTGTTGGGTACGAAGGTCGACAGCAAGGCCGCGGTGCAGAGCAGGACCAACAGAAGCGCGGGCAGGCTGCCCCCGCTTCGTCGCAGCGCCAGACCCAGAAAGCGCTCCGGCCAGCCGCACGTCACCACCAGCCGATGCACCAACCAGGCCTGGACGAACAGGATCAGCAGGGGCAGGCGATCCCAGGCGGTCATGACTGCGTCGGGGATCAAGGAATGGAGTCCTCGGGGTCGACAAGGGGCAGGCATTCCCATAGGTCGGCCAGCCGGAGGAAGCGATGAAAGACCCGCGCCTGGTCCAGTACGCCAACCTGATCGCCGAGCACTGCTTCCGCTTCAAACCGGGCCACTTGGTGGAAATACATAGCCAAAGCCATCTCTCGCTCCCTCTGATGGAAGAGCTTGTCAAGGTGGTCCTGGCCCGCGACGCCGTGCCCGTGCCGCGCTTCGCCATGGAGGAGCTCGAGGCGGCCTACATCCGCCACGCCGACGATCAGCTGGACCGCTTCAACCCCCTGGACATGCACGTCACCGAGCATTTCGACGCCAGCATCCGCATCAAGGCGCCCTACAACACCCAGTTCTTCGCTGGCCTGGACAGCGAGCGCATCGGCCGCCGGCGCAAGGCCATGCAGTCCATCTTCGGGCGCATGGTGGAGCGCTGGGGAGAGGGGGAGCTGCAGTGGCTGATCTGCGTCTACCCCACCGATGCGCTGGCCCAGGAAGCGGGCATGACCCTGCAGGAATACGAGGATTTCGTCTTCTCGGCCTGCATGCTCGACCAACCCGATCCCGTCGCCTCGTGGAGGGCGCTGTCCGAACGCCAGGCCGCCTGGGCCGAGCGCCTCAACCGCAGCGACAAGCTGCGCATCGTGGCCGAGGGCACCGACCTGAGCTTGTCCGTCAAGGGCCGCCGCTGGATGAACTGCGACGCCAGCCAGGCCAACCTGCCCGACGGCGAGGTCTTCACCTGCCCGGTCGAGGACTCGGCCGAAGGCCATGTGCGCTTCACCTACCCCGCCACCTATATGAGCCGCCGCGTGGAAGACGTCCGCCTGCAGTTCGAAGAGGGCCTGCTGAAGGACTGGTCCGTCTATCGGGGCGGCGATTTCTTCCGCAGCATGACCGAGCTGGACGAGGGCGCCAAGCGCCTGGGCGAGGTGGCCTTCGGCACCAATCCCCACGTCCAGCGCTTCACGGGCAACACGCTCTTCGACGAGAAGATAGGCGGCACCATGCACCTGGCCCTGGGCCGCGGCTTCCCGCTGGCCGGCGGCAGCAACGTCTCGGCGCTGCACTGGGACATGGTGCTGGACATGCACCAGGGACGGGTCTACGCGGATGGGGAGCTGATCTACGAAGGTGGGGAGTTTCGCTAGGCCGCCTCACGGACAGGGCGGGTGGAACGCCAGGTCGTTGAAGTTCGAGCCCAGAAGCCGTCCAACGAAGGTCGTCACGCCGGTGGTGACGTCCACGACGTAGAGCTCCGACTCGGTGGAGGCCAGCAGCAAGCCGTCGCGGTGGAAGTACTCCAGCCCGACGTGGTCGAAGGGGATGGGCGTGCTGATGAAGTTGTAGGCCTGTCCTGTGGCGGCGTCGACCTGGAAGACCGAGTTCGTGTTCGAGTCGGCCCCCCAGAGCGTGTTCCGGGAGCAGTCGTAGGCCAGCCCGCTGTGGCCGAAGTTGAAGCCCAGACCGCCGACGGTCTGGGCCTGACCGGTCGCGGTATCCAGGACCACCAGCGTGTCCTCTTCCCAGGCGAGCCCGTAGAGGTAGCCCCCGGGTCCGAAGGAGATGGCCCCCATGCTCCCCACGCCCGTACTCCCGATGGAGGTCACCTCACCCGAGCAAGGGTCGATGGTGCCCAGACTGTGGGAACCGAAGATGCTGATGAAGGCCGTACCGTCTTCGTGCACGTCCATGCTGTTGATGTCGTAGCCCTCGACGGAGGTGATGGCCGTCGTCCACGCTGTCGCGGGCGTGATGTCCCAGATCGTGTCGCCGACCGTGTCCACGGACATCAGCCTCCAGCCGCTCTTGACGTCCTCGTCGATCTGGCCGTCGCAGTCGTCATCGTAGCCATCGCAGTCGTCGACCGTCCCCGGATGCACCCACTCGCTGCTGTCGTCACAGTCGCCTGCTCGCCAGGCCGTACCCGAGGGCTGTTCGCAGGCCTCCACCACGACCGAGTCGTCCCCATACCCATCGCCATCTGCGTCTTGATACCAGAGGATCATCAGGCCGTCGTCGATCACGCCATCGCAGTCTTCGTCCAGCCCGTCGCAGCGCTCGCTGGCCTCCGGATGCACGCCCGGATGGGCATCGTCGCAATCGCCTGATTCCGCGACGTACATGGGGGGACAGCCGCAGGCCATCACCGCCTCCTGCGTGTCCCCCCAGCCGTCTCCGTCCGCGTCCAGATACCAGGTCTCCCCCGCTCCCACATCGACCAGGCCGTCGCAATCGTCATCCAGTCCGTTGCAGACCTCGATGGCGTAGGGGTGCACCGCCGTATCGAGATCATCGCAGTCCGTGCCGTAGGGGCTGTAGCCAGGGGAGATCTCGCAGGCTCGCGTGGCGCTGTCCCCATTCCCGTAGCCGTCGCCATCTTGATCCAGGTAGGAGGCAAGCAGCAAACCCTCGTCGCTCTCGCCATCGCAGTCATTGTCCAGCCCATCGCAGACCTCAGCCGCGTCGGGATGCACCGTCGGCTCGCTATCGTCGCAGTCCTGGCCGCGGCAATGGCCGTCTCCGTCCCCGTCCTGGCAGCGCGCAGTATCGGTGAGCGGAGCTGCGCAGGCCGACAGGCACAGCGAGACCAGCAGCTGCGCAGGCGACATGCTCACCCCTACCGACGTCAAGAAGGACATACCAGGAGCATGTGGGGGTAATCTCCGCGTGTCAAGCAGATTTCTTTGCGATCGACGACCGCTGCACCTATGATGTCGATGAGGATCTCGTCCGCTCGCAGGGAGACGCGATGGCCATCCGCGTGGTTTCGATGCTCGTGGCGCTGACGGCCTGCAGCGGCGCGGATGCGGATGGCGACGGAGTCCCCGCCCCTGTCGACTGCGACGACCGCGATTCCTGGCAGAGAGCCCCTTCCGCCTGGTATCTCGACGCGGATGGCGATGGATACGGGCGACCCGGCACCCGCCAGCTCGCCTGTGCGGCTCTCAGCGGATTCGTCGGCAATCCGGACGACTGCGACGACGAGAGCGCAACGACCCACCCCGCAGCCCCCGAGATCTGCGACGGCGCGGACAACGACTGCGATGGCAGCCACGACGAGCTGGCCGTGGACGCCCAGACCTGGTTCCTCGACGCCGACGGAGACGATCACGGCGATCCCGAGCAGACCGTGCAGGCCTGCGAGCTGCCCGCCTGGGCCGCGGAGCAAGGCGACGACTGCGACGACCTGGAGCCGCTGGCCTGGAGCGGCGCCGAGGAGATCTGCGACGGCGTGGACAACGACTGCGATAGCCAGACCGATCACGACGCTGTCGACGCGCCCACCTGGTATCAGGACGCCGATGGCGATGGCTACGGCGATCCCGCCTCGCCACTGACCAGCTGCGAAGCTCCCATGGGTTGGGTGGAGAACGCCGACGACTGCGACGACGCAAGATACGCGATCCATCCAGGCGCCAGCGAGATCTGCGATGGCATCGACAACGACTGCGACTCGCTCACCGACGAAGAGGCCCAGGACGCCGAGACCTGGTATCAGGACGCCGACGGCGATGGCTACGGCGATCCGGAATCCCCCCTGGCTGCATGCCGCGATCCGGAGGGCTACGTGGCGAACGCCGCAGATTGCGACGACGGGCAGGTCCTGGCCTGGAGCGATGGCGTGGAATACTGCGACGGCGTGGACAACGACTGCGACGGCACGACGGACAACGAAGCCCGGGATTCCGAGGAATGGTACGCCGACGTCGATGGGGACGGATACGGCGATCCCGATCGAACCCGTCTCTCCTGCACCCAACCGTCCGGTTACCTGTCCAACGACGAAGACTGCGACGACAGCGACCCAGCGATCCACCCCGCAGGAGTCGAAATCTGCGGCGACACGACGGACCAGGACTGCGACGGCCGGCTGGCCTGCGTCACGGGGCTGGCGAACGCGGACAGGAAGATCGTAGGCGAGGGCGCCAGCGACTACGCCGGGTATGCGCTGGCAGGCGTGGGCGATGTGGACGCCGATGGCTACGACGATCTGCTGGTGGGCGCCTTCGGCGAGGACAACCTGACGGGCGCCGCCTACCTGGTCCTGGGAATGACCGCACAGGCTGGAGCGGGTCTGCTGGCCCTGGCGCAGGCCGATGCCAAGCTGCTGGGGCAAGCCCAGGACGACTTCGCCGGCTTCGCCGTCGCCGGTACCGGCGACAGCAATGGCGACGGCTACGACGATCTGCTGATAGGCGCCTGTCACGCCCAGAACCAGGGCTCGGACATCGGCGCCGCCTACCTGGTGCGGGGGCCTGTGAGCCTCGGCCTCGACCTCGGGCAGGCAGACGCCGCCATCTTCGGCCAGTCCATCGACGACCTGGCTGGCTGGGCAGTGGCCAGCGCAGGCGACGTGAATGGCGACGGCCTGGGCGACCTGCTGGTGGGAGCCTTGGGAGAGGACAGCGGCGGCGACGCCGCGGGCGCGACCTACCTGCTGCTGGGACCGGCGAGCGCCGCGTCGAGCCTGGGCGAGGCCGACGCCAAGTACAGCGGCGAGGCTGCCGGGGATGGGGTCGGTGACGCGCTGGCTGGGTTGGGAGACAGCGATGGGGACGGCCTGGGCGACCTGCTGGTAGGCGCCAAAGACTACAACGACAACAACCAGGGGGCCGCCTACCTGCTGCTCGGCCCCTCGACCTGCGACCTGAGCCTGAGTTCGGCGGATGGCATCTTCACGGGCGAAAACGGGGCCGACGACGCGGGGGCCTCTGTGGCGGCAGCGGGGGACGTGAACGCCGACGGCTACCGCGACCTGTTGGTAGGCGCCATCGCAAACGATGACGGAGGCCAGGATGCGGGCAGCGCCTACCTGCTGCTCGCTCCGGTGACCGGCACCCACTCCCTGCGCTTCGCGGCGGCCGGCGCCCAGCTCATTGGCGAGGCGGACTCGGATGGCGCTGGCTGCTCCGTGGCTGGTGTGGGCGACGTGGACGGCGACGGTTTCGATGACCTTCTGATCGGTGCCAGTGGCGAAGACAGCGGGGCCAGCGAGGCCGGCGCCGCATACCTGGTGCTGGGGCCCATCAGCGGCACCTTCTCGTTGGGCGACTCCCTGAAGATGTTCTCCGGGGAGAACGCCACCGACAGCGCCGGCGGCGCGGTGGCTGGCGCCGGCGATGTGGACGGTGACGGCTACGACGATCTGCTGATCGGGGCCCACCTGGAAGACATGGGAGGCAGCGACGGAGGCGCCGCATACCTGCTCCTGGGGGCGAACATCGGCAACTGACGGGCGCAAGCCGATCTGTGGGTCGTTTTGCCACTCTTCGTCAAACACAACCCTCATGCCCCCGCTAGGGCTCTCTCTTCGCCTACCGCGTGCTGGACTACGACACCGACTTCGGCATCCCCGAGTACGTCGGGCAGCAGGATCTCCCCGAGCTGCACTACGTGGTGCTTCTCGAGCGCAACATGGTGGGCATCTTGCCGGCCCAGCGGCTGGCGTACTGGCCGGCGCTGGTTGGCTGCTGGCTGGCGGTGACCTGGTGGGTTTTGGGGATGGGCTGAGGCGTCCGGGATAGAGGATCGCCCCCCCGGGAGCCGCCCCCATGCCCAACCGCCACCAACTACGCATCGGCGACTGGATCTCGGTGGCGCGCCGCCTGGAGGAACTCATCGCCGCGGGGACGGGCGAGGACCCCTTCGAGGTCTCCCTGCAGCTGGTGCTGGCCAAGCTGGCCGACGAGCGCTTTCACAACGACGCGCGCTTCGCCGCAGGATCGGATTCCGCGACCACCCGCCAGCGCATCCTGGAGCTGCTGGCCGAAGCGCGTCAGCGCTGGCCCGGCATCGTGCAGCGTGCCGTGCTGCCCGTCCTGCGCGCCGAGCACCTGCAGTCCTGCGCCGCCGCGCTACAGCCCCTGACCCTCAGCACGGCCAACGCCGTGCTGCTGGACGCCCTCTTCGAGATCATCGTCTCTCCCTCCACCAAGGCGGCCCGCGGCCAGTTCTTCACGCCGCGCCACATCATCGAAGCCTGCGTGCGCATGATGGATCCCCAGCCCGGCGAGCGGATCCTGGATCCCTGCTGCGGCTCGGGGGGGTTTCTGCTGGCCAGCTGGCGGCACCTGCGGCGCTGCGGCGCGGAACCGACCGCGGACCGGCTCTGGGGCTTCGACAGCGACCCGCGCGCCGTGCGCCTGGCGCGCGTGCTGCTGCTGGCGTCCGCCGGCGGGCGCTGCGCCCAGCTGGACCAGGCCGACTCCCTGGCAGAGTCCCTGGTGGAAGACCGCATGGGCGGCGCGCAGGCCGACCTGATCCTGACCAATCCCCCCTTCGCCGGCGAGGTGCGCGACCCGGGCATCCTGCAGCGCTACGCCATGGGCCGGGGTCGCCAGCGCGCAGAGCGCGACGCGCTCTTCCTGCAGCGCTGCGTCGAGTTGCTGCGGCCGGGCGGTCGCCTGGCCATCGTGCTGCCCCACAACAAGCTGGCCGCTCGCAGCTGGGGCCCGCTGCGCCAGTGGCTGCTGCTGCAGGCGCGGGTGCTGGGTGTGGTGGGCCTACCGCGGGACTGCTTCCAGCCCCACACCAGCCAGAAGACCTGCGTGCTCTTGGCCAGGCGCCGCCCGCAGCCACTGGCGCTCATCCCCGATGAGCCCGTGCTCTTCCAGCTGGCCGAAAAAGGGGGAAAGGACCGCCGGGGCCGGCCGCGCTACCGCGCCGGGGCCAGCCCGGAAGCCGATCCCTGGGATGCCTACGACCACGACCTGGACCAGGTGCTGGCGCGCTGGCAACGGCAGGTCCCGCCGGAGGCGCTGCATGGCCGTACATAGCACCATCTCCGCCAGGGCCCTGGATGATCACTGGGTATTGGCGCCGGAGCGCTACGATCCGCGCCGGCGCCTGGGCTGCGGGGGCGTGCCCCTGCTCTCGCTGGCGCAGCTGTCGGCTGAAACGCTGCAACCGGGCGAGGATCCGCGCCGCTTCCTGGTGCTGGACACCAGCCACGCCGTGGAGGGCCTGGTGCGGGTGCGCCGCGCCGCCATCGCCGGCCAGGACATCGGCAGCGCCAAGCGGGTGCTGCGGGCCGGAGACGTGCTGATCTCCCGCCTGCGGCCCTACCTGCGGCAGGTGGCCTGGGTGGATCCCTGGCTGCTGGAACAGGCCGACGTGGTGGTGGCCAGCACCGAGTTCTACGTGCTGCGCGCCCACGACGAGCGCTCCATCGCCTTTCTGGCGCCCTATCTGCTGTCCGAGCCCGTGCAGCGCGCCCTGGCCGCCGCCCAGGAGGGCGGGCACCATCCCCGGGTGCCGCGCGCCTTCGTGGAGCGGCTCCCAGTACCCCGGACCTGGCTGGCGCAGCGCGAGGCCTGCGCGCAGCAGCTCGCGCAGGCGGCGCGGGCAGCCCGCGCGGCCACGGCCGCCATCGCCCAGCTGGTGCGGGGGGCCGCCACTGCCGTGCAAGGAGGAGATGACGATGGCAGCTGACAAGCTGGCCTGGCTCTGCGGCGACTGACCCCGGAACAGGATCTCCCTTTCGAACATCGGAACCCCCCATGAAGAGCTACCCCTACCCCAAGGCCCGCACCATCCTGGCCCGCCTGGAGCGCGGCGACGACCTGCTGGAGGGCCTGACCCGGGCTTGCCTGCGCAACGGCGTGCGCGCCGGCAGCGTGCAGGGCATCGGCGCCGTGGAGCGCGCCGTGATCGGCTTCTACGATCAGCAGGCCGGCAAGTACCGCGACATCGTGCTGGAGGGCGGCCGGGAGATCGCCTCGTTGACCGGAAACATCTCGCTGCTGGACGGCCAGGTCTTCGTGCACGCCCACGTGGTGCTGGCCGACGCCGAAGGCCACTGCCAGGGGGGCCACCTGATGCCGGGCACGCGGGTCTTCGCCTGCGAGCTGGCGCTGCAGGCCCTGCAGGGCCAGCCCCCGGAGCGCAGCGACGATGAGGCGACGGGACTGAAGCTCTGGTAGGAGCGCTCAACGCATCGAAGACGAGACTGAGCTGCGAGGCCTGGGGAGCGACGTTCGCCAGCTACTCGCTCCTGCGGTCCCGTTTCGTAGGCAGCCCGGCCAAGAGCTGCCGCACATCCCCGCCACCGCTCTCCACACGTGCCCGCACGATGCGGCCCCCGCAGCCCGGGAACACGGCTGCGCCACCCTCTACCTGAAGCCGCACCCTGGCGCTGCCGACCCCGGACAGCTTGAGGACGGCTCCCTTCGCCAGACGTTCCCGGAAGCCCTTGGGGCAGGGCCAACACAGCAGGTGGAGCGCATCCTCCCTCAGCGCGAGCACGTCGAAGTTCAAGCTGCCGCCCCGTGGGAGCCTCGCATGCAGCTCGGCGCGGCCGTGGTGGTAGCGGGAGCCCTCGAGCCGCAGGCCCCTGGCGGCCCACTCCGCGTGATCGGGTCGGATATGCAGGCGCGCTGGGTCCGCTTCTCGACTGAGGATTCCCCCTTCGAGCCGGAAATCCAGGCCCCTTACGCGGTAAAGGAGCACGACGGCGCTCCTGTCAGGGGGGAGAGCGACCTCGAACCCAGGCTCCCTGGACAGCAGGAAGATGAGGTTCGAAGCCTGTGATGTGGCACCTATAGAGCCCGGCAGGCGCTGCCGGCCCCACAGTAGCCTGGCGGATCGCGCCTTGCGACGCAGGTAGAGGACCATCGCCAGCAGTTCGTTCCTGAGCAGCGGCCTGGCGAGGATGGATTGCACGACGAACGTATCTCGAAAATAGAGGTTGCGCGCGGGAGTTCCCCGCAAAAAACCCAGCATACGTGAAGCGGGGAAAAATGTCACGTCTGGTTCCCGATGGAGGGCGTCATCCACGAGGCCTCAGGCCATCTCTGCCCCAGCATCCCACGCGGACGCGCCTCCCGGCTCGCAGTGCGCGAGGCTGCCGGACTGCTGGGGGAACGAGCCCTCAGTACTGGTGCCACCCCAGCGAATCCAGCAGGTCGCAGCGATCCTGAAACACCCCAGCGGTGACCTCCACCGCCTCGGCCCGGTACTGCACCAAGCTGCCGCCGTCCCCGCCCACGCCGCCGCCAGCGCCGAACAAAGGCCATTCGCCGAGCCCCTCGACGCTGGCTTGGTCGGCCAGGCTGACCCAGGCCTGCTGCTTCACCTGGGACGGTGCCTGCTCGGTGGCGGTGTAGTGCTCGGGCGTGGTGCCGAACACGAAAGGCAGCTCGGCGGCGTGGAAGGCACCCCAGTCCTCGTAGCCGGCGTAGTGCTGCAGCCAGTCAGGCGCCTCGTCGAAGAAGGTCCGGAGGTGTCGCCGGTTCGGAGGTGTCGGTGGGCTCGGATGAGTCTCCGGGCTCGTCGGGCTCGGGATCGGGATCGGCGCAGGCGAGGAGGGAGAGCAGGACGAGGATGAGTGGAGAGGGGTGCACAGGGCGGGCTCCAACACGGTGTCCGGGAGAGCCTGGGAGACGGGTTACGGTCCTACCAGGAGTCTCATGCGCATCCTGCTGGTGGAAGACGAAGCCGTGATGCGGGCCTCGGTGGCCCGCACCCTACGCGCTGATGGCCACGCCGTGGACGAGGCGGACTGCCGCTCGGCTGCCGAGCTCGAGGTGAAGCTGAACGACTACGGCCTGGTGATCCTGGACCGCGGCCTGCCCGATGGCGACGGGCTGGCCTCGCTGCGCCTCTGGCGCCGGCAGGGCCGCACCATGCCGGTGCTGGTCCTGACGGCCCGCGACACCGTGGGTGACCGCGTGGCCGGGCTGGACGGCGGTGCGGACGACTACCTGGTCAAGCCCTTCGCCCTGGAGGAGCTGCGGGCGCGGGTGCGCTCCCTGGCGCGGCGGCCAGCCGAGCTGCGCCAGGTGGTCTTGAAGGCCGGGGATCTCGAGCTGGACACCGCCCGCGGTGCCGTTCGGCGGGGCGGCGTGCTGCTGCCCCTGCGCGCCAAGGAGCTGGCCGTGCTCCAGGTCTTGCTGGAGCGCCGCGGCCGCCTGGTCAGCCGCGATCAGCTGCGCGCGGCCTGTTGGGACGCCGAGCGCGAGCCTGGCTCCAACGTGGAAGAGGTCGCCGTCTCGGCGCTGCGCCGTAAGCTGGGGAATCCGCCCCTGATCCGCACTCGCCGCGGGCTGGGGTACATCATCGATGACTGACGCCACCCAGCTGTCGCAGCGCATCGCCGCGGGCACGGCCATCGCCTGGGCCCTGGGCGTGCTCCTGCTGGCCTCGCTCTGCATCGCCATCGCCCACCGCAGCCGGGACGAGGCCGTGGACGCCCAGCTGCTTGCTCACACCCTGGCCGCCTACGGGCTGGGCTACTGGGATGCCCAGGGCGTCTTCCACGACGAGTTCCTGCTGCTGGAGAGCGAGCTCTTCGACGGGGAAGTGAGCGTGACCTTCGCCTCGCCCGAAGAGACGGTGTTCGGCCCGCAGGCCCCCGAGCACGCCGCCCTGGTGGCCCAGTCCCTCGCCAGCCTGGAGGACATCTGGGTGCGCGAACCCCACCGTCGCACCCTGGTCAAGCCCACCTACGACGACTTGGACAGGCCCGTCGGCGCCGTCATCGCCACGGTGTCCACGGGTTCCATGCGGCAGGCCAGCCTGCGCTTTGGGGGCGTGACCCTGGCCGGGGCGCTGGCCCTGATCCTGCTGGGCCTGGTGTACAGCCGGCTGCTCTCGGCCAGGGTGCTGGCGGCGTTTCAAGCCAACATGGACGAGCGAGAGCGCATCCTGGCCGGCGCCGCCCACGAGCTGCGCACCCCCGTGGCCACCCTGCTGGCCATCGTCGACTCCTCCGAGCCTGAGCGCGCCGAACAGGCCCTGCAAGAAATCCGTCAGACCGCGTCGTCGGCCGCCGCCATGGTGGACCGCCTGCTGACCTGGAGCCGGCTGGCGCGCAGCGAGCCCGTGCTCGAGCCGGTGCGACTGGACCTGTTGACGGAGCTCTGCCTCGGAGAAGACGAGCCCATGGAGGCCGAGGCCAGCGTGGTCCAGGCCGATCCGCGCCTGATCGAGGTGGCTGTGCGCAACCTGGTGGAGAACGCGCGGCAGCACGGCGGTGGGGTGGAGCTGGTCCGCGTGGCTTCCGGCCGGATCGAGGTCCTCGATCACGGTCCCGGGATGCCCAGCGACGAGGTCCTGGCGCCCTTCTGCAAGGGAGCCGACAGCAAGGGCACGGGCCTGGGCCTGGCCCTGGTCCAGCGCATCACGGAGCGGCACGGAGGCTCCCTGGCGCTGCGCCCCGTGGTGAGCATGAGCCTGCCGCCGTCGAGTCAGCGCGGATCCACACCCATGGCGTAGCGGCCCTCCGCAGCTACCGTGGCCATCAAGATGCGCCCCCCTGGTACGGCGCGCTCGGTCAGCGAGTCCAGGCCCTCGACCCAGGCCTGGTGGCTGCTGGCCTGGGTGGGCGTCCACAGCACGACCGCTTGGCCGACCCTGTCCGCCTCCGCCTCCAGGACCAGCTCGCCGCTGTCGGGATCGCTCTGCAAGAGCTCGATGCGACCCGGCGCGGCCCGGGGGTAGCCGCGGCCCAGCAGCTTCAGAAACTCCTCTGTGGGCCCGAGATCGGTGCCCGTCACGCAATCCAGGCTGTTCAGGTGGACTACCGTGTCGCTGGGATGCCAGCCGCCGTCCTCGTAGTGCAGGCTGTGGGGATCGCCGCAGGGCTGGCGCCACTGCCACCAGGCGCCCCCCTGGGCGTGCTCATCCTCATCGGCCGCGTAGCGCGCCGCCACCTCCAGCACCTCGGAGCTGATGCTCCAGAAGCCGTACTCGCCGATCCACACACCGGTTCCCTGGGTCTCGGCCAGGCTCCAGATCAGGTCGTTGGTGGTCTCCAGGCTCAGGCCCGTGGTGTCGATGGACTCGGCGTAGTTGTGGGTGGATCCCACCAGGTTGAAGGGCTCCACACCCATGCGCTCCGGATCCGGGTAGACCAGGCCGTTGGCCCCGTCACCGGCGGGGATCATGGGCTCGAGGAAGATCAGCTGCTGCGAGCCCGCCGCACGGATGACGGCGATCACCTCGGCCAGCAGCTCGTCGTAGAGGGGCGTCAGCTCGCTGGCGGGGCGCGAGGTATCGGGCTCGTTCAGCAGGTCGTAGCCTGCCACCTCCGGGCGCTGGGCGAAGCGCTCGGCCAACGCGGCCCAGCTGGCCACGAAGCGGTCGCGGATGCCCTCGCTGTTGTCGTAGAAGTGATTCCAGGCCGCTACCACCGCGGGTGCGCTGTTGCGATCTCCGGTCACGCAGGTGCTCAGTCCGTCGGTGAGGCTGGCCCAGGCAGGCGCGCCGTCCCAGCCCTTGCCCGGAGATGAGCCCTTCGGGCAGGTCTCGTCGTCGGAGGTGTAGATGAAGGCCGAGTAGGCGTCCTGGTGCATGTCGATGACCGTGTAGAGGCCGTGCGCGGCGGCCTCCGTCACGGCGGCGTCGATCTCGTCCAGGTAGGCCTGGTCGATCTGCTCGCGCTCGGGCTCCAGCCGCGACCAGTGCACCACCAGGCGGATCACCGACAGCCCGCGGGCCGCCATGGCGTCCCAGTCGTCCCCGGTGGTGGGCAGGACGGACGGGTGATCCGGGCTGCCCTGCCAGTACTCCCCCAGGGAGGTGATGTTGACGCCCCGCAGCAGCACCTCGCGGTCCAGGTCGTCGACGATGCGGTTGTCGTCGGAGACCGACAGGCTGCGCAGCTGGTAGGGATCCGCCGGAATCGCGCCCGTATCGTCCGACCGGACACAAGCGACCAGGAACAAGAGAAGGCAGAAGCAGCCGCCTATGGAAGGGCCGGCCAGCGCCTCGGGCGGCTCGGACAGCGGCGGTCGATAGCGCCGAGGATGGACGGGCCCTGGGTTCATGGGGGGAAGGTAGCACGGCCCCGACCCGCCCCCTTCTCGGAGCCCGCCTCCCTGCACCAGGCAGGCTGCACCGGCGCAGAGGATGTGGCTTCATGTCAGAGAAAGACACCTGAAATGGCGAGCCGCGCGCCTGTCGTGTATGGTGCGGCGCTTTCTCTTGCCGCCGTCCCGGAGATGGTCATGGCCATCCCTGTCCAGATGTCGATCTCGCTCCGTGATCGCAGAGGTGTGGTCTTCGGCACCCTCTGTCGCATCGCGGATCGGCGCCTGGAGCTGACCTGCGAGACGGGCTTCCGCTCTGGCCAGCTGCTGGAGTTCAGCTTCGAGCTGGAGGGATTCCACACCTCGGTCAACGGCAAGGCCGAGGTCGAGCGCTCAGTCGATGGAGACAGCGGCGCACGCGTCTTCCTCTGCCTGACCGAGCTGGGAGGAGGTCAGGAGGCGCTCTTCCGCGAGTGGCTCTACAACCAGACCCAGGGAGGGGGCACCAGCAGCCGCCCCCACGCCCACCTCTCCTCCGTCATCTCCACGACCTCTCAGACCACCTCCGATCGCCTGGCCGCGGGCGAACGCCGCCTGCGGGCGCTCGACGAACGCAGGTCTTCCTCGCTCACATCGAGCTTTCCCTCCTCCACTCCCAGCCCCCATCGCTCCAGGATCGGGCGCAAGGCCGTGCGTGACGTGCTGCTCGCCCACGCCCACGCCGAGACGCAGCCTGCGAAGAGCGAAGCTCCACGCCGTAAAGCCAGGCCGGCACGAGCAGCGGTCCATCGCGGTCCGGAGTACGGCGGCAGCGCCAGAGACAGGCTTCCGCGCCCCAAGAAGAAGCGGCGCCGCCTGGAGGTCAAGGTGGCGAACAAGGCCAAGCCGCCCCTGGTGATGGTTCGCTTCAACGATCCGCGGCTCTACAGCCGACAGTACTGGCGCTACCTGTGCCGCGACGCCCTCTTCGTTCCGCACACCCAGACGAAGCCCTCGAAAGAAGCAGAGATTCGGCTGCGCCTGGTGCTGCCCGGCGTGCCTCCCCTCAACTGCCCCGGCAAGGTCGTGGTCAGCATTCCCACCGGCCTGGGCCTGAGGCTGGAGCTCACCGAGGAAGAACGCGTGCTGTTGCGGCGGATCGCAGGCCCAGCTCCGCCGTCCGACGCCCGTCAGGGGTGAGGCCTCGTCAGGCCTTGCCTCCCCCTGGGACCGGCGTATCCCGCACCGTCAGCATCACCAGGCTCCCCAGCACCACGAAGCGCCGCTCCGGGTGGTCGGGCGGGATCATCACGGCCAGCTCCTTGCCGGGGGAGAGCTCCAGCGCGTCCAGCTCGATCTGGTCGTCGGTCATGGCGATGGCGCAGGTGGCCGGTCCTTGCGCGCCGTCGTAGCCGATGAGGATGGACTTTCCGGGGCGCGAAGGGGCGTTGCGCGCCCTGATGACCGTGTCCTCTACACTCTCGATCCGCCCGTCGTGCTTATGCCCCGTCAGCAAGGCCCCTATGCGCAGCTTGCGGCTCCAGCGACCCAACAGCCAGCACAGGGGGAAGACGACCAGCAGGCAGATCAGCACCCCGATGGCGGCGCCGATGGCACCGCCGACGACCGCCGCGAGGAGCAGCACCAGCGGGCTGATCACCGCGCCCATCCACAGCACCAGCCGTGCGGACGCGTTCTCCCTGCGGACGAGCTCGCGCAGCTCTCCGCTGGGCCGCGGTCCGATGCGCCTGGGCGGCGGCTGGTCCAGGAATTCCTTCAGGTCCATGGGCTCACTCCGTCCATGCGCCGTGGCAGGGAGAGCGCCGCAGGATAGCACGCCGCGCTGCAGACAACTCGGGACAGCTGCGGACTTGACCGGCAACGTCACGGTGCGGACCCTTGATCGGGAGAGGAGGAGCCCATGGCAAGACCCGGCCTGCTGTCGCGCACCAGCTTCGACCGCGCCCTGGCGGCGCTCTTGCTGCTCAACCTCTTCGACGCGGTCAGCACCGCGCTCTGGGTGGCCTGGGGGGTGGTCGAAGAGGGCAATCCCATGATGGCCCAGGTGCTGTCCGTGGGCTTCGGTCCCTTCGTCCTGGGCAAGGTGGCCCTGGTGGGGCTGGGCGCGGCCATGCTCTGGCGCCTGCGCGGGCATGTGGCGGCGCGGCTGGCCCTGCTGCCCACGGTCCTGCTCTACGGCTTCGTGGGCGGAAACCACGTGGGAATCGCCCTGGGTCTGCTGCGGGCGGGCTGCGAGACGGGGTATTGAAGGACCTGCTCGCCGACTACGCGCAGAGCGGGCGCTTGCTGCGGGACGCCCGAACTCTCAGAGCCCCCCTCCCAGCACCAGGTAGGCCGCCCCGGCGTAGCCGCCGCCGGTGCTCTCGTACAGCGCCCCCACCAGCAGATCGTCCGCGCCATCGCCATTCACGTCGCCCCCCATGCACACGCTGCCACCTGCGGAGTCCAGGTAGGCCTCCCCGGCGAGCTTGGCGTCTGCAGCCGACAGATCGAGGGTGCCCGTGATCGAGCCGTAGACCAGGTAGGCGGCACCAGCGGCCGTCGCGGCGCTGTCCTCCCACTCGGCGCCCACCAGCAGGTCGTCGTGGCCGTCGACGTCCAGATCGCCCCCTCCGGCCACGGCCTCTCCCGCCTTG
>CAYVQL010000145.1:12182-26597 GCA_964454135.1 uncultured Enterobacterales bacterium | reverse complement strand
TGTCATGCTGGCCATCATCGGGCTGATCGTGGCCTTCGGCGTGCTCAACACCATGATGATGAGCGTGCTGGAGCGCACCCGCGAGTTCGGCGTCATGCTGTCGCTGGGCATGAAGCCGCGCCAGATAGCCTGGCTGGTGCTGCTCGAGGGCCTGGTCCTGGGACTGCTGGGCGCCCTGGGCGGCCTGTTGCTGGGGCTGTGCTTCTCCTGGCCCATCGTCGAGTACGGCCTGGACTACGCCGACATGATGGGCAGCGAGACCATGGAGAGCGGGGGCATCGTCATGGACACCCTGGTCTTCGGTGCCTGGGATCCCGTCCGCATGGGCCTCTACTTCGCGGGTGCCGTCATCTTCTGCGTCTGCGCCGCCATCTACCCCGCCTGGAGCATCAGCAAGCTGCGCCCGGTCCAGGCCCTCCGGCATCACTAGATTCGTTCGGGAGCGACCATGTCCATCGTGAGCGTATCGGACCTCACCCGCGAGTATCCCCAGGGAACCCACGTCGTGCACGCCCTGCGCGGCGTCGACCTGGACATCGATTCCGGCGAGTTCACGGCCCTGATGGGGCCCTCGGGCTCGGGCAAGACCACCCTGCTCAACCTCATCGGCGCCCTGGACGAGCCCACCGCGGGCAGCGTCACCATCGACGGGAAGCTGCTGGGCGAGCTCTCCGCGGCCGAGCGCTCGGACCTGCGCCTGGAGCGGCTGGGCTTCGTCTTCCAGTCCTACAATCTCATCCCGGTGCTGTCGGCCTACGAAAACGCCGAGTTCGTGCTCATGCTGCGCGGCATGCCGGCGGCCGAGCGCAAGCAACGCGTGATGGAGACCCTGGCCTCGGTGGGCCTGCAGGGCATGGAGCATCGCCGGCCCAACGAGCTCTCGGGCGGGCAGCAGCAGCGCGTGGCCGTGGCCCGCGCCATCGCCGGCAAGCCGGCCCTGGTGTTGGCCGACGAGCCCACCGCCAACCTGGACTCCAAGACGGGCGGCGAGCTGATCGATCTGATGAAGGGGCTCAACGAGCAGTTCGGGGTGACCTTCCTCTTCGCCACCCACGATCCCAACGTGATGGCCGCGGCCAAGCGGGTCGTGCGGCTGGCGGACGGGAGGGTGGAGGAGGATGAGAGGAAGTAGGGGGAGGGGGAGGGGCTTGGTGCGGAGAGGTGAGTGCTGCGCTCACTCGGAGAGCGTGATGGTGGCGTTGGTCACCTCGCCGTAGTCGCCGGCGTCGGTGGAATTGGTGGAATTGGGGTCAGGAATTGGAGGAATTGTGGGAATTGGAATTGGGGTCAGGATGTCACCATTACTATTTTGTCGAAGACAATATTGTAATGGTGAAAATTCGACGCCTACGATCTCCCCAATATTGCAGGCCTGACCAGAGGAGGAGGGGGTTTGCCCTCTTCACCCCCCGTAGAACAGGTAGGCGGCGCCTGCCTCGGCGGCTAGAGCGGAGTGCAGCGGGGCGCCGATCAGCAGGTCGGGGCTGCCGTCGCCGTTGACGTCCTGGCCGCCCGCCAGCGCGTAGCCCGAGCGGGCGTCTTCGAAGTCGCCCTGCAGCTTGGCGTGGGCACAGGAGAGCTCGAAGGCCCCGCTGACCGGCCCCAGGACCAGGTAGGCTGCGCCGGCGTTCTGTGCGTTGCTGGATTCCCCGGTGGCGCCGATCAGGATGTCGTCGAAGCCGTCGCCCTGCACATCGCCGGCTGCGGCCACGGCGTCGCCGGCGAAGTCGCCGTCGGCTTCGCCTATGAGCATGGCAGACGCATCCGCCAGGGAACGCTGGCCCGTGACCGGCCCCATGACCAGGTAGGCTGCCCCCGCCAGCTGGCCGCCGAAGGAGGCGCTGGGCGCCGCCACCAGCAGGTCGTCGTAGCCGTCGGCGTCGGTGTCCCCTGCCACGGCGACATCGGGTCGGATCCAGGGGCCGTAGTCCTGCAGGGAGGCGGGCGCAAAGCGCGCGTCGGCGTCTTGCAGCTCCATGCTGCCCGCCGAGACCGGGCCCAGGACCAGGTAGGCGGGGCCTGTGTTCTCATCGACCGCCGTGCCCAGCAGCAGGTCCCCGATGCCGTCGCCGTTGACGTCGCCGGGGCCGCCGCCGCGGGTCTCCACGCCTCCAGAGATGGTCAGCTGGGCCTTTGAGCCGTCGACCAGCCCCGCGGGAGGCTCCAGGAACACCAGGCCACCCCCGTTCTTGGAGCCCAGCAGCATGTCCCCCAGGCCGTCGCCATTCACGTCGCCCACCATGGACAGTGCCTCGCCGATGCCGGAACAGCTCCGGTCACCCTGGACCTTGCAGTAGGCGTTCTCCAGGTCCAGCTTGCCGCCGATGGGTGCCAGGACGAGGTAGGCGGCTCCATCGTTCATGTCCGAGCCTACCGATACGAGCTCATCCTCATGGCCCACCAGCAAGTCAGCCAGCCCATCGCCGTTCACGTCGCCCATGGACAGGGACCTGCCTGCGTAGGGATCGGCGGGATCGCCGTGTAGCAGCGCATGGGCGCTGCCTGACGAGAGCTCATCGTGTTTCGGTCCGCGGTGCAAGTAGACGAGGCCGGCAGCGCCCACTGCGAGCTCGGCTTGGCCATCGCCGTCGACGTCGCCCATGGCCAGGCTGCGCCCAATGCGCTCTGCCTGACCGCTGCCGTTCATGAAGGCATCGGCCTCGCGCAGGTAGCGGCGGCCGCTGGGGGCCACGCAGGTCTGGGCGGTCCCGTCGCAGTTGTCGTCCACGGTGTCGCCGCAGCGCTCTGCCTGCCCGGGATTGATGTCCACGTCATCGTCGTCGCAGTCACCACCCCGGGCGACAACGCCCTTGGGGGGATCGCATTGCGCAATCTCGCTTTGTGGATCGCCGTAGCCATCCGCGTCCAGATCCTCGTACCAGCCCGGGGCATCCACGGGCTGCTCGTCGACCTCGCCGTCGCAGTCGTTGTCCAAGGCGTCGCACAGCTCATCGGCTCCTGTGTAGACCGTGGGATCGTCGTCGTCGCAGTCGTCGTTGCCTGCCACGTAGCCGGGTGGGGCTTCGCAGGACTGCCAGACTACGCCGGGATCGCCGTGGCCGTCGCTGTCGCGATCCAGATACCAGGTCTGCAGGCAGGAGGGTTCGTCGCTGTCGTGAGGGTTGGGAGTGCCCTCCGTCGCCTTGGGCCCGGAGGGGGAGTTCACTGGTGTCGGACAGCCGCTGAGGGCCAGGAAAGCGCAGGCGCCGAGCTGCGGGAGCCTCACTGCCTGCCTCCGTAGAGCAGGTAGGCGGCGCCTAGATCGCGTTCTCCTCCCGCGCCAAAGGCCCCCAGTAGAATGTCCGGGAAGCCGTCGCCGTTGCAGTCGGCGGCCCCGGCGAGGCTGCTGCCCGCATAATCCCCGTCATTCTCGCCGCGCAGCTTGCTGTCGGCGGAGGACAGGTCGACCTGTCCGCTCACCGGTCCCAGCAGCACGTACGCTGCCCCTCCGTTGCGTGTCGAGCTCGGCTCACGGCAGGCTCCCACCAGGATGTCGTCGAAGCCGTCTCCCTGCAGGTCTCCGGCTGCCGCGACCGAGCAGCCAGCTTGGTTGTCTTCGCTCTCACCGAGGAGCTTGGCGTCGGCCCATGCCAAGTCCTGACTGCCCGAGACAGGACCAAGCACGAGGTAGGCCGCACCTGCTTCCTCGGCTGCGCTGGACTCCCTGTTCGCGCCGATGAGCACATCTCCGAAACCATCGGCATTTACATCCCCTGCCAAGGCGACCGCAGCCCCGCACCAGTAGTCATCCTCTTCTTCGTGCTTGAACACGGCGTCGGCCGATCCCAGGGCGTATTCTCCAGATGAGATCGGTCCAGAAAACAGGTACGCTGGACCGATCTCGCCGCTGACCTGTGCACCGAGCAGCAGGTCGTCCATGCCATCCCCATCCACATCGCCCCCACCGCCACCGCCCACGAAGTTGGATCCGTAGAACCTGGCATCCGCGGCATCTGTGGTCAATTGCGCAGTTGGCAGCTGGGAGAGCAGGTATCCGTCTCCATAGGTGGTCCCGACGAGGAGGCAGCCCGTCCCCATGCCCCGTACGTCACCAACGAAGGAGAGGGTCTCGCCCACCCCTTCATAGTCTTCACCATAGATGCGGCCATCCGCGCTGGACAACGCGATATCTCCACTGAGGGGACCCACGACGATGTACGAGGCGCCGCGGTTCGTGCCGTTGTGGTCGTACTCCGGGGTACCGACGACGAGATCCGAGAATCCGTCGCCATCCACGTCGCCGGAGGCCACTGAGGCCCCTGCGGAGCCGTATTCCTCTTCGCCATAGAGTTGGGCGCTGGATTGCGACAGGCTCCGGTCCCCGTGGATCGGCGTCGCGACCACGTAGACGACGCCAGTGGCGTCGCCGAGATCATCGCCCTCCACGAATGTGCCTGGGGCACCCACGATCACATCGGCCAGCCCATCCCCCAACACATCCCCCATGGCGACGGAGCCCGCGTAGCCCCCCTCCTCCTCCCCATAGAGCTTGGCATCCGCCAGCCTAAGGCTCGTCACGCCCGCCGGAATGCCGCAGGCCCGATCCCCCCACTCGCAGTCGTTGTCCAGTCCGTCGCCGCAGATCTCCAGGGCCTCGGGATGGATCTCGTCATCGGTATCGTCGCAGTCCGAGGCCTCCGCGAGCAGGCCCTCGGGCCGCTCGCAGGCCGCCACGGAGCTGTTGGCGTCTCCCCAACCATCCCCGTCGGCGTCGGGATGCCAGCCAGGGGCATCCAGGGCGTCCTCGTCGATGTCTCCGTCGCAGTCGTTGTCCCTGCCATCGCAGCGCTCGTCGGCCGCGGGGTGGCTGTGGGGATCGCCGTCGTCGCAGTCGCCGCCGCGGTCGACGAAGGCTGCCGGAGCTTCGCAGCTCTGATAGGTCCGCCCATCGTCGCCGTAGCCATCGTCGTCCAGATCCAGATACCAGAGCGTCTCGCAGCCCTCTCCGCTGTCCTCGATGGGCGGGGCGCTGTCTTCGGGCCTGGGCGTGCCCTGCTCCCCCTCGAAGCGCACGTCCAGGGGCGCGCAGGCGGCCATGGCGAGGAGACAGGGCAGCCCGCGGAAGGCTCTTTTCGTCCCGGCTCTCTCAGTCTCCATCCCCCACCCCCTCCTGCTGGCCGCTCCGCTCCTCGACCAGCTCCTGCAGCTGCCCGCGTCGATGCTCCGGGAAGCGTTTCAGCAGCTCGCGAGCTTCGTCCAGCGCTTCCTGGTGTCGATCCGCCTCCTTCAAGACTTGGACCCGCTGGAAGCGCAGCTCGGCCGCGGTGACGCTGTCCGCACGGGCCAGCGCCAGCCCGGCGTCGAGGCTGCGCAGCACCGCCTCGGAATGTTGGCCCTGATCTCGCTGGCCGAGAGCCAGCCCCAGCCAGGCGGCCGCCGACACGGGCCCGCAGGCGTGCTCCTGGCCGGCGGACAGCAGGGCCCCCGCTCCCGCATGGCAGCTGACCTCCACCTCGCCCTGGCGCACGGCCACCTGGGTGCGGGGGCCGTTCCGCTTCACCTGGAAGGCCGTGCCTATGACACGCAGCTCGGCCTCGCGGGTGCTCAGCCGCAGCGCCACGCCCTGCCCCGGCTCCACCTGGACCTCCAGCGTGCCGGCGTGCCACTGGATGTGCGGCGCCCTGGCCTGGCCGGCCAGGCTGCCCTGGCCCTGGTAGGCCAGGCGCAGGGCGGGGCTCGGGGCCAGCTCGCTCCAGCTCGCCTGGGAGTCGAGGGCGGCTTCCAGCTCCAGCGGCTCGGCTGCGCGCTGTGAGAGGAAGAAGAGCACCGCAGCCGCCGCCAGCGCGGCCAAAGGCAGCGCGAGCCAGCCGCGGCTCGGGAGTCCCGAGGCCTGGGAGAGCCGCAGCTCAGGCTGGCCCTGAGGGCCGGGCAGACAGCGAGCCAACTGTCCCGTCTCCCCCGAGAGCAGCCCGGCCCGCTCGAGGCGCTCCAGCAGCGCCCGCTCCTCATCTTGACCCAGGCGCGTCCGTGCGCCGTAGGCTCGCAGCAGCCGCTGCTCGCGCTTCACGACGCCTCCCCCTTCGCGGCGTCCGACAGCTCCTCCAGCATGGTCAAGGACTCGGCCTCCCGCCGGAAGCGCGCGCGGCCCAGCCTCAGCCGGGAGCGGGCCGTGCCGTGGGGAATCCCCGTCAGCTGGGCGGCCTCCAGGCTGGTACGCCCCTCCACGTCGCAGAGCACCAGCACCTCGCGCTGGGAGGCCGGCAGGCGCTCCAGCACCTGCTGCACCTGGCGGGCCAGCTCCGAGCGCTGGCAGGCGCGGTCGGGCCGCTGGCGGTGGTCCCCGATCATGGGCAGGGGCCCGGGCAGCCAGCGCCGCAGCCAGGCCCGGCTGCGATGACGATAGAGCACGCGGCGGGTGACCGTGAAGGTCCAGCTGGCGAAGCGCTCCGGATCCTGCAGCGCGTGCAGGCGGGTGTGCAGCACGACGAACACGTCCTGGACCGCGTCGTGGGGGTCGACCCTTGGCCCGCCCAGCCGGGCGCACCAGCCATGGACCTGTGGCAGCCAGGCGCGAATGAGGGATTCCCAGGCTCGCTCGTCGCCGCGCTGCGCGGCCTCCACCAGGGCTCGGTCTCTCTGTTCCATCTGCTCCTAGCAGTCCGCCCGGGCGTTGGTTTTGATCACTCGTCGGTTTCGGGCTCGGCCTGGGCGCGCCGGGGCGCGATGCGCAGCGCCAGCCCTCCGCGGGCCTGCCAGGGCGAGAGCGCCTCGACGAAGCCGTCTTCGACGTAGAGATCCGTGCGGCGCAGGTCTGCCGCCAGGCCCAGCCAGGGTCTGAGACTGAGCGCTCCCCCGAGGACGACGCGCCAGCCGAGCTGGGCGTCGACCACCGGGATCCAGCCGCGCCGCGTCTCCACGGGACCTTCCAGAAAGCGGCGTCGAGAGGCCGCCAGCCCCAGGCCGAGCTCCAGGCTCCAGAGCGGGAAGGCCAGCTCCAGCCCGAGCTCGCGTGCGGAGAACGAGCGCGCCTGGCCCAGGTTCTCCAGGGCTGCGTCGCTGCGGACGGCCAGGCCGATCCCAAGGCGCACTCCGGCAGCCAGGCGCGAGCCGCCGCTGATGCGGAGCGCGGCGCTGGTGCCGGCCCCGGAACGCCGGTCGGCCTCCACGCCTGCTTGCAGCCAGGGGCCCGCGTCTTCGGTCCGCGTCTCGGGCTGCGGCTCGATCTCGTCCAGGTCGGCGGCGATGTCCGCGTGGGCGTCTGCGGTGGGAGGGGCCTTCTCATCGGGATCCGGATCGGTCGCGGGCGGGCTGGGGGCCGCAGAGACCGCTTGGACAACGGGGATCGCCAGGGGTAGCGAAGCCTGGGATGCGGTCAGGGATGGCTGCTGCGGATCGGTGCTCTCAGGGCCTGCTGCGTGGTCGACTTCCTCGTGCGTTGCGGCAGTTGGTTCTCTCCGGACGGCCTGACTGGCGCTTGGCCATGGCGCGGGAGTCGATCCTTCAGCTTCCGGGTTGCTGGCCTCCGGGGTCGACTCGGGGCAGTGCGGAGCCTGCAGCAGGCTCTGGGCCAGCCAGACCACGTCCTCCCGCTGGCCCTCGCTCTCCGGGCACTCGACGGGGGCGCGTCGGATCTCTCCGCAGCGGTCACGCACCACCAGCTGACAGCTGGAGCCCACGCGGTCCAGGCGCCCCCAGGGTCCGTCCGCGGCTGGTCCCGCGAACATGCCGCCCTGGCGCAGGGGCAGCAGCCAGCTCGCCTGGTCCTCCTCCGGAGGAAGGGTGAACGGAATGCCGGGATCCGCCCGAGCCTGAAGGGAGTGCAGAGCCGCCAGCACGCAGAGCAGGGTGGCCCCGCATCCGCCGAGGCGAGCCCCGCCCTCGGACTCCCGCTGGCCAGGTGGCGAAGGGATCTTCATGGCCGCAGCATACCAGCCTCATCCCGGATCTGTGCCCTCGTGTGGCGCTGGCCGGGAGCAGCTGCCCCCGGGGCCTGTGCTGGCCGGAATCGGCGAGCGACCACTTTGGGTCCGACAAGAAAGTACGCCTTGATGTCGGTGTCTGAAAGTACAGTTAGTCACTATAAAAACAACGAAATCGTAATCGCATCAACCTGACCCCCATCGCGTTGACCCCCATCGCGTGACCCCCATCGCGTGACCCCCATCGCGGATCCCCATCGCGCGTGTCAATGATCAACATGGGGACCACGACCGCGATCCCGTCACAGCCGAGACCGCGGTCGTTCCTCAGTCGCCAGGCCGGCGGTCCTCCGCCCGCCCCAGCCTCAGAACCTCACCCCCGCCCCCCACCTGAACACCACCCCGTGGAGCTCGTCCAGCTCCCCAAGATCGCCGAAGTCCAGCGGCGCGGCGTAGCCGTACCCCAGCTCCAGGTACGAGGCGAGGGCCCAGGCCCCGTCCTTGAAGGGCACGCGGAAGTCCACGCCCAGGGCCCCGATCCCGCCCAACGAGAAATCCGCCTGCTGGATCTGGTTCAGGTTGTCGTCCTCGGACAGGTCGTCGTCCAGGCGCACCATGCCGCGAAGGCCCAGGCCCTGGGCCGTGGCGTAGGGCCGGAACCAGACCGCCACCGGCACGTCGGCCTTCAGCCCCAGGGTGAAGGAGTCGCCGTAGAAGACCGAGGCGAAGCCGTAGGCCTCCTCGTCGTCCTCCCAGCTTTCGTCGAAGCCCAGGCGCATGCCCTTCTTGCCGTGGTGCCAGCCGCCGATGATGGCCAGGCGGTCGTGCACGGCCACGCCGGCTCGCAGCCCCCAGCTGGGCAGCTGCTGGCTCTCGGCGTTGAACATATACCAGTTCTGCTGGTGGTTGGCGGTGGTGCCCAGCTCCAGGCTCAGCTCGTGGTCCGCGGCCTGCGCAGCACCGGAGAAGGCCAGCAGGGCCAGGGTCGTGAAGATCTTAGTCGCATGCATTGTCTTTACCCTCAGAGTCGCAGATGCTGTCGTCGGTGAACAGGCCGGTGGCGGCGAAGCCGCTGGCCGTGGTGGGCTCCCCGCCATCGGGGTCGAAGAAGCTCACCAGCCCCAGGGGGCTGTCGTGGGTGATGTAGAATCCGCCACTGGGCATGGCTCCGATGCCCGTGGGCGGGGCGACCAGCTCCTTTTCGCTCACACTGGCGCTCCACAGGTCCACCACCGAGACCGTCTCGCGCCCCTCCAGCAGCAGGATGGCGTAGGGCGCTCCGGAGCTGCCCGTGGCCAGGGCCATGCCCACCGGCTCGCTCTCCAGCACCAGGTCGATGTGGTCGTTGCCGGACAGGTCGAGCACCGACATGCCCCAGTTCTCGTCGTAGTAGGCGTCGATGCCCGTGGACGAGCTGTCCCACTCCTGGCGCATCATGGCCACGGCGTAGGCGCCGCTCTCGGAGATCTGCATGCCGTAGACCGGGTTGGGCAGGCGATACTCGGTCAGCGCCGCCGTCTCCAGCTCCAGCAGGTACACGTCGTGGGTGGTGGCCACGTTGTTGTACAGCATCACGAAGCCCGCCTCGCTCTCGGCGATGGCCGTGCAGGCCTCGTCCAGCTCCAGGCTCTCGGTCAGGAAGTAGTCGTGCTCCAGGATGTCCACCTGCGGCAGGTTGCCGTAGACCAGCGCCGTGCGGTTGGACGCGTCGTCCACCGCCATGGCCGAGGGCGCGGCGGTCAGGTCCAGCATGTTGATGGACTCGCTCTCCAAGTCCATGGCGTACAGGTCTCCCGAGCCCTCCACGCTCATCAACAGGTAGCGGTCGTCGGGCGTGATCGCCGCCCCCAGCGGGTCCACGTCCACATCGGCGTCCAGCGCCAGCGGGTAGACCACGTCCTCGCCGTAGGCCGCCGAGGTCAGGTCCACGGCCACCACCTGGTTGCGCGACAGCACCACCGCCAGTGAACCGTCGCTGGAGAAGAGCACGTTGTCCGCTGCGAAGCCCACGCTGATGCTCTGGGTGTCCCCGGTCTGCAGGTCCACGAAGAGCACCTCGGTCAGGTTCAACACCCCGTCCACCTCGATGGCCTCTTCGTAGTCCAGGTAGGCTACCGCCACCGGGTTGATGCCCGTGTCGGCGTCCCAGGGCGAAAAGGCCAGCTGGTTGAAGTGGCTGGGCACGGACACGGGATCGCGCACCTCCTCGCCGTCGCGCACCAGCACCAGCTCGGTGTGCGTCAGCAGCTCGTCGGCGGGGCAGTCGGCGAAGGTCTCGATGTCCTCGTCGTCGCTGGTGCACTCCCGCCACTCGGCGAAGACCACCACCGTGCGCTCGTCCGGGCCCAGCGCCATCGAGACTGGCGCCAGGCCTCCCAGATCGATGGCCTCGAACTCGTCTTCGGCCTCGTCGCCTGTCAGGCGCAGCAGCTCACCGGCGTGGGGCAGCCGCACGTACAGGCCGTCCTGGGCCGCCACCACGTCGTCGCTCCACAGCTCCTCGTCCAGCTGGTACTGGTCGCCCCGGGGCAGGTTGTCCCAGGGGTTGCAGCCCGCTGCCACGGAGAGCGACAGGGCGCTGACCAGGGCGTGCATGATGCTTGCGTTTTTCATCTCCATCTCCTCGGGGCTAGTGCTCGATCTCGGAGTTCAGCTCGAAGCCGGTGATGGTCTCCAGGGTGTCTTCCTGGCTGTCGTAGAAGCTGATGCGACCCAGGTTGTGCTCCTGGCTGACGTAGGCGTAGTCGCTGCCCGGCAGCGTCCCCACGTGCACCGGCACGCTCTTCAGCTCGATGTCCTCGGGCAGCAGATTGCCGTAGTCCAGCACGCCCAGCCAGGCCGAGTCCTCCATCACGAAGTAGCCGTGCTCGCCGTCGTCGGCGTGGGAATAGGCCGTCGGCTCGGCGGCCAGCTTCATGGGGTTGCTGCGGAAATCGTCCAGGTCGATCAGGGTCAGGGCCCAGGCGTCCCACCAGGTGTCGCCGCTGTCCGCGCCCTCGGCGTTCTCCTGGGTGTGGAAGACCAGCAGGCTCTCGCTCAGGGGCGAGACGCTCATGGCCATCACGGGCTTGACCAGCCCGCGCACCGTGATCTCGCCGCTGGCCACGTCCCAGGTGGCGTAGCGGTCCTGCGGCAGCGCCGTGGTGTACAGCACCCCGGTCCGCCCGTCGTCGGACATGATCACGCTGCCCAGGGTGTACTCGGGCGGCAGGGCTATGACCTCGGCCTCCAGCTCAGGCTGCTCGGCGTCCAAGAGCCACAGCTCCTGCGCCCCGCGGCAGACCACCACGGCCTGCTCGCCGTCGGGCGTGATGTCCAGGTCCGTGGGGTTGTCGCCCACCTCGACTCGCCCGGCCTCGGCCAGCACCAGGTCCAGCACCACGATGTCGCTGGCCCCGTACTGCCGCACGAAGGCGAACTCGCCGTTGGGCGCCACCACCACCTCTTCGGCTCGCGGCGGGTCCAGGGGGTCTTCGGCCACCTGCACCAGCACCGGTGAGGGGACCTCCAGCGTCAGGTCGATGAGCGCCACCTCCTGGTCGCTCACCACCAGGGCCAAGTCCGACTCCTCGGTGAACTTGACCTGCCGCGGGTTGGCACCCACCACCATGGGGAAGTGCTCGTAGGTGTCCAGATTCACCAGCGACATCTCGTTGAAGGACTCCACCCCGCCGCCGCTCTCTTCCTCCTCGTCGTCCACCTCGTCCGCGTCGCGGAAGCAGACCACCCACAGGCCGTCCGGCGACATGGACATGGCGTTCAGGTGCTCGCGCAGCTCGATGCGCTGCTCGTCGAGCGTCTCGGCGTCCAGGATGGACAGGTCGTCCGAGCCCTGGTTGAACACCGCCGCGGTCATGTGGTCCGGCGTGGTCAGGGCCACCTTGGGATTGCTGCCCACCTCCACCGTGATCACGTCCAGCGTGGGCACGCCCACGCGCGTCACCGTGTCGCGCTCCGGGTTGGCCACGAAGACGTAGGCGTCGGTGGTGGCCGGCGGCAGCATGGCGAAGTCGTCTTCGGACTCGGGCGGGGGCTCGTAGTCGTCGTCGCCGGCGGGGGGCTGGTAGTCGTTGTCTTCGTCGTCCCAGCCGCTGCCGCTGTCGTAGGCGGCTTCGTCACTGGCCTTCATGTCATAGGATGTGCAGCCGCCGCAGAGCAGAAGCAGGCACACCGGGGTGAGGGGTGCTCGTGTCATGGGTTCCTCCATCAGAGTCGCTGTAGGGAACAGCAGGTTCCGTGCCAAGTTCCCGAGCGAAGAAGGGAGCTGCGAAAAACACCCTTCCTCAGGTTGTTGTTGTGCGTCTGGCTTGAGCCGTGGATCGCTGCATGCTGCGCTTGCGTCGAGCGAAGCAGGACGTCGGGATCAGGGGCACCGAAAAAAAAACGCCAGTCCCACCGACAGTTCGAGGAGCTTCCGCAGCGCTGTTTCAGGGCTGCGTCGCAGCCCTGCGCCGCTCATCAAGCGGCGAAGATGGGGGGAGAGGCGGTGTCCGCCTCGGATAGGGGGGAAGAACCTGTCTTCCCCCAGAGAATCAGTCGCAGCTGCCCGGGGGCTCTTCGCCGTCTCCCTGCTGGCACCACCAGGTCTCGGGCTGGGAGAGCTCGCCGGCGAAAGGATCGATGGCCTGGCCCTCGGCGTCCTGCAGCTCGAAGTGCAGGTGGGGCGTGGAGGAGTAGCCGCTGGAGCCGATCACGCCCAAGACCGTGCCGCGTGTCACCTGCTGGCCCTCCTGCACGGCCACGCTGCCGTTCATCATGTGCCAGTAGAGCGTGCGATGCCCGGTTTCGTGTTCCAGGATCACCGAGTTGGCGACCATCTCGTAGCCGTCGCAGCTGACATCCGCCGTGGCCAGGTCGGCGTGGCAGCGGTCGTAGTGCCCGTCCTCGGTCTCCAGCACCACGCCGTCGGCGGCTGCGATGATGGTGGCGGAGCCGGCGTCCATGGCGTCGAAGCCGCCGTCCAGGATGAAATCGCTGCCGTCGTGTTCGTCGTAGCAGTGGGGAAAGCCGCGGGACAAGTAGTCCAGGCAGATGGCGCGGTAGATGCCCTCGTGGACCTCGGGATCGTGGTCCACGCCCATCACCGTTGGATCCAGCAGATCGGCCTCTTGCACGGGCAGTCCGAAGGACAGCGCGCCGCGGACAATGGCCTCTCCCGTGTCATCAGCACCGCTGTCTGGACCATTCTGGGGTTGACAAGCGGCCAGGAGTGCTGCGAAGAACGTGCAGACCCGATGTGTTGATGACATGCCCCATCCCTAACTCTGGCCGCCTGTGTCCGCCTGTACCCCGGCGGTCGCGTCTGTCTCGGCTGGTGCGCGGCCTGGCCTGTTGCGCCCTGGCGCTGCTGGCCTGCCTGGGCGCGCCCCAGGCCCTCGCCAGGCCCTTTCCCCCCCCGCGCCCCATCTTCGCCGAGCGGCCCCAGCCCCTGGCGCTGGTGTCCGTGGCGGACGATCCCCTGCGCCTCTACGTGATGCTGCGAGACGAGCAGGGGGATGAGCGTCTCTTCTTCCTGGACACGGCTTTCAGCCGCACCACCTGCGACGACGACTTCGTGGCCGAGCTGGGGCTGACCGTGGAGAAGACCTGCGCGCGCAGCCACGGCGAGCTGGGCAAGGTGCCCCTGGGAAAGGCCGTGCTGCGAGACCTGGAGCTGGGCGGACACCGGCTGCCCGAGCTGCACTGCGCCGTTCGCGATCTGCAGAGCACCAGCTCCGTCTCCCATGGGGCGGGGGTGCCGGTGGCAGGTGTGCTGGGCGCCAACGTACTGGAGCGCTTCGTGCTGCGCATCGACCCCGAGGCCGACACGGTCAGCCTGGCGGATCCGCGCCTGGCGGGGCTGGAGAAGGGACCCGACACCCTGCGCTTGAAGAGGGAAAACGGGCGCGGTCCGCGGGTGAAGCTGCCTGTGATGGTGCAGGACGAGCGGGTCTGGCTGATCCTGGACACGGGGGCCACCCGCACCTGCCTGGACGCCCGGCGCCTGGATCTGCCCCTGGTGTCCGAGCGGCAGGCCGTCACGCGGGCCTCCGGGCGCGAGAACCGAGCCCAGGTGACCCTGCGCTACCACCTGGCCAACGAGGTGGCGTTGGCCGGCCACAGCCTGGGCTCCCTGCAGCTGCTGGACCGCCACAAGGTGCGCTGGCTGCCTGGCCTGGCGGGCCAGGACATCCTGGGCCGCTTCACGCTCACCATCGACAGCCGCCACAAGCTGCTCAGGGTCGAGGCCCCCGGCGATTGAGCTGTCTCGCTCTTGCCTCGCCGGCGGGCCCGGTTCCTGCCTCGCCGGCGGGCCCGGTTCCTGCCTCGCCGGCGGGCCCGGTTACTCCAGCAGCGCGTCCACCGTGGCCTGGTCGGCGCCCGGGAAGGGCAGCTCGCCCAGCTCGTCCAGGCTGGCCCAGCGCAGGGCGTTGACGTGCACGGGGCGGGGCCCGGTTCTTGCCTCGCCGGCGGGCCCGGTTCTTGCCTCGCCGGCGGGCCCGGTTCTTGCCTCGCCGGCGGGCCCGGTTTCTGCCTCGCCGGCGGGCCCGGTTTCTGCCTCGCCGGCGGGCCCGGT
>CAYVQL010000145.1:0-12082 GCA_964454135.1 uncultured Enterobacterales bacterium | reverse complement strand
GCCCGGTTTCTGCCTCGCCGGCGGGCCCGGTTTCTGCCTCGCCGGCGGGCCCGGTTTCTGCCTCGCCGGCGGGCCCGGTGTTGGTGATGACGCAACGGTAGACGCGCAGGTCGATGTCGTAGCGCGGATAGGGGTGGGTGACGCGCAGCACCAGCTCGCCCACTTCCACCTGGATGTCCAGGCGCTCTCCCAGCTCCCGCTGCAGGGCCTCGTCGTCCGACTCGCCGTTCTCCACGCGCCCCCCGGGAAACTCCCAGAGCAAGGGCAGGGTGGCCTCGGGGCGCCTCTGAGTGACCAGGAAGCGATCCTGACGCTCGATCAGAGCGGCGACCACGTGGATGCAGGGGTGTTCGACGGATGGTTTCATGGCGCGACCTCTGGACGGAGCAGTGTAGCAGGGATCGCCAGCGATGGGCGCTGATCACTCCCTCCACGGCATGGCAGGCGGTACGGCCGGCTCGGCGAAGGGTCCCCTGGCCAGCTCAGACAGCCAACCGGCCTGCTGTGCGGTGCGGTAGTCGAAGAGCACCACCCCCGGGGCGCCCGCTGCGCGGGCCGCCGCGATGCAGTCCGCCACCGCCTCGTGCCCCAGCTCGGCCTGGATGCCGGGGTAGACGTGGCGGCCGCTGGCGTGGGCCAGGTGATCGGCCGTCAGGGTGGCGAAGTCCAGCCGCTGGCCGGGCGGTTCGCTCAGCCGCCAGTAGATCATGGGGATGTTGGCGTCCAACAGGCCCTGGGACAGGAAGGCCCGGCTGTCCTGGTGGTAGTCGTCCAGCCCCTGGGACACCGACTCCCAACCCCAGCTGTTCTGGTAGACGCCCCAGACCGCGGCGCTGAGGGGCAGGTCCACGGCCTGGCGCACGGCCCGGACGGTCTCGATCACCTGCAGGCGCTGCCAGGCCTGGCAGGACAGGCTCGCCGCGCGGCGGGCGGCGACGCTGGCGGCGTCGCCCTCGCAGTCCGAGGCCGGGTAGCGGATGTAGTCCAGGTGGATGCCATCCACGGCGTAGCGCTGGGCGATCTCCGCAGCCACGGCCGCGACACGAGCCCGTACCTGGGCCTTGCCGGGCGAGGCGAAGACGTAGCTGTCGTTCAGCGCCATGGGCTGCCCGTCGGCGTCGGTCACCCGCCAGTCGGGGTGCCCCCGCATGGCGTGGGCTGGCTCGCTGGCGCCCGGGCTGGCCTTGCCGCGCCAGAAGGGGAAGACGTTCATGTAGGCGTGCACCTGCAGGCCGTGGGCGTGGCCCTGTTCCACGGCCACGGCCAGGGGATCCCAGCCCGGATCGCGGCCCAGGGTCCCTGTCAGCAGCGCGGACCAGGGCTCGATGTCGGAGCGCCAGAAGGCGTCGAAGGTCCCACGGATCTGGAAGAAGACGGCGTTGAAGCCGGCTTCCGCCAGCTGCTCCATGGCCAGCTCCACGTCGGCGGCTTCGCGGTAGGACCAGCGCGTGACCCAGGCGCCGCGCAGCTCGGTGGCCGGGGCCTGCGCGCTTGCCAGGGCTGGCCCAGCGGCGAGTTCCTCCGGCTGCGGGGACGAGACGGGCGCGCCGGAGCTGCAGCCGAGCGCCAGGATCGAGAACAGGATCGAAACATGGCAGTGGGTCATGGTTCCTCTCGAGGCAAGTGGCCGATCATTCCATTCGCGCGGCTCGGGGACCGCGCAGCGCCTCCCGGTACACCTCCCGCAGCCGCTGCATCAGCAGAGCGGGCTCGTAGCGCGCGGCGACCCAGGCGGCCCCGCGCGCCCCCCTGGCCGCGGCTTCGGATTCGTCCATGGCCGCCTCCAGCGCCCCGGCCAGCGCCTCCGTATCCCCGTGGGGCAGCAGCCAGCCACGCTCTTGCGCCAGCCAGCTGCTGATGCCGCCGCAGTCGAAGGCCGCCACGGGCACGCCAGCGGCCAGGGCTTCCAGACCCGTGATGCCGAAGGGCTCCTGCCAGAGGGAGGGCAGCACGGCCAGCCGCGCCCCGTTGTAGAGCGCGCGCAGCGCGCTGTGGGGAACCCAGCCCAGAAACTGCGCGCGCCGCTCGTCGTCTCCTGCCAGACCCAGCTCCCGGGCTTGAGCCTGGAGCTCGCGGCGGGCCGGGCCCTCTCCGGCGATCAGCAGCGGCAGCTGGCAGCGGGAGCGGGCGTAGGCCTGCAACAGCAGGTGGAATCCCTTGGCGCGCACCAGGCGCCCGGCGGCCAGGATCCAGGGCGGTCGGGGCGTGGCCAGGGCGCTGCGATCCTGCGCTGGGGCAAACCAGGGAAAGGGAGGCACCACCCGCAGACGCGACGCGCACAGCCCGGCCGCCTGCAGCTCGTCGGCCATATAGGGCGAGAGCGTCACCAGGCGCGCGCATCCGCCCAGGGCCTGCAGGCGGCGCCGGGTCAGGGCTGTGATCCACGCGGCGTACTCCGGGTCCTCGAAGCAGCTGGCGCAGCGCGCCGAGAGCGGGCGGAGGCAGGGCAGGTCCGTGGGCAGCAGCTTGCCCCGGCCGGGACAGAAGCTGCGGTGGTCCTGCACAGTGGCCACGACCGGCCCCAGGGCGCAGGCGGCGCTCAGCACCTCGGGCTGCACGATGTTGTGCAAGTGCAGCAGGTCCGGACGCAGGCGCGCCGCCAGCGCGACCAGGCGCCGGGCGGCCTTCACCCCTTCCTGCACGCGCCCGCCCAGGCCGCGCAGGCGATGCAGGGACACGTCCCGGGGCAGCCGGGGACCGGCCTCGATCCGGCCGACGGCCAGGCTGCAGCGCAGCTCTCCGGAGGCCTGGGCCAGCAGGGCCAGCAGGTGGATATCCGCCCCTCCTTGCCAGGACAGGCGGTCGTGGACGTGCAGCACGTGCAACAAGGCTTTACCCGCAGGGGACGAAGCTCCATAATTGAACCGTCATGAGCCTGCGCGCGAGAGGGAGCCATGGATCCGAATCAGATAGACAACGAAGCGGCCGGCGGAGAGGATGCCGAGTTCGACCGCGTGGCCAACCTCTTTTCGGCCCTGGACAAGGTCATCCGGGGCATGAAGCTCTACCAGGGCGAAGGGGTGCTGGTGGAGCGCATGACCAATGACCTGGTGAACAAGGCCGAGGGCGCCACCAAGGGCGGGCCGGTCACCGTGCGGGTGGCCTCTTTCGGCCTGGTCTACCAGGGGCACGCCCTGGCGCCCGACGAGAAGCGCAATCCCTACCTGTTCCGTATGTTCTGCGATGGCATTCGGGAGCTGACCATGATGGAGGGCATCCAGCGTGAGGAGCTCGATGCACTGGTCGAGGTGCTGGCCACGGACGACAAGGACACCGACGAAGACCTGGTCACCATGCTCTGGAAGAAGCAGCTGAAGCACATCCGCTACTACGCCGCTGACACCTTCACTGCGGGCATGCAGGTGGATCGGGAGGGGGAGCTGACCCTGTCCGGGGCGCGCAGCGCCGTGCAGATGGGCGGTCAACAGGATGGCGAGAGCATCACGCTCTCTCCCGACGACATCCGCATGCTGGGCGGGGAGGGCCAGCTGGAGTGGGTGCAGGAGGTGAAGGCGCCCTCGCGGGCCGCCGGCAAGGTGGCCCAGGTGGCCGAGCGCATCTGCCAGGCCTTCGAGACCCCCAAGGACCTGCCGCGCTTCATGGGCTTCGCCATGCAGCACGCCGCGCGCAGCGGGTCGGAAGATGGCGACGTCGAGCCCAGCGCCCTGGCGCTGGGCATGCTGGACGACCTGATGGGTATGGGCAAGGCCGCCCAGGTCGCTCTGGCGCTCGGCTCGGTGCTGGAAGGCCCCCAGGCTCAGACCGCCGCTGCCGAGGCCCTGCTCGAGGCCATCGCCGAGCCCGATCGCCTGAAGCGCCTGGCGCAGCTGATGAACCGCGAGCCCGGACCCTTGCTGCAGGCCCTGGAGGGCCTGGTGAAGCGCCTGGGGCCCAAGCTGGTCTCCCTGCTGACCGAGCTCTCCCCGGGTGAGGCGCAGGAGGCCCTGCACAAGCACCTGGAGACCTCGGGAGTCGACCTGACCGCCTTCTACGCCGAGAAGCTGCGAGATCCCGACGAAGCCGTGGTGATCCACGCCGTGCAGTCCCTGGGGCTGTTGGGCAATCCCGAGGCCGTCAAGGCGCTGGCCAGCGTGCTCAGCCTCAACTCCACGACGCTGCGCAAGGCGGCCCTGGAGGCCATGATCGGCAAGTACCACCCCGACGCGCGGGTGGGCCTGGGCCGTTCCTTGAAGGACCCATCCCAGGAGAACCGCCTGCTGGCCCTGAAGGTGCTGCAGACCTCGGGCGACAGCCGGGTGACCTGGGCGCTGCTGTCGTCGGTGAAGGAGAGCAAGTTCGGCCAGAAGGACAGCGAGGAACAGGCGGCCTTCTACCGCGCCCTGGCGTCGTTCCAGGACGATCGCACCGTGAGCCACTTCCAGGAGATCCTGTCCAGGAAGAACCTGATGCGCGGCAAGGGGACCACTGCGCTGCAGCTGCTGGCCGTGCGGGCCCTGGCCGAGGTGGGCACCGAGAAGGCCCTGGAGACCCTGGGCCAGTTCCGCAGTCGTTTCTACCACCCGGCGGAGGTCAAGAGCGCCATCCAGCAAGCCCTGGCCGGCGCGAAGAGAGGCAGCCAATGAGCATCGAAACCGAAGGCCAAGAGGCCCATGCCACCGGAAAAGAGCTGATCATCAACCTGCACGGCCTGTCACGGGCTGTCACGCTCTACGAGCCCAACAACAACGCGGTGGTGCGCGTGCTGGACAACATCATGGCCGCCTGCGAGCGCCACTTCGCGAGCTCGCAGGATTCCTTGAGTGTGCGCCTGCTGGCCGAGGAGTTCTTCGTCAACGGGCGGCTGCTGCGGGTGGACGGCCATTTCTACGAACGCGCCACGGACCTGGCCAAGACCCTGGCGCGCTTCAAGCTGGGGGAGGTGCGCTTCGAGCCCGGCATGACCCGCGAGCAGCTGGAGGCCTTCACCGCCGACCTGGCGGAGAGCGTGCGCGGCCAGGAGTCGGTCATCAAGCTCGCCGGTTACGGCGGGCTGCAGCTGTCCAAGAGCGTGGGCCAGTCCGTGGCGTCGTTTCGCTTCCAGCCGCACAAGCTCTCCAAGATCCTCTACGGCAGCCTGCTGGACCTGGTGGACAAGCTCTACAAAGAGTACCAGGAGGGTCACGCCCCCTCGCTGCTGGGGGTCAAGCGCACCCTGCAACTGATCATCGACACCATGGACGAGCACGGGGCCATGTTCCAGGTGCTGGCCGCCGTGCACGATCCCACGCGCCCGGTCTCCGACAGCCGGCGCCGCGTGGCCGCCGCCGTGGACGCCATCGGCTTCGGCTTCTACCTGGGTCTGCCCAAGAGCGAGCTGATGTACCTGTCCCTGGGGGCCATCCTGGGCGGGCTGTCCGGGGCCTCGGAACCCGATCAGGCCATCGCGCCGCTGTTCCGCTTCCCGGGCCTGGGCGACTCGGCCATGCCCCTGGTGCTGGTCGTCTACGACGCGTGCGCCGTGCGCCTGGGGCGCGCCGGCGGCGTGCCGGGCCAGATGCTGGCGGCCGTGGAGCTCTACGTGGAGCTGGCCACGGCCAGCGACGAGCGCGCGGCCAAAGCGCCCCACCAGGTACTGGCCGAGATGGTGTCTGGCAAGGTGCGGGGGGTGGAGAAGGGTCCGGCTCGCGTCTTCGCGGACTACAAGGGTTCCTATCCCCTGGGCTCGGTGGTGCGTCTCTCGGACAGGAGCATCGCCCTGGTGGTGGCCCAGGGCGAAGGCGCAGCTGGAAAGCAGCGACCAACGGTGGCTCTGCTGAGCCGGGACGGCAGCATGGGGCGCCGTATCGACCTGGCACGCCAGTCCCTGGTCAAGATCGCGGGCACCCCCGATCCCAAGGACCTGGGCTTGAGCCTGGCCGACACCTGAGCGCCCTGTCCGCCCCGCACCAACAAGAAACAGCTGGGGGGGGCCTCAGATCGCGCTCCGCGCTCCCCCCCCGCGATGTCCCCCACCGTGATAGCGCCAGGCCGCCCCTGGTTTCATAATCCAGGGACGACCAGGCTGGCCGGTGGGGAACTATCAAGAAGGGGGCGGACGCACCCCAGCTGCGACGCGCAGGCGGGCGCAGCGCGACAGTTCTGTCCCAGCGGGAGCGCGGAAAAGGGCCTTTTCGGGCGGTGGATGGCGCAAAGAGTTTGGCACGATTCTTGCGAAGTAGAAAGCTATGGTGAGCCGCGCGGCCTTGTGCTACGGTGCCCGCGCGATGAAGGAGAACTTGCACAGGGAGCTGCATATGAACAGAGCGATCTTCCTCTTTTCCAGCGCCTCTTGGCTCTTCGGTTGCGCCAGCGACCATGGCTTCACGGGCAGCAACGACGTGGCCGGCGCCGGGGGGCCCCAGATCCGGGTGGAACCGGAGTTCATCGACTTCGGCGCGCTGACCGCGGATCAGACCGTGGCGGACAGCTTCACAGTCACCAATGTGGGCGACGGTGACCTGGAGGTGGAGGGCATCGAGCTGCTGGGCAGCACGTCCAGCTTCACCATTCTCACACCCGAAGAGGATCTTTCCTTCGTGCTGCCTGGCAGCGCCAGCGCCGAGATCGAGGTCGCCTTCACCCCCCTGGGGGCCGATGAACAGGTCGCAGAGGCCTCCATCACCAGCAACGACGAAGACAGCCACAAGGTCACCGTGGAGCTGTTTGGAGAGGGCCTGGTGGCCGATCTGCAGATCGATCCCAACCCCTACGACTTCGGCGACACCTACATCGGCTGTCCCCATAGCGGCGAGATCGACTTGATCAACGTGGGCTACGACGCCCTGACCATCGACAGCGTCTCCATGACCGCCAGCGAGACCTTCGCGTTGCTCACCGAGCTGCCGCTGCCCATGACCCTGCAACCGGAAGAGTTCGCCACGGTCAGCGTAGAGTTCCTGCCCCTCGCCGACATCGACTACACCGCCACCCTGACGGTCACCCACGACGCCCCGGCGGGCGTGGACGAGGGCGAGGCCTACGGCGCGGGTCTGTACGCAGGCGAGTTCACCGACACCTGGGAGATCCCCTACGATCCCCCCGTGGACCTCATCTTCTCGGTGGACCAGTCCGGCTCCATGTCCGATGACGCCGCCAGCCTGGCCGCCCAGTTCACCAGCTTCATCAGCCAGCTGTCCGACTACACCACCGACTGGCACATCATCGTCGCCAACAACGACGACGGCTGCAACTCGGGCGGCATCCTGACCTACTCCACGCCCGGCTACGAGGGCACTTTCCAGTCCAAGGTGCAGCAGGGTGGGGGCTCCTACACCGAGAAGCTGCTCACGGTCACCTCCAACGCCGTGGACAAGACCGATGCCGGCGAGTGCAACTCCGGCTTCATGCGCACCGACGCCATGCTGCACATCATCATGGTCAGCGACGAGCCCGAGCAGTCCGCCAACAGCTGGGACACCTACGTGAACCAGGTGATCGCCAAGAAGGGCAGCTCCTCCAACGTCAAGATGTCGGCCATCGCCGGCGACTGGCCCGGCGGCTGCCAGACCGCCGCGGCGGGCGTGGGCTACTACGAGGCCTCCCAGGCCACCAACGGCGAGTTCCTGTCCATCTGCTCCAACTGGTCCTCCATGGTGGGCACGCTGGCCGACGCCTCCATCCAGATGTCCGACTACGAGCTCTCCCACACCCCCGATGCCGACACCATCGTGGTCACCGTGGACGGCGAGCTGCGCTACGACGGCTGGTACTACGAGGCCTCGACCAACACGGTGATCTTCGATCAGCGCATCCCGGAAGAGGGCGAGACGGTCAATATCACCTACAGCGCGCTGGCGAACTGCGACTAGCCCGGGAACGACGCCCGTTCAGCGCGCCACCACCACCCCCGGCAGGTAGTCCTGCGGGGGGCGCAGGCCCGCCAGCAGCAGCAGGCTGGCGCCGATGTTCGCCAGGCCTGCCTGCTCCAGCTCGGGGTTGAGCTGAAAGCGCCCGCTCGGGTCCGCCAGGATCAGGGGCACCGGGTTCAGGCTGTGGGCCGTGCGCACGCGGCGCTGTCCGTCCGGGCCCCGGGCGTAGTCGCCCGTCTTCTTGTCCACCTCGAACATCTGGTCGGCGTTGCCGTGGTCGGCGGTGACCAGCATCACCCCACCCACGGCCTCCACCGCGGCCAGCAGCTGACCGACGCAGGTGTCCACGGTCTCCACGGCTCGGATGGTGGCCGCCAGGTCGCCCGTGTGGCCGACCATGTCGCCGTTGGCGAAGTTCAGCCGCAGGTGCTGGAAGCGCCCCGAGCGGATGGCCCGGCAGGCCAGGGCCGCCACCTCGGGGGCCTTCATGGCGGGCGCTTTGTCGAAATTCCCCGGATCGCTCTCGATCTCCTCCCAGCGCTCCACCTCCTCGTCGTGCCCCGAGCGGTTGCCGTTGAAGAAATAGGTCACGTGGCCGAACTTCTGGGTCTCGGAGGTGGCGAAGGAACGCATGCCGTTGGCGTGCAGGTAGTCCGACACGGTGCGCTGGATGGAGGGCGGCTCCACCAGGAAGCGTCGCGGCAGCTTGAGGTCCCCGTCGTACTCCATCATCCCGGCGTAGAAGAGCTCGGGAGCGGGGCGCCCGTCGGGCCCGCTGCGGTCGAATCCCTCCGGCAGATCGCGGTCCTCGAAGGCGCGGCTGATCTCTAGCGCCCGGTCGCCACGGAAGTTGAACAGCAGTACGGCGTCGCCGTCGTGCATCCTGCCCACCGGTTGGAGGGCTCCGCGCTCGTCGGGCGCCACGACCACGAAGGCGGGCAGGTGCTGGTCCGTGACCTGGGGATCGGTCTCGTAGAGGACCTGGATGGCCTGGCTGGCGCTGGCGAAGCGCTGGGCCGCCTGGCCGTGCACGTGGCAGTCCCAGCCGCGCTTGACCATCTGCCAGTCGGCCTCGTAGCGATCCATGGTGATGGTCATGCGGCCCCCGCCCGAAGCGATGCGGTAGTCGCGTCCGTCCGACGAGAGCGCTGCCAACTGCTGCTCCAGGGGCGCGATCCAGGTCAGGGCCGAGCGCTCGGGCACGTCGCGACCATCGGTGAGCGTGTGCACGCGCAGCCGCTGCACGCCCTGCTGCGCGGCGCGCTCCACCATGGCCATCAGGTGCTGCACGTGGCTGTGCACCCGCCCGTCCGAGACGAGCCCCAGAAGGTGCAGGCAGGGACGCGCGCTGGCCTCCTTCCAGGCCGAGGTCCGGAACAGAAAGCCCTCGTCCAGGGCGCGCTGCACCAGCTTGGCCCCCTGGTCGAAGACGCGTCCCGCTCCCAGCGCGTTGTGGCCCACCTCGCTGTTGCCCATGTCGCCGTCGGTGGGCAGGCCCACGGCCGTGCCATGGGCCTTGAGGAGCCGCCATGGGCAGGTGGCCATCAGGCGGTCGAGCACGGGTGTGTCGGCGAGGCGGACCGCGTCGCCCTCGTCGCGTCGACCCCAACCCACGCCGTCCATCACGCAGAGCACGCTGACAGGGGGCGCGGCCTCGAGGCGGGGGAGAGTCAGATCGGACCTGTTCATGGCGGTTGCTCCTGGCGGATACCCCAGCCTGCTATTCCGCTCGGTGAAGCCCCGCCCGGTGTTCGCCGCCATGCTTCGCGTCGCGGGTGGTTGGTTCCCTTGCGGAGCGCGTCCGGGCGACAGAAGGCGGCAGTCAGTGACCTGGCTCGCCAAACATGGGACGGCTTCGGCGCCGATCTTGATCCATGTCATCGGTGGCGCCGACCGACCGTCCATCGACATCCCGTTGGGCTAGAACAGGAGCACTCCGAGGTCACCTGCACCGCAACTGATTCGGCGCTGCAACGCCAGAAGCAAAAAAATGCTGTTGCAAATGCCAGTTTCGAGGTTTCTACCTCACCACGATGAGCGGTGGCATGGTGTTGCGTCTCGCCGCGAGCCGGGCTGCTTCGACAGCCCGATTCTTCATCCTGCCCCGTGCGGGCATGAGGGGATGAGATGAACCAGAACGAATCGCAGTCCATTGGGAGTCCGGCGGCGAGAAGCGCCGGCCAGGCCCCTGTGAAGATCAGCGAACACGTGGTCGAGATCGTCTCCGACTCGGGGCAGGGCGCGCAGAAGGCCGGTCAGTCCTTCAGCACGGTCTGCGCCAAGATGGGCAACGGGGTCTGGACGGTGGAGATCATCCCGGCCGAGATCAAGCCACCGGCCCGATCTCCGGCGGGCGCCAGCGGCATCCGCATCCGCTTCGGCTCCGACTACATCACCAATATGGGTGACGAAGCCGACCTGGTGGTGGCCTTCAACGAGCAGGTCCTCTACGGTCGTATCGACCAGGGCGCCTACCGCAAGGGCACCATCCTGCTGCTTGAAAACAAGTGGGCGGACGATCCTGATCCGCACATCTGCGAGCAGTACGCCACGGCTGTGGAGCAGTTCCGCTCCATGGGCATCGACGTGCGGGAGCTGCCCCTGGAAGAGGCCTGCCTGGAGATCACGCCCAACCCCCAGCTGGGCAAGAACATGTTCGTGCTGGGCATGCTCTGCCAGATCTACCAACGGGACCTGAGCAAGGCGCGTGAGCAGATCAGCTTCATCTTCCGCAAGAAGAGCAGCAAGGTCATCGAGCTCAACCTGCGCCTGCTGGAGGCGGGGCGGCGCTTCGCGGAAGCGCGGCTCGATCTGCGCTACGAGGTGCCCGCCTGGGAGAACGACAAGCCCATGGTGGTGATGAACGGCAACGAGGCCGTGGGCATGGGGGTGATGGCGGCCGGCATCGAGCTGGTGGCCATGTATCCCATCACGCCGGCCACCTCGGCCTCCCACTACCTGGCCGAGGTCTACCACGACGTGGGGGGCTGCGTGCACCAGGCCGAGGACGAAATCGCGGCCATCGGCTTCGCCATCGGCGCTTCCTACGCCGGAAAGACGGCCTGCACCATCACCTCGGGGCCCGGCCTGGCCCTCAAGACCGAGCTGGTGGGCCTGGCCGTGATGGCCGAGATTCCGCTGGTCATCGTGGTCGTGCAGCGCGGCGGCCCCTCCACGGGCCTGCCCACCAAGGTGGAGCAGGGCGACCTGCTGGCCTCGCTCTACGGCGCGCCCGGCGACGCGCCCAAGATCATCATGGCGCCCGCCACCATCGAGGAATGCCTGCACTTCGTGGTCACGGCCCGCCGCCTGGCCGAGGCCTTCCGCGGGCCCGTGCTGGTGCTCTCCGATGCCAACCTGGGCACGGGCGTGCAGCCCTTCCCACGGCCCGACGCGCACGCCGAGTGGTTCGCGTCTCCCATCGACAGCTCACCCTGGAAAGAGGATCTGCCGCCCTACGACTGGGATCCCGAGACCGGTCTCTCCCCACGCCCGGTGCCGGGCCAGGTGGACGGTGAGTACATCCTGACGGGCCTGGCCCACACCAAGCGCAGCTGGGTGGCCTACGACCCTGAGTCCAACCAGCTGGGCTGCGACATGCGCAGCCGCAAGCTGGCCGCGCTGCAGCGTACGCTCTCCCCCCCCCAGATCCTGGGCGAACCCGAGGGCGAGCTGCTTGTTGTGGGCTGGGGCTCCACGCTGGGCTCCATCCAGGAAGCCGTCAAGCGGGCCCAGCAAGAGGGCATGAGCGTCTCCTCGATCCACCTGCGCTTCCTCTCCCCCATGCAGCCGGGCTTGAAGGAGATCCTCTCCCGCTTCCGCCAGGTGATCACGGTGGAGATCAACTACAGCGACGCGCCGGACGCTCCACTGATCGACGCCCAGTCCCGGCGCTACTCCCAGCTGGCCTGGGAGCTGCGCGCCCGTACGCTGGTGGATGTGGACTGTTTCTCGAACGTCTACGGTCAGCCCCTGCGACCCGGCCAGGTCTACGAGGAGATCGTACGCCGGCTGTCCCCGTCCCAGGCCTGAGGAGGCACGAATGTTCGGCTTGAAGACCGACTGGTCCCTCGATGTACCCGCCCGCTACTTCACCCTGGACGACTACTTCGGCAACGAGGCGCGCTGGTGCCCGGGTTGCGGCGATCACGCGGTGCTCACCGCGGTGCAGCGCATCTTCCGCGACGAGCAGCTGCCCCCGGAAAAGACCGTGGTGGTGTCGGGCATCGGCTGCTCCAGCCGCTTCCCCCACTACATGGGCACCTACGGCTTCCACGGCCTGCACGGCCGGGCGC
>CAYVQL010000144.1:19706-26644 GCA_964454135.1 uncultured Enterobacterales bacterium | reverse complement strand
CCTCGGCGCGCCGCATCAGGCCCTCCACCGCCGGCCAGGTCTCGCGCAGCAGCGCCGCGCTGTCCTGCACGCTGGCATCTGGCGAGCGCAGGCTCTCGAGCGCTGCGCCCAGCTCCCTGTGCAGCTCCCAGGCCGAGCGGCGCGCCGCGTCCCGCTCGCCCTGCGGGCTCATGCCCCAGGCGCGCCGGGCCAGCAGCTCCACCAGCTGGTCCACGGCGGACAGCTCCTGCAGCCGCGGCCGCTGGCAGGGCAGCTCGGCTCGCAGGCGGTCCAGGTCGCGGGCCAACCCTGGGTAGACGCGCCGGACGGCGGCCTCCACGCGCGCGTCCTCGATCACTTGGAACAGATCCCGGGCCAGGCTGCGGTTGCCCATGGCGCGGAAGAGGCGCTGCAGCTCGCTCTCTCCCCGGCGGCGTTGGGGCCAGCGCCCGCCCAGCGCCTCGGTGTCCAGCTCGAAGCTGCCAAACTCCATATAGGCCACGGCCAGGGCCGTGCTGACCCGGTAGACCAGGAAATCGCGCGCGTCCCCGAAGATCTCCACGCGGGGCGGCAGGTGGATCCGGTGCCCGTCCGCAAAGGCCTGGGCGGCCGAGCCACGGGCCAGCGTCGATGGGCCAGCCCCTTGCTGCGCTCCCAGGGCGGCCACGCGCACCTCCTGGCCGCAGTGGGCCTCGGCGTACAGGGCCAGGACCCGGCGCACCTCTTCCAGGCTGATCCCCGGACGCAGATCCCCCAGGGCCTGGCGCCCGCTCCCCGACTCGCCCCGTAGGAAGCTGGCAGCCTTGGCCGGACTGCTGGGCACCAGCTCGGCACCCTGGGCGATGAAGCGGCGCAGGGCCTCGTCGTCCAGGTCCGGCAGCACCTGGGGCAGGTTGCGAGCCACCTGCAGGGCGCCCTGCAGGCGCTCACCCAGCGTCCACTGCATGGCCTTCAAGTAGCGCCCGCGCTCGTCGTCGCGCAGGCGGGCCAGCTGGTCCGGCAGCACAGCTGCCAGCTCACGGGCCACCTGCGGATCCCAGGCGGTGGCAGCCACCAACAAAGCGCCGTAGCCGCGGGAGGACTCACCCCCCAGGGCCAGTCCCAGCGCGCGCACGTTTCGGGCCCAGATGGTGGCTGTGCGTCGATCCGCCAGGGCCAACCGCAGCGCCGGATCCGCCAGCCCGCCGGCCTTCTCCAGGCCCCGCTTCAGGGCGCGGCCCAGGCGGCGCGCCCGCGATCTGCGAAGAGCCTGCTGAGCCTTGCGCGCCTCGTGTTCAGGCATGGGGATCTCGAGGGCGGCTAGAGGAAATCGGCGATGATCTCGCTGATGGAGCGCCGCAGGTCGGGATCATCGGTCAGGGTGCGCGTCAGCGCGGCACCGCAGGCCTCCGCTGGCTGCGCGCCCGCCGTCATCAGCTTGCCGGCGTAGATCAGCAAGCGGGTCGAGACGCCCTCTTCGAGCCCGCGATCGGTGAGGTTCCGAACGCGACTGGCGATGTCCACCAGCTGGGCAGCCAGCTGCGGCTCTACGCCCGCCTCCTGGACCACCACCCGGCGCTCCACCTCGGCCGGCGGGAAGTCGAAATCGAAGGAGACGAAGCGCTGTCGAGTGGAGGGCTTGAGCTCCTTGAGCACGGACTGGTAGCCGGGATTGTAGCTGACCACCATCTGGAAAGACTCGGCGGCCTGCAGCACCGTTCCCAGCTTCTCCACCGGTAACAGGCGCCGATCGTCGGTGAGCGGGTGGATCACTACCAGGGTGTCCTTGCGGGCCTCCACCAGCTCGTCCAGGTAGACGATGGCGCCGTGCCGCACAGCCGTGGTCAGCGGGCCATCGCACCAGACCGTCTCGTCCCCCAGGATCAAGAACCGACCGACCAGGTCCGAGGCCGTCAGATCCTCGTGGCAGGCCACGGTGACTAGGGGCAGGCCCAGTCGCCAAGCCATATGGGAGACGAAGCGGGTCTTTCCGCTGCCGGTGGGCCCCTTCAGCAGGACCGGCAGCTTGCTTCGCCAGGCCTGCTCGAAGAGCTCCACCTCACCGGCCACGGGGAGGTAGAAGGGCTCCTGGGAGATCCGGAAGTCGTCGATGGGTGGTGTGACGTGGCGCATCTTGATTTCCTGTCCGGGGCTGCCAGCGTAGTCTCCGCTACAGCCAGGAGCAAGCCGAGACCGCTCGCAGCTTCGTCCAGCTTTTTCACAGAAATGCCCACACTTCCTAAAAAGCGGTGCGACGCTGGCCGATGAAGGATGCAGAGGCCGGTGGAAGGAATGCAAGATCGCATCTTCCACCCCTCGAACCGCGCAGGAGGCATCCATGTTCTTCAGACCCGCCAGGAGCGAGGAGACTGCTCCCAAGGAGCCAGACATCCCTCCCAAGACACCAACCTCCGTCAACAGCCGACGTCATCGACGGGTGTCCATCCAGACGGAAGTCCACCTCGACAGCGACAGCAACTTCTACGCTGGCCTGACCAACAACATCAGCGAAGGCGGACTCTTCGTGGCCACAGGCTGCCCCCTGCCCCGGGGCTCCGTGCTGAACCTGGAGTTCTCGCTGCCGGACGAGGGGCCCCCCGTGCGGGTCACGGGGATCGTGCGTTGGTTGCGCGACGAACACGACGACATCGAAGAGCCGCCGGGAATGGGCGTTCAGTTCGTGGAGCTCTCCGAAGCTGCGCGGACGCGGCTGGAAGATTTCGTCGCCCAGCGCGACACTTTGTACTACGACGAAGATTTCTAGAGAAGCGACCACGCCAGGGCTGATCGTCCGGGCGTGGCAGGGTGAGTCCCCTGCATTGCCATCCCCTCGAAGAGTGAGTTGGGTGCCCACTGCCGAGGTATGTCAGGAATAGGCACGCAAGGGGTGCGGGCGAGACCGGAACAATTGCGCGGGGTCCCGGTCTCGCCCGCCAATCCTGCCAAGGGCCGGCCTGAGGGCAGCCCTTGGCGGTGTCGTTGGATCCGACGGTGTCTGCGACGCCGCGGCTCAACGCCACCCAGGCGTCGATACGGCTTCTGGTGGCGTCGTCCGAACCGACGGCGTTCGCGACGCCGCGGCTCGACGCCACTCCCGAGCCCGTGATGGCGCCACCTACCCACAGCCGCGCTAAAAAGCCGGGTCCAGCGCCTCCAGCTCACGCCGCGTGGCCTCGGCCAGCAAGTTGTCGAGCTGCTCGATGCTGGTCGATTCCTCATCCGCAATGGCAGCCTCACCCGACTCGGAGCCGAGGGCCTGGCCGCACCAGCCCTTGATGCGCTCTCCGTAGCGCTCCCGAATCGTGGCCACCGAGGTGGAGCCCGCCAGGTAGAGGAGCCAGCCCAGGATCACCTCGTCCACCAGGGGCAGGATATCGGGCAAGGCGATGTCCAGGGCCAGCAGCTGGGCCAGGAAGAGGGTGATGATGGCCTGCACGGGGAGCGGCAGCCTGGCGAGCCGGCCCCGGATGTCGATGCGGCCCAGGATCCCGGGGATCCCTTCCGCGCGCTGCTCTGCTGTGCTGCGTGGTTCCATGGTCGACGCTACGAACCAGAGCGGCGGGGTATTTCAGCGGCAGGCGAGAACGGGCGCAGAGCTGCGCTAACCAGATATAGCTGGGGGAGGGGAGAGCCCCTCCACTGCGTACGCCCCATCTCGCGCCCCGCGCTCCCCCTCCCCCGCGATGTCCCCCACCGGAAATGGCGCCAAGCCTTCCCTGGATCGATAATCCAGGGACCACCCGGCTGGCCGGTGTGCGACTATCGCGAGCGCCCCCCCCGGAGGTTTCCATGGGACCCAGACAAGCCCTGCGCACCTTGCTCGGCGCAGCTTTCCAGCCCAACGAGCTGCGTACGCTGCTCTCGACAGACCTGTACCTGGGCGATCTCAGCGCCGACCTGCCGCCGCCCGGCGCCGGCGATGACGCCCTGCCAGCCCAGGCGGTGGAGGGGTTGATGGCGCGCCGCATGGCGGGTCGGTCCTTCTTTCGCAGCTTGCAGAGCCTGCGCCCCAAGCGCCTGGCCGAGGTACGCCAGGTCGAGCGCATCTGCAGCGGGCGCCGCGTGCTGTTGATGCACGGCGCGGGGGAAGCGGCCCTGCGCGAGGCCGGGGGTCTGGTCCTGCGCCTGGAGTCGGTCCTGGCGGCCCATGGCCAGCGCGTCATGCGCGTTCCGCCCCTGGCAGCCGACCAGCCATGGCCCCTGGCGAGCGCGCAGGCCCTGGACAGCTGCGAGCTGCTGGTGGCGCTGCACTCCCCCGCCGCAGCGCCCTGCCCTCGCCTGCGACAGGCGCTGGAGCGCTGCGCCCAGCGCGCCGATCCTGAGAGCGGTGCGCCCCTTTGCATCCTGGTCCGGCTGGGCAGCGCGCCGTTGGCCGCCGAGCTCGAGGCCCTGCTGGATCCGGAACGGATCCTCCCCTGCAACGACGAAGCCCAGTACACGCAGCTGCAGACCGCAGTGCTGAAGGAGCTACTGCGCCTGAACCCGCTGGCCCTGCAGCGACCCGACTCGCCGCAGGACGCCATGTGGCCCTCCCCCAGGGCCAACAAGGCCGCGCCCCTGGTTCCCGATCTCGACCGGCCCGGTCCCATCCCTCGCGAGCGCGCCTTCTCCTCGGTCCCGCTGCCCCAACACCCCTTCTGCCAGGAGCTGCTCTTGAAGGCGCCCCAGGTGCGGCTGCACCAGGGGCGCGTGCTGGTCAGCATCGATCGGCGCGGCGTGACGCAAGCGATCCGCAGCGCCGCCGACCGCAACGACCTCTGGCTGCGCCAGCTCGGCTCCCGGCGCGGCCAGGCCCAGGCCCGCGCCTGGGACAAGTGGCTCGCGGCGGCCCTGCGAGGCGCCATGCCGCCAGAGCCCGCTCCCGAGACCGGCAGCCTGCAGCTGCGCTGGGGCGGCGCCGGCATGCTCTCGCTGGTCCGCTTCCGCGACCGGGACTGGATCCCCTTCTTGTTCCGCGACATCCCGCCCGTGGGATGGAACCTGGCCCTGGGGGCCTCCAACGCCGACGACGATCTGGACGACCCGCTGGCCTGGGGCCTGCGCGAGTTCCAGGAGGAGCTGCTGGTGCTGAGCGGCAAGCCCCGGCGCGGGGAACCGCTGATCCTGCGGCCCATCCTGGCCCACGATGGCGGCTCCCCGCGCCAGGCCCTGGACCAAGCTCGGCGCAACGCCCTGCCCAGTCTGGCCCTGCGGGAACGGGATGACGGGCTGGCCATCGTCGCAGGGGGGGAACAGGCTCTGCCCGGCCTGTCTTGGCAGGGAGACGCCATCTGGGCCGATCCCCAGCTGACCCGCACCGACCTGCTGCTGCGCAGCGCCGCCGGCACGTTCCTGCAGCGCAACCTGCTGGTCGCCATCAATCCCCTGGACCTGAGCATCGATGTCATGCGCGTGCTGCGCTGGTCCCTGGACGACGACGACTGCCTGCTGGACGGCGAGATCCTCAGCCACCCGGACGGAAACCGCGAGCTGGTGCGCATGCCCGTGGCCCTGATCGCCTGCCAGGCCCTGGAGCGCATCTTCGGTCCCGCCGCTCCGCCCCTGGAGCTGACCCCCGACCTGCCCCCCTCCCTGCGCTCTGCAGGCCTGGCTCCGGAGGATGTGCATCTCTTCCCGTGGGACACTCTGCGACGCCGCGATCTGGCGCTGGGCACGGGAATCGGCGCGCAGCAGGCCAGCCCAGCGGAGCGCGAGCGCCATCGCGGCTGGCTCAATCGCTTTGGTCAGCACTTCTTCGACGACGGGGGCCAGCCCGGCTGCGGCCGACCCTGCCCGCTCTTCGTCCCCGCCGCCGCTCGCGCGCTGAGCTGCCTCTTCGCGCAGCCCACCATCTGAGCGAGGCGGCAAAAACCGTGGCCCGCACCACCAGCCAGGCCGTGGCTCAAGGGACGATGAAGGGCTAGAGGGCCCCCGAACACCGTTGGAGCCGACCATGACCGCCCACCCCGACGTCTTCGAAGAGATCGATCGCCTGCGCGTCGAGCGCAACGCCGTGATCCTGGCGCATTACTACCAGGAGCCGGAGATCCAGGATCTAGCCGACCATATCGGCGATTCGCTACAGCTCTCCCGCGCCGCCCAGGCCACCGACGCCGATGTGATCATCTTCTGCGGCGTACACTTCATGGCGGAGACAGCCAAGATCCTGAACCCCGAGCGCGTGGTGCTGATCCCCGACCTGGAGGCCGGCTGTTCCCTGGACGAGTCCTGCCCGGCCGAAGAGCTGGCGCGCTTCAAGCAAGAGCACCCCGGACACGCCGTGGTCTCCTACATCAACTGCTCCGCCGGGGTGAAGGCCATCTCTGACATCATCTGCACCAGCGCCAACGCCGTGCAGGTGGTGCAGTCCTTCCCCGAAGACCAACCCATCATCTTCTGCCCCGACCGCAACCTGGGGCGCCACGTGGAGCAGCAGACGGGCCGCAAGATGGTGCTCTGGCCCGGCACCTGCTTCGTGCACGAGACCTTCAGCGAGAAGGCGCTGATCGAGCTGACGCTGCGCCACCCCCAGGCCCGCGTGCTGGCCCACCCGGAATGCGAGCAGCACCTGCTGCGCCATGCCCACTGCATCGGCAGCACCTCGCGCCTGCTGCGCGAGGTGGAAGAGAGCGACGCGCCGGCCTTCATCGTGGCCACCGAGCCGGGCATCCTGCACCAGATGCAGAAGCTGGCGCCGGGCAAGCTGCTGTTGGACGTGCCAGGCATGGACGAGAGCTGCGCCTGCAACGTCTGCACCTATATGCGGCTGATCACCCCCGAGAAGCTGCTGCGCAGCCTGCAGACCCTCGAGCCGCGCATCGAGCTGGACGAGCAGCTGCGCCTGGACGCCCTGGGGGCGGTGGAGCGCATGCTGGCCCTGCCCAGCTGATCCGGCCACGGTCATTGTTCGGGCCAGCCGGCCCGCACAACGACCATGGCCGCACTCTTTGGGGGGGGGGGGGGGGGGGGGGGGGGGGGGGGGGGGGGGGGCGGCGCCCGCC
>CAYVQL010000144.1:0-19696 GCA_964454135.1 uncultured Enterobacterales bacterium | reverse complement strand
GCCGGGGGCCCCCCCCCCCCCCCCACACCCCCCCCGGCGCCGGGGGTGGGGGGGGGGCGGGCCCCCCCCCCCCCCCCACCGCCGGCGCTCCCCCCTCCCCGCTGCCTCAGAACGACAGCGACACGCCCAGGCCCCGCCGTGTGCCCGCGACCACCTGGCGCTGGGAGTAGACCGCCGCCGCCCGCACCTTGCCCAGCTTGGCGCCCAGGCCCAGCTGCCAGCCGAACTCGTGCCCGAAGCCGAAGGCGTCCCGATCGTCCCAGTCCACGCGGCGCTCCTCGTTGAACATGATGGCCGTGCAGACGCCCGCCATGACGTAGATGACCTCCGGACCCAGCTGCACGTTGACTGGGAAGTCGATGCCCACCGAGGGAGCCAGCAGCTCGTCGCCGTCCTGCAGGAAGCGATCCCAGAAGACGTCGATGCCCGCCTCGGCCCCGGCCAGCTTGAAGTGCGGCCCCATGAAGGTCCCCAGGCGCAGCTCGGCCCCCGAGACCTTGCTGGTGCCGATGTAGTAGGCCGCCAGCACCCGCGTGCGCCCCATCAGCGGCGCGCGCCAGTAGGTCAGGCCCGCTGTCGCGCCCAGCTGGGCGCCGGTGTAGACCGAGCTGCTCGTCACCACGCTCGAAAACCCAAGAATAGGCCTGAAATACGGCTTTGGCGTCCACTTTTCGCGCGGCTCGTCCGCGCTGGCGGTCTCATCGTCCCCCCAGCTCTCCTGGGTTGGGATTCCCTCACCCCCCTCCTCCGCGTGGGCATTCGCGCTGAAGAAAGCCAGGTGGCAGGCCAGGCCGAGCGCCAGCAGCAGGTATCTCGCAGAAGGCATGGGGCACCGACCATTTCCGCTGACGGTGTCGGCGGAAACGCCTGGCGCCGTTTTTTTGGGGGGAAGACGGATTCTCCCCCCCCTATCCGAGGCGGACACCGCCTCTCCCCCCCATCTTCGCCGCTTGATGAGCGGCGCAGGGCTGCTGTTGCAGCCCTGAAGCAGCGCTGCGGAAGCTCCTCGAAATGTCGGCAGGATCGGCATTTTTTGTTCGGTGCCAGGCATGGAAACTCCATTCGAACTGCAGAAAGGGGAGCTCTGTTGGCTAACCCCGCTCATCCAGGTAGCGTTCCAGGGAACCGTTTACCCGCTCCAGGTTGGGGGTGATCAAGGAGACGATGAAGCGCTCCACCTGCGGCCCCAGCTTGCGAGCCACGACGCGCGGCAGGCCGGGGATGCGGTCGAGCTCGATCAAGAGCTCGCCCTGCAGGCTGAGCCGTGTGGCTCCACCCACCTCGGTGAAGCGATTGATGCCCGCGCAGCGCACCTTCTCCCGCAGCACGCGGGGCTTGATCTCCCAGTGGCAGACGTACTCGTCTTCATCCCAGCGCGCGTAGTCGTCCCAGCGCACGTGCTCCGGCTTGAAGAGCACGCGCATGGCGCGCGGGATCTCCCGCTGGGCGACCCACTCGTTGTGCACCTCGACCTGCGCCCCCTCCCCCTTGCGAGACAGCTCCAGGATCTCACGTATGTCCGGCATATACCGAGCGACCTCCGTGAGCTGATCGCGGTAGGTGCGGAAGACCTTGTCTCGACTATGGCGGATGTCCGACACGCTATGGATCTTCATCCGGATTCTCCTCCAGCGATGCAGCTAGTTATCATCCGCAACCCGAACGTGGAAACCACTTGCCTATCCACCCACTGGACACCAGCGAGCTCGGATATTTGCACCGCCTGCTGGCAGCGGATGCGGCGCCCAACCTCTATCTGCTGCACCAGCTCGAGAAGCGCACCGGCTCTCATGCCGACAGCGTCGATGCCCGCTTCTTCGGGCTGCGCGACGCCGGTGGCATCCTGAGCGCAGCGCTGTACGCCAGCCCGAGGGGCCTGGCCACGGTCTGGGCTCCCGAGCCCGATCAGGCCGCCGACCTGGGCCGTTTCCTGCGCGACCGGCAGCAGCTGAGCCTGCTCGTGGGACCGCGGCAGGCCTGCGACGCCCTGTGGCAAGCCTACGGGGCGCCCGCCGGCGCCCATTGCCATCAGCAACGCCTGTACCGCAGCCAGGCGCCCACCGAAGGTCCCCACATCCGTGGCCTGCGACGCGCGCGTCCAGCGGACATCGCCCAGCTCTGCGGCTTCGCCTCGCAGATGATGATGGAGGATCTGGGATTCGACCCTGCGCTCGTCAACCGCCAGGCCCACGAGCGGGCCGTCCGGCGACGAGTGGCGCAGGGGCGCACCTGGGTGGTGGGGCCCGTGGGGGACCTGCACTTCAAGGTCGACATCGGCTTCTCCACCCGCCTGGGAGTGATGCTGGGGGGCACCTACGTCCCGCCGCCGGCCCGTGCCAGCGGTGTCTGCACCCGCGCCATGCGCGCGCTGCTGGCCGAGCTGCTGCGCGAGCACCCCCAGGCGGTCCTGCACCTCAACGAGTGGAACGAAGCCGCCATTCGATGCTACCAACGCTCTGGCTTCCAGCGCGGCGCGGCCATGCGCCTGCTGCTGGCCCGCGCGCTGCTGCCCTACCGCCGGCCCGCGGCTCAGGAGGAGAGATGAGCTCCAGCAAGAAAACGCGCCGTTCCGCTGAACGCCGCCCCGAGCTGCAGGCCCAGCTGCGCAGCGTCCTGGCCGCCTCGCAGGCGGGCTCCGCCAAGGGAGGCCGGCGCCCGACCTCGGAGGGCTACCAGCGCTGGACCCACGGCTTCCACACCTACCCGGCCGGATTGCACCCGGACGGGGCCGCCTTGCTGCTGGCCCTGATGCCCGAGGGCTCCATCTGCGATCCCTTCTGTGGCGGAGGTACCGTGCTGGTGGAGGCCATGGCCGCCGGCCGGGCCTGCGTGGGGCGCGACATCTCTCCCATCGCGGTGCGGCTGGCCGGCCTGCGTTGCGCGCGCTGCGAGGAGCCGCAGCTGAGCGCGTTCCGATCCGCCGCTCGTCGCGCCACCGCCGAGGCGCGCCAGGCACGCCAGCTGCCCGACCAGGAGCGCCTGAACGTCCTGCGGTCCTGGTACGAAGAGCACGTGCTCTGGGAGCTGGAGTCGCTGCGCCGCGCCTGCATGAAGGCCCCCCAGGACATCCGGCCTCTGCTGGTGGGCTGTTTCTCCGCCATCGTCATCAAGACCAGCCTGCGCCAGAGCGACACCATGGCGCGCCGCGTGACGCGCAAGCGCCCGCCAGGCACCACGGCTGTGCTCTTCCACAAGAAGGCCCGCGAGCTGGCCCGCCGCCTGACCGATCTGCGGCAGGCCCTGCCCGCGGGCACGCCCGCCCCGGACATCGCCGCCGGCGACGCGCGTCAGCTGCGCCTGCCCCAGCCCGTGGCGGGCATCATCACCTCGCCCCCCTACCCCGGCGTCTACGACTACCTGCCCATGCAGCACCTGCGGCATGTCTGGCTGGGTCTGCGCCCGGAGCGCGAAGCCAACAAGGAGCTGGGCTCGCGACGCGCCTTCCGAGGCGACAGCAGGAAGGCGCGGGCTCGCTGGCGACAGGACAGCCTGCGTTGGCTCAACTGCGCCCGCGAGGCGCTGCAGCCCGGCGGACGTCTGGCCCTGGTGGTCGGCGACGGACGCGCCAACCGGCGCACCATCGGCACCGCCGATCCCATGGCCGAGCTGGCCGCCCAGGCCGGGCTGCAGCTGCTGGCCCGCGCCAGCCGGCAGGAGGGGCTGTCGGAGCACGCGCTGCTCTTCGAACGGAGCTGAGGACTCAGTCCGGCTCTCCGTGCACGTCGTAGAAATCGTCGAAGGGCAGCGTGTTGCCGTAGGCCGTGCCGGCCAGGGCCACCATCTCCCAGACGATGTCGCCATTCGGATCCAACTCGCGTACCACGCCCGCTGATCCGAAGTTGATCATGCGGTTGCCGTTGGGCAGCACGCGCGCCGTGCCCTGCACCACCACGTAGATGTTCTCGCCGTCGCCATGGGTCCAGATGCGCTCCATGGTGCCCGTGGCCTCGTCCAGCGCGTACTCGGCGGCCATGGTCTGGCGCGTGCCGTCCTCGGTGCTCATCATCAGCAGCGTGCCGTCGGGGGTCCAGTTGGGGTCGTGCTGGTAGGCGAAGGACTCCTCCTCGTCCGCGAAGGTCCAGGTCTCCTTGTCACCGTCGATGGCGAAGCTCTGCTTGACCTCGCAGGCTCCGCTCTCGTCGCAGCTGTCGGGGTAGATCTCGATGAAGCCGTCGTAGTTGCGGAACGAGATGATCATGGTGTCTCGCTCGCCGTCCTGCCCCTCGTAGTAGGTGATTGAGTTGCCGTGGGTCCAGTCGCCCCCCTGGGGGTAGAAGCCGCCATCCCAGCGGTCGTGGTAGTAAGGCTCGGCCCATTCCCACGAGCTGAAGAGGGTGTACTGATCGCCCTCGGGCGTGATCACCTCCACGGCGTCGCCCACCACGGGCTCCTCCCCCTTGCCGGTCACGTCGTAGTCGCGCACATCGATGGCCATATAGGCCAGCGAGCCGTCGGGCAGCTGGGTGAAGCTGTGATGCGCCAGCTCGGTGCGGATGTCGTCGGACACGTCCAGGCCGAAGGAGACGCGGTGGATATAGCCCTCGTCCTCCTCGTGGTCGGTCAGGAAGGAGTTGTAGAGCACGTTGTTCGTGCCATCTTCGAACTCGATCTCCACCGGGTTGGAGCGGCCGTCGATGCGCTGATACCAGAGCCACTCGCCCTCTCGATCCACCACGAAGACGCAGGGCACCGTGCCGAAGGCCGTGCCGATGACGTAGTCCCCGTAGACCTTGTCGGGCTCGTAGGTGGTGACCAGCATGTCGGGCAGGTCGGAGGGCAGGCCGTTAGTCTCGGTCTTGCCGTCGCAGCTCATCTCCTCGCCGTCCACTTCGGTGATCGCCTTCCAGTGCACCTCGCTCAGGGGCGGCAGGCCCAGCAGGAAGGCTGTGTGGCTGGTGCCGGCCTCCTCGCTGATGGAGGTCACCATGCCGTAGTCCTTGTCCAGCCCGTACTCCACCCAGGAGACGCCCGGCTCATCGGTCTCCCAGTCGAGGCGGATGACGTTGGCGATGCTCTCGTGCGGATGGTCCTCGACCTTGAAATCGCAGCATCCCGGAATCGCGAGCAAGAGGGGGATCAGCGCTGCCGACGAAGTGGACCTCATGGCGTCTCCTCCCTTGGGCGCGCCAGGAACGACAAGGGCGCGCGCAAGGGGCTCAAACTACACCGAGCGGGCGCTGATCGCATCCCGCGAGGCAGGAAAGCGCAGGCAGAGGGCCGGCAGGGCGGACGATGGCTGGGCGCATCGGGTAAGCCTGCACGCCCCGACGAGGGGAGCCGCGCCGAGAGGAGCCTGTCGCCATGAACGACCAAGAGACCACCGTCGAGCAGATCAAGGCCCGTTTGCGCCGCTTCAACTCGGAACGCGCCTGGGGCCAGTACCACCAGCCCCGCAACCTGGCCATGGCCCTGTCCGTAGAGGCGGCCGAGCTGCTGGCGCTCTTCCTGTGGTGCCGGGACGATGGCCCGCAGCCCGCGCTGCCCGCGCGCAACGAACAGCTGGCCGAGGAGGCCGCTGACGTGGCCATCTGCCTGTTGAACCTCTGTCAGGTCACGGGCGTGGATCTGGCGCAAGCCGTGGAGGCCAAGCTCGCGCGCAACGCCGAGAAGTACCCGGTGGAGCGCGTCAAGGGGCGCATGGAGAAGTACGACGAGTACTGATTTTTTGGGGGGAAGACAGATTCTCCCCCCCCTATCCGAGGCGGGCACCGCCTCTCCCCCCATCTTCGCCGCTTGATGAGCGGCGCAGGACTGCTCGCGCAGCCCTGAACCGGCGCTATGGAAGCCGCTCGAACTGTCGGCAGGATCGGCGTTCTCTGTTCAGCGGTTGAACCTCAGTGCAGCAGCCCCTGCTGCCGAATGGCCTCGGCCAGAGCCTGGCCGGCTATCTGGTTGCCCAGCACGCTGAGGTGGTTGTTGTCCAAGAAGAGCTCGGAGGGCCGCTTGCCGCTGCGCTGCAGGGCCTCGCAGATGGGGGCCACCGGCACGCCCTCGGGCAGCTCGCGGCGCGGGGCCAGGCAGATGACCTTGTCCTCTTTCTGGCTGCCCTGGGGTGCGGTCTCCCAGAAGGGGTAGTCCACGAAGAGCAGGTCGATGCCCTCTCGCCGGGTCAGCTCCAGGATCAGCTCGTGGTTGCCGAAGTTGGCCTGCAGCTCGGCGGCCGGCGTGTCCAGGCTGCCGCCGCGCATGGGGCGGGCGTGCCGCGGCCGCAGCCGCTCGATGGCGAAGTGCAGCAGGTAGTAGGTGCGGCTGTGGAAGAGCAGCTGCCGCAGCCTGCCCGCATTCATGGTGGGATCGAGAACGTCGTCCCGCGCGCTGTCATGCGTGCGGCAGTCCACCACCAGCAGGTCCGGCTGCCAGTCCAGCAGCTTGCTGCGGATCAAGCGCAGGGCCTGCAGCGAGGTGTAGCCGGAGATGCCGGTGTTGATCAGCTCCAGCTGGCGACCATCGGACAGTCTCTGGCGCAAGTCCTGTTCGGCGAAGGCGGTGTAGCTCTGGTGCGCCGCCACGCCGGCGCCGTAGGTCTGCGAGTCGCCCAGGGTGAAGGCACGCCAGGTGCCGGCGGGCTTCTGCTGCTCCACATCGCCGTAGCGGAAGCCCTCGGCGTTGATCCCCAGCTTGGGCATGGGCAGCTCGGCGCGCGTCCAGCCCAGCAGCGGATCGTACTTCATGGCCTCCTGCTCGACGTGCGCCCGTACGGTCTCGTCGGGGATGGAGGCGTAGCCGACCTCGCGGGTGAAGGCGCGCAGGCCCAGCTCCAGGGCGCCCAGGGCCAACAGGCCCGCCAGCGCGCTGAAGCCGAGCTTCTTGGACAGGGACAAGGCCATGCTCAGGCCTCCAGCAGGGCCTGGTGGGCGACAGGGGCGCGACGCGTCAGCCCGCGCTCGACCACCGCCGCCATGCGCAGCAACAGGGCCTCTTCCCAGGCCCGCCCCATCAGCTGCAAGCCGATGGGCAGGCCCGCCTCGTCGTAGCCGGCCGGCACGGAGATGCCCGGCAACCCAAAGAGGTTGGCCGCCTGGGCGAAGCGCATGATGCGCACCGTCAGGGGCAGGTCCGACTCGCCGTGGGGCAGGGCGTCCGGGCGCAGCAGCGGCGCCGTGCAGCCCGAGCTGGGGGTGACGATGGCGTCGACCTGCCCGTAGATCCGGCGCCAGGCATGAGCCAGGCGTGCGCGCTGGCGCTGGGCGTGCACGTAGTCCTGGGCGGTCAGGCCCCCGGCCAGGGCCATGTTCAGGCGCGTGTCCAGGCCGTACTGGCTGCGGTGTTCGCGCAGCTGCAGGATCTGGGAGGCGGCCATCTCGGAGACGATGGTGACCAGGTGCGCGGTGCGCAGGACCGAGAGCTCCGGGATCTCGATGGACTTCAGCTCGGCGCCGGCCGCCACCAGGCGTTCCATGGCTTGCTGGCAGGCCTGCACCACCGCGGGCTCGGCGTCGTTGAACCAGGGCTCGAAGATGCCCAGCACCACGCCCCGCAGGTCGGCGTCCTGCAGGTCGGGCAGCAAGGGCTGCGGCTGCTGCAGGCTCAAGGTGTCGGCCTGGTCGGGGCCCGCCATCAGGGCGTAGCCCAGCGCGCAGTCGCGCACCGTGGCGCCGATGGGGCCGACGTGCGCCACGCTCCAGCACACGGGAGCCACGCCATGCTCGCTGACGCGGCTGAAGCTGGGCTTGAGCCCCACCACGCCGCACATGGCGGAGGGAATGCGGATGGAGCCCCCGCCGTCGGCGCCGATGGAGAGCGGGCAGATGCCCGCCGCCACCGCAGCAGCCGGCCCGCTGGACGAGCCACCCGTGGCCCGGTCGGGGTCGTAGGGGTTGCGAGCCGCGCCGTGGTGCGGGTTGAGCCCGGTGACCCCCATCCCGATCTCGTGCATATTGGCCTTGCCAACGAGCAATGCCCCGGCCCTGCGCAGGCGGGACGCGGCCTCGGCGTCGTGGGCCGCTGGCGCTGTCCCCAGCACCCGAGTGCCCACGGTGGTGGGATAGCCCTGCTGGTCCAGCTCATCTTTGACGGCTACGGGCACACCGTCGAGCGGACCCAACGGCGCCCCTTCGCGGTAGCGCGCCGCGCTCCGCTCCGCCTGCTGCAGCAGGTCGTCCGGCTGCTGGGCGATGAAGAGACGCAGGGGCCGCTCGCCCTGCTCGCTGGCCTCGATGCAGCTCAGCACGCGCCGGGCCACGTCCACGGGGCTGCAGCGGCCGCTGCCATAGGCGTCCGTAAGCTGGCCCGCGCTGACGAAGCGGAAGCCCCCATCGCCGGAGCTGTCCTCGTTGTCGGCTGCCGCGGCCAGAAAGCGCGCCCCGTCCAGCTGTTCGCTGGGGGGGGGCGCCCGCCGCTGCGGCGCATCCAGGGGCGAGTGGAAGATGGACGGTTCTTCTCCTGCGGACAGGGCGCGCAGCATGGACACGCCCGCCGCGTCCAGCAGCTGCCGGATCAAGAGGGAGCGTGGGGATGAGCGCTCGGCCAGGAACACCAGCAGGCGCAGCGCCAGGCCGGCCGTGCGGGGAGCGGAGACATCATGCAGGTCGTAGGTCAAAGCTCGCCTCTCCTGAAAGGTACCGGACTGCCTGGGCAACGTAGCCCGCTCACTGGGCCGCGGTGGTGAAGACCGACAGCAGCTGCTGGGATCCGCCAGCCCAGCTGATCTCGAGCTCGGCCTCGTAGGTGGCGTCGGGCGCCAGGGGCGCGCTGGGGACCATGGCCACCATGAAGACCAGCGAGCTGTCGCTGGCCGGCTCCAGCGTGATGGTATCCACGTCCCCATCGGGACCCGTCAACGAGGAGCTCAGCAGAGAGATGCTGTAGGGATTGGAGGAGCTGTTCGCCGTGGCGCTGGCCACGGTGACCGTGATGGGAACACCCACCAGGGCCTTGCTGGGCACCGGATCGGGGGACTCGCTGTCGGAATCGAAGGTCGTGGGTACATCGAGCTGGCCGTGGACCGGGTAGATCACGGCCCGCTCCTCGCTGGCCGGGTAGGGGGCCACCATGGTCATGCTGCTGTAGGCGCCGGACAGGCCGAAGCCCGCGTCGTCCCAGACGGGCATGGTGAAGGGCACGCGGTGGTAGACCGAGTTCACCCAGGTGTCCACGGCCGCGGCCGGCCCCAGGTTGTGAGCCACCACCTCCATGATGGCGCAGCCGCTGCAGCCGTAGCCCGCCGCCGTGGCGCGATCCCAGTGCCACTCGCCGGTATAGCCCTCGCCCGACGCGCTCTCCTGGTGGGTGAGCACGCCATTGACGGCCATGTAGTCGGCGTGCGCCTGGGCGGCCTGGTCGAGGGAGGGATCCAGCATGCCCTGGGAGAGCGCCATCAGGTTGCGGTAGCAGTTGGCGCGCTCCAAGGCCTCAATGGCGTCGGCCGAGGGCGAGTCGTAGCCGTAGTCCTCCGTGCCGCAGGCCTCCTCCAGCAGGACGGTATCGACCATGTCCGCGTCTGCGCCACCGCAGGCGGCGAGGAAGAGGGCTCCGCAGATGAGGCGAGGCGACACCGACCGGCCCTGAGGGAGGAGAAGCTCAAAAATCATCTTGAAAACTACCTATTCACCTTCTGAGGCGCAACTGCCGGGGGCAGCAACATAACCACAGGGCCACGAGCGAACCACGACGGCGGCCACCTGGCTGCCGTGGCAGCCGCAGCGGGGTATCTGCGAGGGCATGCCTGGCGCCCCCCCCATCGGCATTCGCCCTCCCCCGCTGCCCGAGCGCTACGAGGTCTCGGTGCGCCTGGGAGAAGGCGGCATGGGCCAGGTCTGGGCAGCCAGGGACCTGGTGCTCGACGAACCCGTGGCCATCAAGATCCTGCGCACCCAGGTGGCGGGGCGCCGCACCTTCCTGCTGCGTTTCCAGCGCGAGATCGCCTTGCAGGCCCGCTACCCGCATCCCAACCTGGTGCCTCTGCACGACGCCGGGGAGCTGCCCGATGGGCGTCCCTTCGTCGCCATGGCCCTGGCGGAGCTGGGCTCCCTCTCCCGCTTCCTGCCCAAGGGGCTGCCCTGGGAGCGGGCCCTGCCCCTGATCGACCAGCTGCTCGGCGCCCTGGCCAGCCTGCACGCACGGGGCGTGATCCACCTGGACCTCAAGCCGGAGAACGTGCTGCTGCGGGGCGGGCCCTCTGGTCAGCTCCACGTCTGGCTGGCCGATCTGGGGGTGGCGCGCCTGATGGCGGCTCGCGAAACCCTGCGGCGCGGGGCCGTGGGCACGCCGGCCTATATGGCGCCGGAGCAGCGTCAGGGGCAGGTCGCAGAGCTGGACCGCCGCACCGACATCTACGCCGTCGGCGTGCTGCTGGCCCAGCTGGTGGGAGCCCATGCCGTGCCCAGGGGCCTGCCGGACTTGATCCGCTCCATGGTGCATCGCGACAAGCTCTGCCGACCCAGCCTGGCCGCCGATGTGCGCTTGGCCCTGAAGAGCCTGGGCCCCGCAGCGCTTCCCCTTCCGGTCCTGCCCCTGGAAGCGCTGCGTAACGCCGCACCCACCTGGGTGACGGACATGGCCGAATCCTGCGCCCCACAGCCATCTTCCCTCGAAGACGAGGGGGAGTGGCCTCCCTGGCCACGCCAGGCCCCTCCCTTTCCGCCCCCCTTTCCTCCTGAGGAGGAGCCCGGCCAGGGCAGCCTGCGCGCATCCCTGAGCCTCTACGCCCACCGCGAGATTCCGATGGTGGGGCGCGACCGGGAGTTGGCCCGCCTATGGGCCATGCTGCGCTCGGCCCGGCGCAGCGGCCAGCCCATGGTGGCGCTGCTCACGGGCGAGGCCGGGGCGGGCAAGACGCGCCTGGCGGAGTCGTTGATGCGGATCCTGGAGCAGGGCGGCTGGGCCGAGCACCTGCCCGTCTCCTACCAGGAAGCCAGCGGCGGTGCGCCGCTGGATGGGGCCGCTCGCGCCAGCGGGCTGCACGGCATGGCCTTGCACCTGTTGCGGCCCTGGGGTGAGACCCCGCAGCAGATGCAGCACCGCCTCCGGCACTGGTTCCAGCGGGAGATGCCGGGCCTCCCCTCGAACGCCCTGGCAGCGCTGGCCACGGAACACTGCCACGACGAGAACGACCAGGACGAGTCGGACCTGGCGTTGTGGCATTCCCAGCTGCTGCACTGGACCCTGCACGCCCGCTGCTGGCGAGGGGTCACCTGCCTGTTGATCGAGAATGCGCACCTGGCCCGGGGAACGGGCGAGGGCCTGGACATCCCCCATCGCTTGCTGAACCTGGCGGCCCTGGGCCAACCTGCGCCGGTGCTGACTATCTGCACCCTGTCGTCGGAGGCCATCGCCACCGATCCCGAGCTGCGTCGCAGGCTGGAGATCCTGCAAGAAGCGGGGGCCGGGCGCATCGATCTGCCGCGACTGGATCGCGCCCAGATCCGCGCGCTGCTCAACAGGTCCATCGATCTCACCCCCGATCTGCGGGAGACCGTGGTGAAGCGCTGCGAGGGAAACCCCCTGCTGGCGCGCCAGCTGATCTCGAGCTGGGCTGAGCAGGACATGCTGGTGGAGGTGGGCGACCTGTTCTACGCGCTCAAGCCCGGTCTGGATCCGGCTGAGGCCATCCCGAACGACGCACGAACCCTCTTCCTGCAGCGCGCTCTGCGCGCCGCCAGCAGGGTCCGGGATTCCCACGGCTTCATGGAGGCGCTCTTTCTGCTGGCGCTGACGGGACGCGAGATCCCCGAAGACATGGCGCAGATCCTGGCAGGGCCGCAGATGGACGCCCTGAAGGCCTCCGGCCTGGTGGTGATCAGCCACGGCCGTGCGCGCTTCGATCACCAGCTGTCGCACGCCGTGCTGCGCGAAGCGGCCAGCCGCCGCCAAGAGCGGCGCCTGCTGCACCGCCGGGTGGCCGAGGCCTGGACCGCCTACTGCACGCGTACGGGAAGAGATGTTGCCGTGCCGCGCGCCGAGGCGCTGCTGGAAGCGGGCAGGCCGGACCAGGCCTTCGAACCGCTGGCCCAGGCCACCGTGCTCGCCGGACGAGGCGCAGAAGCGGCGCGCCTGGGAGAGACCGCCCTGCGCGCGCTCTCCGAAGCGCGACTCTCCGACCGCAGCGTAGGCGCTGCCGAGGTCCTGGCAGCCACCGCCGCCGCCACGGCCAGCGGCGGTCAGCTGCAGCGCGCCGCGCAGCTGGCGCGACGCGCGCTGCAGGCCAGCCGCGAGCCCGCAGTCCGTGTGCGAGCCGGCCTCACCCTGGGCCAGATCTTCGCCACCCAGGGCAGCTGGCCCCGGGCCAGGAAACAGCTGCACGCCGCAGAGCTCGAGGCGCGCGGCGCCCGCGATCCGCTGCTGCTGGAGGAGGTGCTCCTGGTGCTAGGCGCAGCGGCCCTGCAGTTCGTGGACCTGGAGCTCTCGCTGTCCTCTCACGAGGAGGCCCTGGTCCTGGCCGAACGTCGGGATGCGCCGGAGAGGCGGGCCCAGCTGCTACGCCTCTCGGGCAGGACCCGCCAGCTGGCAGGTCAACCCGCAACCGCGCTGGCCATGTGCCAGCTGGCCCTGGACATCTGCACGCACTGCGGAACGCCCGCCCAGCTGGCGCGCTGCCACAGCGTCCTGGGTCAGGTGGAGCTGGGGCAGGGGCGCGCGGAAGAGGGGCGCGGCCACCTGGAGGCCGCGTCCCGCATGCTGCAATCAGCCGAGGTGGAGATCTGGTCCCACGAGATGCAATGGGCGCAGGGCGAGGTGCACCGCCGCCTGGGCCAGCTGAGCGAGGCCAGGCGCAGCCTGCGCATCGCCACCCAGTGGGCCGAGGCACGCCGGATGCCCATGGAGGCGCTGCGCGCCCAGCTGGCGCTGATGTCCGTGGAGCTGTCCCTGGGCGACGGCCCAGCCGGCCTGACAGCCAGCGAGCGCGCCCTGGCGCTGGCGAAAGATCCCATAGGGGTACGACATAAGCAGGCCCTGAGCCTGACCGGCAAGGCCCTGGCGCTGGCCATCCTGGGCCGGCGCGGCGCCGCGCTGGGCACCCTGGAGGCGCTCTGCCCGCAGGCTGGGGACTGGGCCGCCGATCCCGATCTGGCGGGCAACCTGGACGCGCTGGCCACCCTGGCGGCGCGCAAGGGCTGGCGAGCCCTGTTGCACTGCGCCGCGCCGCTGGCGAGGGGCCAGTGGTCCCTGCTCGGCAATCAGCAGGCCGTAGAGCGCGTGCAGGCCTGGTCCCCCTGACCTAGCTCACGTGCCGCTTCACCAGATCCGCCACGCGGGGCATGGCCGCGATGGTGTGCTTCTTGCCCTGGGGACGCAGCTTGCCGTAGGCCTTCTTCAGCGTGCGGTGCCGAGAACGCGCAGCGCGCTGGTCGGTGATGCCCAGCAGCGCATCCGCTATCTCCGCACCATGGCGCACGAAATAGGCCCGCAGATCGCCCTCTCCGCAGCGCTCGTAGAAGGGATCCACGCAGGCGGCGAAATCGTCCAGCAGGCCGTTGACGGCCTGCGGGATGATGCCGGGCTTGAAGCCCTTTACCACCTTGAAGCCGGCCTTGACGGCCAACCCGCTCATGCCGCGCTTGTCGCCCACTTCGGCGTCGATCACCCGGACCGCGTCGTCCACGATCTGGCGACGACGGCCGGCATCCTGAATTGCATCGCTCAAGGCGCCCAAAGCAATCTCCTGTAGGGGCATGCGCCCCGCTCGTCGTACAAAGCTCGTCACTCGAAAGAGATGATCCCCTGCCCGCCAGCAGCCTGCTTGTACACGGCCGTGGTGCCGTCGGTCTTGGCGCACTTGGGAGCGAATGCGCTGCCCCCCAGCTCCTTGACCCAGTTGGCGATGTGCTGCTTGCCGTAGCAGTCGTAGCGGTGGCGCTGTCCGTAGGCCTTCTGAGCGCACTCCAGGCTGCGCCGCCAGTCGCGGTCGTTCTGCGCGAAGGTGATCAGGGTGCCCGGAATCTCCTGCGGGATGTCGTCGACCACGTAGTTCTCGAGGAAGAAGGGGATGGCTTCGCAGAGGATGTCGGCAGCGCCCTTGTGGGAGCTGGACTTCAGGATCTCCAGCAGCTTCTCGCGTACCTGGCCGTCTTCTTCCACGCTGAACGCGCGCTTGCGCAGGCAGTCCACCGCGACCTGGCGCTTGGTGCCCTTGTACAGCTCCAGCCCCGCCTTGCGCACCTCGGGATCCGCGTCATCCATGATGGCGCCGCAGACCAGCTCATCGCGGTCCTCCACCTTGAGCCGCCGCAGCATCTCGAGCGCCTTCAGCCGCACCTCGCCGTCGTCGTCCCCAGCGAAGGCGGCGCGCAGGGTGGCCTCGACCTGCTCCCCCTCCTGGCCCGACAGGGCCGTGACCGCGGCAGCGCGCACCTCGGGCGCGGGATCGCCGCTCAACAGGCCCAGCAGCCAGGACAGCACCGCCGAATCGGTCGCGCCCACCTGGGCCCGCACCGCAGCGGCCCGGGCTGTGGCATCGCTGGTCTTCTTGGCGTGGGCCAAGAGCATGGGCCGCACCCCGGAGGCACCCGTGTTCACCAGCGCCGCCACCAGCTCCACCTCTCGGTCCAGCTGGGGACTCTCGAGCACCGCGGCCAAGCAGCCGGCCATGTCGTCCCGCCGGCTGCCCTTGAGGCCCTCGGCCACCGCTGCATCCCACTTGCCATTCAGCAGGATGTGATCGCAGACGCACTCCGCCGCGATGGGATCCTCGACGGCGTGGAACTTGGTGGTGGCATAGGTGCGCGTGTCCGGGTTCTCCATGTCCAGCCCGCGGCAGACGGTGCGCAGCTGGCCCATAGCCAGAGCCCGATCGACATCAGCCTCCTCGACGTAGCTGGGCGTGAGACAGCCGCCAGCAGCCGCCAGCAGCCCGGCCAGGGCCAACAGGCGATAGCGCAGGCCCTTGCCAGCCAGAGCGGATCGACGGAGCTCGAGTTCTTCTTCCATGGCGCAACCCATATGCTCGTGGGGCACGCAACCTAGCCGAACAGGGCCGACTCGGCATCCGTTTGCACCTCCGGAGTGCCGGACAGCAGCGCGGGGGAAGGGGACCGCGGAGCGCGATCTGCGAGAGGGGCGCTCCCCTCCCCTGGCGTTTTTCGGTTAGGCTTCTCCGTACAACAGGCGAACCGCGGCGGCGAATGGACCTCAGCTTCCAGTTCTGGATCAGACGCAGCGAGGAGCATGCGCCCTTCGCACTGCGCTTCAAGGTGCTGGGGGGCAGGGGTCTGTTGCGCATCGCCCACCCCGAGGTCCTGACGGATCCTCCCGCTTCGGCGGCAGGCTTCGAAGATGGCCTGACCGCCGAGGAGGTGCGCGCTTCCCGCTTCCTGCTCGTGGCCGAGACCGGTCGCAGGCGTATCGGCTACTTCCTGGCGGCACTGGGAGACGCCTTCCTGGACCACCTGCCCGAGGGGCGCTGGGTGGAGCTCTCCCCCCGTATCGCCGGCGACATGCGCCTGCTGGTGCCCAGCGGCCGCGCGCCGAGCAGCATCGACAGCGACTCCGTCGCCAATGGAAGCAACGAAGAGGAAGACCTGGTCACCAATCCCCGCGTGCGGCCCATCTCCGAGCTCACGCGGGTGCGCAGCATCCTGGCCCGGCCCCTGTCCGAGCACGATCCCTCCATCCTCGACGGGGAAGAGGTCGTGCTGCACGAGCGCAGCTGGCAAGAAGAGACCATGCTGCTGCCCGGCAGGGAACGCACCGATCCCAGCATCGGGGAAGCGGGCGTCTTCGTCGACTCCGCCACCGAGGAGGATGCGCGCGCCTTTCTCGGTCGCACGCTGTTGGCCTCGGCCTCCATGTTCGAGGCTCCCGAGCACGGAGTGCGGGAAGCCGCTGTCGCCGAGTCCGCTCACGAGGTGCCCAGCGCCGCGTCGCTGGAGGAAGAGAAAGAGGACGAGGACGAGGCGCAAGACGAACCGCAGCCCGAGGGGGAAGCCGAGCGCCTGGAGCTGCACAGGAGCGTAGGGCCGGAGAAGACGGCGCTGGTGCGCCACCTGCGCCGAACCGTGCGCCGCAACGCCTCGGAGCTGGAGCGCCTGCGGGCCCGCGTGGCCGAGCTGGAGGCCGCCCTGGCCGAGGTCCGGCGTCACAAGAACCAAGACTGAGGCACCGCGGTGCGCTGGTAGCCGAGGCCCAGCCCCAGTGATAGTTCCGCCCGTCCCCATGGAACGCAGGAGGATGCGCCGTGGAAGAGCACGAGAGATCCCGCGAGGCTTTCGCCAGCCAAGAGGAGTACCGCCTGCACGCCCTGCGCCACTCCACGGCCCACGTGATGGCCGAGGCCATCGGCCAGGTCTTTCCAGGAACCTCCTTCGCCATCGGTCCGGCCATCAAGGACGGCTTCTACTACGACGTGGATGTCTCGCGCCCCATCAGCGAAGAGGATCTAGCCGCCATCGAGGTCCGGATGAAGCGCATCGTGAAGCGCAACAGCCGCTTCGAGCGCCATGAGTGGTCCAAAGACCAGGCGCGCGCCTTCTTCGCGGAAGCCGGCCAGGGCTTCAAGCTGGAGCTGATCGACGGCATCGAGGACGAGACTGTCACCATCTACGACCAGAACGGCTTCATCGACCTCTGCGCCGGCCCCCACGTGCCCCGCACGCGCAACTGCAAGCACTTCAAGCTGCTCAAGGTCTCAGGTGCCTACTGGCGGGGTGACGCCAGCGGGCCGCAGCTGCAGCGCGTCTACGGCACGGTCTGGCCCACGCGCAAGGCCCTGGATGCGCACCTGCACCGCCTGGAAGAGGCCAAGAAGCGCGACCATCGCAAGCTGGGCCGCGAGCTGGGCCTGTTCATGTTTCACGAGGCGGCCCCGGGCGTTCCCATCTTCCTTCCCAAGGGCGAGCTGATCTACCAGCTGTTGCAGGACGCCATGCGCACCCGGCTGCTGCGGCGCGAGGGCTACGACGCGCTGCGCACCCCCTTGCTCTACGACAAGTCCCTCTGGGAGACCAGCGGCCACTGGCAGCACTACCGGGAGGACATGTTCGTGGTGCGGGAAGGAGAGCAGGCCCTGAAGGAGCCGAACCAAGATGAGGAAGAGGGGCGGCCCGAGCGGCTGTTGGCCCTCAAGCCCATGAACTGCCCACCGGCCATGCTGGTCTTCCGCTCCCAGAAGCGCTCCTACCGCGAGCTGCCCCTGCGCTTCAGCGACATGGGCGTGCTGCACCGCAACGAGCTGCGGGGAGCCCTGGGCGGCCTGACGCGGGTGCGCCAGTTCTGCCAGGACGACGCCCATCACTTCATCGCCGAGGACATGATCGAGTCGGAGATCACCCACCTGCTGGAGCTGATAGGCACCATCTACGGCGCCTTCGGCCTGGGCTACAAGACCAAGCTCTCCACGCGCCCGGAGGACAAGCTGGGCGACGACGCGCTCTGGGACCAGGCCGAGGCCGGCCTGAAGGCCGCCCTGGCCAACGCCGGCATGGACTACCAGATCGACGAGGGCGACGGCGCCTTCTACGGGCCCAAGATCGACTTCGAGATCGTGGACGCCCTGGAGCGACAGTGGCAGTGCGCCACCATCCAGCTGGACTACCAGCTGCCCCAGCGCTTCGAGCTCAAGTACGTGGGCGCCGACAACGAGGAGCACGTGCCCGTGGTCATCCACCGCACGGTGATCGGCTCCATCGAGCGCTTCATGGGCATCTTGATCGAGCACTTCGCCGGCGCCTTTCCGGTCTGGCTGGCGCCCGAGCAGGTGCGGGTGATGACGGTCTCGGACAAGTCGGTCCCCTACGCCCGCAGCGTGACCCAGGCCCTGCACGATGCCGGCGTGCGCGTGCACTGCGACGATCGCGACGCCAAGATCGGCTACAAGATCCGCGAGTGCCACTTCCAGCGCGTGCCCTATATGGCCATCATCGGTGCCAAGGAGGTGGAGGCGGGCACGGTCAGCGTGCGCGGCCGCGACTCCGGCGACGAGGGCGCCCTGGAGCTGCAGGCCTTCGTCGATCGGCTGATCGGCGAGTCGCAGGTGCCTTTCTAGGCCATGAATCCAGGCCAGCCTACGCCGAGGCAGCGCCGGGCGCTGCTGGGCCTGGCGCTGCTGCTCTTCCTCTCCTACGGCTACTTCTTCCAGGGCGGCGGCTGGAACCAGGCCGTGCGCCTGGACCTGACCTGGGCCATGGTGGAGCAGGGCTCGCTCACCATCGACAGCTACGCCGCCAACACGGGCGACGTGGCCAGCTTTCAGGACCACCTCTACAGCACCAAGGCGCCCGGTGTCTCCTTCCTGGCCGTGCCCTTCTACGCCGCGCTCTGGTTCCTGCAGGGCCTGCTGGGCCTGGACCCGGGCTCCAGCGGTCTGCGCATCCTGAACGCCCAGCTGCTCACCTGGCTGCTCAGCGGCGGCGGAACGGCCCTGTTGGCCTGGCTGCTGGGCCGCATGGCCGGGCGCTGGCTGGGCGCGCCGGCCTGGGCCCAGGCCCTCACCATGGCGCTGTACGGCCTATGCACCATGGCCTTTCCCTTCGCCACCGTGCTCTTCGGCCACCAGCTGGCGGCCGTGGCCGGGGTGGGCGCCCTCTACATGGTCTGGCCCGGACGCGGGGGGGAGGGGGGCGCCGGGCGCGGGCACCCCTTCTGGGCCGGTCTGCTGGCCGGCGGCGCCTTCCTGATGGAGTACCCGGCCGTGGTCTTCGCGCCCGCGGCGCTGGGCCTGCTGCTCCACCGCCAGCGCTCCCTCTCTGCCGCGCTGCGCTTCTGCCTGGGCGCGCTGCTGCCCGTGCTGCTGGCCATGGCCTACCACCAGCTCTGCTTCGGATCGCCCTTCACCACCGGCTACAAGTACCACGCGGACATGTTCCGCCACCCCGAAGAAGAGGTGCTGTTCGACCTCTTCGCCATCCCCAGCCTGGAGAGGCTGGCCGCGGTCACTGTGGGAGCCAAGCGCGGCCTCTTCGCCCTCTACCCGGCCTGCGCCCTGGGCCTGGGCGGCGCCATCCTGCTGCTGCGCCGGCCCCAGGTCCGGCCGGTCCTGCTGGCCTGCAGCGGGGTCGTGGCCTGGTTCTTCCTGCTCAACGCCGCCTACCCGGTCTGGGACGGCGGCTACTGCAGCGGGCCGCGCTACCTGCTGCCCGCCGTGCCCCTGCTCATGCTGCCCGCCTGGCTGCTCTTCGCCACGCGCCTGCGCGCCCTGGCCTGGGCCCTGGCGGCAGTCTCCCTCTTCTGCGCCACGGCCATCACGCTGGTCAACCCAATGGGTCCCTTCCAGGTGGATTCCCTCCTCGGGGACTACATCCTGCCGGCCCTCTTCTCCGGGCAGGTGAGCGCCAACTTCTTCTGCTGGTGGCCAGCCTGGATGCCGGCCGACGCCAACCAGGCGGCCAACGCCTCCCTGAACCTGGGAGAGCTGCTGGGCCTGGACGGTCCCATGTCGATCCTGCCCCTGCTGGGGCTGGGGGGGCTGGGGGGGGTGATGCTGACGAGGGCGCTGAAAGAAGTTCCCTGAGGTGGGACTCCGAGGATGCGCTGGAGCGCTCCGCGCGCAACGCTATCCTTGAATCGGCTCTACGCCACCGAGAGGCTGGCCCTTGCATGTCCGCCCGAAGAAGCGGCCCCTTCCCCCCTCGCAGCGCTCTCAGGCCATGTCGGCGCCTGCGAACAGAAAACCGCGCTCATCCCAGCGGAGGCCTGAAATGACGAATGCACTTTGCCGCCTGCGCCTGCGGGGATTCCGCTCGCTCGAAAACATCGACCTGGAGTTCGGCAGGGGCTCGGTCATCCTTGCGGCCAACCGATGCATTGCCAGGGTTGAAAGCCGATT
>CAYVQL010000143.1:0-26791 GCA_964454135.1 uncultured Enterobacterales bacterium | reverse complement strand
AGGCGCCCCGCCATGGTCTCGATACCCACCTCAGTGCCCCGCACTGATCAAGGTTCCGAGACGAGGCGCCCCGCCATGGTCTCGATACCCACCTCAGTGCCCCGCACTGACCAAGGTTCCGAGACGAGGCGCCCCGCCATGGTCTCGATACCCACCTCAGTGCCCCGCACTGATCAAGGTTCCGACACAGTCCGCGCAAGAAGCGCTCAAGCGCTGCGCCCGCGAGAAGCCAGCCAGATCACGAGCGCCAGCGCGCCCCCCGCCAGCGCGCTGCCGAAGAGCCCCAGCGAGCCCCAGATCACCAGGAAGGCCGCCAGATCCGCCAGGGGATCGCCAGTCCGCAGCCCCATGCCCAGGCCCAGCAGGGCCAGGCCGGCCAGCGCATACAGCGGCGCCCAACAGCGGGCATGCCATCGCAGCAGGCGCGGCGCGCGCCCCCACAGGCTCCAGTGCAGCGAGAGCCCCGAGCCCAGCAGGCCCAGCAGCCACAGCGCCGACACAAAGGCGGCCGTCGAGCTGGCCTCGGGAGCCCAGCCCCCACCGCTCAGCTCCACCCAGCTGGTCCAGACGAAGCCCGCCGCGGGCAAGGCCAGGCAGAGCGCCAGGTGGGTCGCGCTGCCCGCCAGCGCGAGGATCTTTCGCCTTCGTTCCATACGACCATCCTACGCCAGCCCGCCGCCGATCCCCATCTCGACCGCAGAAGCGCGCGCCTTCTTGAGCTTCCCCTCCGGAGAGGCTAAAGCGCCAGGTCCCCTATCCATCACGAAACGCGGTCCGCACCCAAGGAGTCACAGCCCATGGAACTCAAGCAAAAAGGCGCAAGCGCGCAGATCGGGTCCTTCAAGCAGCTCAAGGTCTCGCTGATCTGGACCTCGGCGGTCGACCTCGACCTGGTGGCCTTCTACAAGACCAAGGACGGTCGAGTGGGCGGTGTCTACTCCGACAACTACGCCGGCGGCTCCATGGGCGACCTGAACGCCTTCCCCTTCATGCAGCTGTCCGAGGATGCGGGCGTGGGCGCCGTGGGCGGCGACAACCGCGAGGACATGCTGATCGCCAAGCTCGACGATCTGGAAGAGCTCTGGATCTGCGCCCTCAACTTCACCGACGCCTCCCAGAAGACCAACAAGGTCTTCGCCAACTACGACGCGCGCGTCGAGGTGATGACCGACCGCGGCGAGAGCCACACCGTGGACCTGGCCTCCCAGGCCCAGGGCTCCGTAGCCGTGATCTGCAAGTTCACCGCCGGCTTCATGGGCGCCCAGCTGGTCAACGACAGCGAGGTGATGGCCTTCGAGCAGTTCCAGGCCTCGGTGCCCGGCGCCAACGCCATCAAGCTGGCCTCCAAGATCTCGCTGGCCGGCAAGGGCGACTCCCACACCATGCAGCTCAAGCAGAAGGGCGCCGGTGACGAGATCGTCATCAACCTGAACTGGAACGCCCACCCCGGCGGCCAGAAGAAGAAGGGTTTCTTCGGCGCCTTGCTAGGCGGCGGCGGAGGCGAGATCGACCTGGACCTGGGCTGCTTCTTCGAGCTGCGCAACCATCCCGTGCGCTCGGTGATCGACGGCCTGCAGTTCGCCCACGACAAGTCCCGCCAGGGCAACCTCAACGGGCCGCCCTGGATCTACCACATGGGCGACGATCGCACGGGTTCCCAGAGCGCCTCGGGCGAGTTCATCAAGGTCAATCCGAGCAATCTCGGTGAGATCAAGCGCATGACCATCTACTGCTTCATCTACGAGGGAGCAGCGCGCTGGGCCGAGACCGACGCCGTGGTCAGCATCAAGGTGCCGGGTCAGCCCGAGGTGGAAGTGCAGATGGGCAAGCAGTCCGACAGCCGCAAGTTCTGCGCCATCGCCGGGCTGGATTTCGTGGGCGACAGCGGCATCAAGGTCACCCGCTACGTCACCTTCCACAACGACCACGGCGAGTGCGACCGCGCCTACGGCTGGGGTCTGAAGTGGGGTGCGGGGCGCAAGTAGCGCTTCAGCCCCCCACCGAAGGGAAGCGCCCCGGATCCGTGTGCGGAATGAACAGCGCCCCGGTGTACTGGTCCATGTACCCGGGGGCGTTGGTCAGGTCGAAGTAGGTCATGCGCTGGGCCAGGTTCAGCTGCTTGGTGCGGTACTCCCGCGAGACCACCACCATGTAGGAACCTATGAGCGAAGCGTTGCCGATGAAGCGGAAGCGCTCGCGGGGCGCGTCGGGCACCAAGCCCAGCACGATGGCCTTGTCCAGGTCCAGGAAGCGACCGAAGCCGCCGGCGATGTAGATCTGGGACAGCTCCTCGAAGTCCACACCCACCTGCTCCAACATCAGGGCGCAGGCCGAGTAGATGGCGGCCTTGGCGCGCACGATGTTCTCGATGTCGGTCTCGCTGATGGTGATGGCTTCGCCCGTGGCGCTCTCGCTGGCCGGGGCGATCAGGTAGCGGGCCCGCTTGCCCTGCAGCTCGATGGCGGGTGAGGGCTTGTCGCGGCAGAGCTTGCCCGCCGGGTCCAACCAACCGCTGGTGAAGAGGTTGGCCAACAGGTCGATCATGCCCGAGCCGCAGATGCCGCGCGGTGCGCAGTTGCCGATGGTGCTGTAGCGGGCCGTGCCGCTGTCCGGGTCCACCTCGACCTTCTCGATGGCCCCCAGCGAAGCCCGCATGCCGCAGTCGATGCCGCCCCCCTCGAAGGCCGGACCGGCCGAGCAGGCGCAGGAGAGCAAAAAATCCCTGTTGCCCACCACCAGCTCGCCGTTGGTGCCGATGTCGATGAAGAGCGAGAACTCCTCGCTGTCGGTGACCAGGTCGGTGCACAGCAGCCCGGCCGTGATGTCCCCGCCCACGTAGCTGCCGATATTGGGCGAGAAGCAGATCCACGAGTTGGGGTTGATGTCGATGCCCACCTCGCGCGCGCTCAAGTAGGGCACCTCCAGCACGGTGGGGGTATAGGGCTCCAGGCGGATGTACTCGGGGTCCAGGCCCAGCAGCAGGTGGGTCATGGTGGTGTTGCCCGAGACCACGGCGTTGGAGATCTCGGAGGGCACCACGCCGCAGCTGCGGCAGCCCTGTTCCAGCAGCTGGTTGATGGTCTGCAGCACCCGCACCCGCAGCTCCTCCAGGCGCTCAGGGCGGCGGGCGTAGTTGATGCGGCTGATGACGTCCAGGCCGCAGGTGACCTGGTTGTTGTAGCCGCTACGGGTGGCCAGGATGCGCGCATTGGCCAGGTCTATGAGCTGCACGGTGACCGTGGTGGTGCCCACGTCCACCGCGATGGCGTGGTGCCGTTCAGGCTCGTGCCCAGGCTCCACTCGCACCACGTGCAGCTTGCGCCCGGCCCGCACCATGGTGACCGTGACCAGGCCGCCATGGGCGCGCAGGGTCTCGGCCAGGCCGTGGATGGCGCCCAGAGGCACCTCGACCGCCACCAGCATGGAGCGCAGATCCTCAAAGAGCCGCAGGCTGTCCAGGGGCAGCTTCTCCTTGCGCCCCCACTCCAGCTGGATGGCGCGCACCAAGCGCTCCACGTCCGACAGACCGTCGTCCAGCTCCGCCGCCGGGACCTTCACCAGCCACTTGACCGCCAGGGGATCGAACTCCCACTCCTTGGGCAGCAGCTCGCCCCGGATCATATAGGTCTCGTCTTCCTGCGGGATCTGGCCTTCTTCCTGGTCGGCCTGCTGGGGCACCTCCACCACCACGGGCGTGTCCAGGATGCGCGTACGGCAGGCCAGCAAGTGGCCGGCGGCCACGGCCGCGGCCGGCAGCACCGAGAGGCTGTCCGAGTCCACCTCGCCCGCCGTGACGTTCACCACGCACTTGCCACAGGCGCCCTTGCCGCCGCAGGGCGAGTCGATCTCAACGTCGGCCTGGCGGGCCACGTCCAGCAGCTCGCTGCCCGGAAGGGCGCTGAGGGTCTTGCCAGAGGGCTGGAATACCACCTTGGGCATGGCTCACTCCCCGAAGCGGGCTTTGATGAAGCTCTCCATGTCCGAGGCCTGCTGGGGGCCAACCAGCACGCTCCAACCGGGCATGTTCTCCTCCAGCTCACCCGAGATCTGGGCCACCAGGCCCGGAATGACCATCTTGCGGCAGTCCACCTGGTCCTCCAGGCCGATCTCCTTGGCGAAGCGCGCCACCGTGGCGCCGGAGAACTTGCCCGCCGCCCAGGCGGTCAGCACGCTCATGCCCTCGCACTCGGGCACCAGCAGCCAGGCGCTGATGCCAGCGTTCTCGATCTCGCCCGAGACCAGGAAGTAGGTCAGCGAGAAGTTGGTGGTGACGAAGACCGGGCTGTCCGGGGTGGGGTCCACGATGGCGTAGAGCTTGGGAGCCACCTGGATGGGCTTCTGTGGATCGGTGAAGATGTTGAGCCGCAGGGTCATCAGCACCGACAACAGCGCCGCATCGAAGCGCGGCAGCACCAGCACCCCGCCGTACTTGTCGATCTCGGTCACGGCCTGCACGGCCTGGCGCAGGGGATCGCCCTTGGGCAGGGTGGCCAGGCTGGGGTAGCCCAGGGGCTTGAAGCTGGCGCGCAAGGCGGCGCGGCGGGCGATGGAGCTGGTCTGGAAGCGCTCGGCCAGCGAGCTGGTGGCGTACTCCAGCACCAGGTCTTGATAGCCGGCGCGCTTCAGGCGCTGGGCCAGCTCGGCCAGCTCGTCCAGGTCCGGAGCCGTGATGCCCAGGGCGTGCCCGTTCTGCTTGGCCACCGGCGCCAGCTCGTCGGCGGTCTCGGGGGTGGCGCCCGCCAGCAGGCTGTGGGAGCCACGCACGGCCAGGGCGGCCTGCTTGAGAGCCGCCAGATCGGGGCTGCGCAGCACCAGGGGAAGCTGCGTGCTCTCCCAGGCCTGGCGCGCCAGGGCCACGAAGCCATCCGAGGACTCGGCACGCTGGGTGACGGCAACCATGTCGATGGTCAAGACCTCGCCCACGCGCTCCAGCACGTAGTCCTGCACGTCCCGCAGGGTGGCCTCCACCGAGGCCGCGGAGTCGGTGTCGCGCAGCTCGATGGCCAGGGCCGTCTGGTTCACGAAGGTCCGCTCGTGGCGGTAGAGCACGGTTTCTTCGCCCAGCTTGAGCCCGCGCTCCGGCCCCAGGGCCACACCGCGCACCGGCGGCTCGGCAGCGGCGCCCAGCACGCGCTTGGCCTCGTCCGAAGCGTAGGGGCACTTGGAGAGCTCCACCTTCTTGGCCGCCAGCTTCATGGCGAAGGCCAGGCAGGTGTTGGAGCCGCACTCCTTGCAGTTGGTGCGGGGCAGCAGCTTCTGGATCTTGAGACCGGTCAGGGCCATGGCTGCACTCCTCGGGACAAGGGGGGCAGGTATAACCTCGCCACGGGGCGGGACGGGCCGCAAAGGGAGGGAGGCCGGGTTTGGGTATTGGCGACCACGGGCCGCTCGACCGCCAAGCGGGGCCCGTCCTGCCGCCTCAGGCCTCGGCGCCTTCCACCAGCAGCTCGAACTTCAGGCGCATCACCCGGCGCCGCGTCATGGCCACCACGGTCACGCGGTAGGGCGGCAGATCCACCTGATCCCCCTCGCGAGGGATGTGTCCCAGCGCCTGCACCACCACCCCGGCGATGGTCTCCTCCCCCTCTTCCAGCTCCAGCTCCAGCAGCTCGGCCGCCTCGGGGGCCGGCAGGCTGCCCGCCAGCTCGAGCGCATCCGGGGCCAGGCGGGTCCAGCGCTCCACCCGCTGGTCGAACTCGTCGTAGAGCGGGCCCACCACCTCTTCCAGGGCGTCCTCCATGAACACCAGCCCCACGGTGGTGCCGTGCTCGTCCACCACGGCGGCGCAGTGGGCCTGGGCCTTCTGAAGCGCGGGAATCAGCTTGGTGAGCGGCTGGGTGTCGGGCACCGAGATCAGAGGCCGCGCCAGGGCAGCCAGATCGGGCGGATTCTGCCCCCCCAACAGGGCCACCAGCACGTCTTTGCCGTGCACCATGCCCAGCAGCTTGTCCAGGCCGTCCCCGCAGAGCGGCAAACGCGTGTGGCCGCAGCTGCGCAGCAGGGCCAGGTTCTGCTCGACGGACTGGTTTCCGGAGAGAAAGGCCACGTCCACCCGCGGCACCATCACATGCCGCACCTTCAGCCGGGCCAGGCCCAGCACGTTCTCCCCCAGGGTGCTCTGGCGCCGGGAGATCAGCCCGGCGCGCGAGGCCGAGCGCAGCATGGCCCGCAGCTCCTGCGCGCTGTGCGCGCCCTCGTGGTCCAGGGCCGCCTCCACGCCTGCCAGGCGCAAGAGCGCATTGGACAGCCCGTTGATGAACCAGATCAAAGGGCGAAAAAGGGCGGTAAAGGCCCGCAGGGGCAGAGCCGTAGCCATGGCGGCGGTCTCAGCCCTCTGGATGGCCCAGATCTTGGGCGCCTGCTCCCCCAGGGTCATATGCAGCACGGTGACCGCGGCCAGGGCCAGGGCCAGAGCCACCACGTGCAGCGGTCCCGAGTCGCCCACTTCCAGTCCCAGCTTCTCGGCGCCGGCCAGCAGAAGCCCGGCCACGGCGGGCTCCGCCAGCCAACCAAGCACCAGGCTGGCCAGGGTGATGCCCAGCTGGCAGGCCGACAGGTAGAGATCCAGGCGCTTCATGACCTGCAGCACGGCCTCGGCGCTGCGGTTGCCCTTGCGCGCCAGGGCCTCGATGCGGGCCGTGCGCAGCTTGACCAGGGCGAACTCGGCGGCCACGAAGAAGCCGTTGAGCACCAGGAAGATGGCGGTGGCAGTGAGGGCCCAGGGGATGGAGAGCTGCAGTTCTTGGGCGTGGCCCATGGTCTTCTCCCGGCGAGCGCCGCGCTCGACCGCACGCTCCTCGTATACCACGAGCTGTGCGCCATCTAGCAGGGAACGTGCCTCGAGGACGTCGGGTTAGAGGCGCAGCTACCCCCGTGCCGAGGGAGAGAGCATGGCCACAGCATCCACGGAGAGGGCCTGGGCTGTCGCGCTGGCGCTGGCGGCCTCCGGTGCTTGTTGGGGCGCGGAAAAGGCCCCCGCGGCCGTGCCCGTCGTCAGCCAGGAGCCCGCGGTCCAGGCCCAGGGCGAGGCCGGCGGCGCCAACGCCCCCAACAGCGCGGACAGCGCGCTGATCGCCTTTTCGAGCAACCTGCGCAGCCGCGGCAGCTGCCACCGCGACGCCAGAGACGGCGCCGACCTCTTCGTGGGCAGCCTGGACCTGGACACGGGCCAGCTCACCGATCTGCGCCTGGTGGACGGCTCGTCCGGCGCCCAGTGGTTCCCGGGGCTCTCGCCCGACGGACGCTACCTGGCCTACAACAGCAGCTCTGGCCGCGGCAACAAGCTGTACCTGGCGGATCTGGCCACCATGGAAAAGCGCGTCATCCTGGACAAGGCCCGCTTCCCGGCCTTCTCCCCCGACGGCGGGACCATCTACTACAGCGTGGTGCCCCAGGCCTCCATCCACGCCTACGAGCTGGCCAGCAGCAGCAGCCGCTCGCTGGGCCAGCAGGGCATGATGGGCGATCCCTGCCCGGTGGGCACGCGCTGGATCGCAAGCCATGCCCTGATCAACGGCCGTATGGCCAAGCCGGCGTTGTACGACCTGCAGAGCGGCGAGCAGCGCATCTTCGATGCCCCACGCTTCGGCCACCTGGCCGCCAGTCCGGCCGGCGACGCCATCCTGGCGGGCGATGCCGTCAGCTCGCGGGTCAGGGTGGCGCGCCTGCAGGGCGGCATTTGGTCCGGCTTCCAGCCCCTGGTCGATCAGGTCGGCGACCAGATCGAACAGCTGGATCCCGGCTTCTCCGCAGGTGGCGCCGTGCTGCTCTCCTACGCCAGCTGGCCGCGCCAGGACCTGCTGGTGGTCACGGCCCAGGCCACCCTGCCTCGCAGCGGCGGCCGCGGCCTGCCCAAGACCGCTCGCGCCCGGCTCTTCATGGTCGACATCTCAAGCAGCGCGCCGCGCATGCTGCCGATCACGCTGCCAGAGCACAAGGACCTCGGCTTCGAGCTGCACAGCCTGGGCAGCGACCTGCTGGCAGGGCGCGGCATGGAGGGGATTGGGGGGGAGAGCTGCGAGTAGGCCTCAGCCCGCGAACGTGCGCCCATCCCAGCCCCAACAATGCCGGGGCACATCGCGGAACACGATGTAGATGCGATCCTGGGGGATGCCCAGCCGCTCGGCCAGCAGCGGGCAGACCGCAGCGCTCAAGGCGCGCGTGCGCTCGGCGTCCAGGGCGCCGATGCTGCTGACCTCCACCAGGCAGCTGTTGCCGAGCTGGCCGCCAAAGCTCAGGGCCGCCCCCGGAGTCAAGCAGGTCTGCACGTAGCCTTCCGGCTTGCCCAGGGTCTGGGCCGCGGTCTGCGAGAGGACCAGGAGCAGATCCTCGTCAGCGGGGGCCGAGGTATGGAGCTTCAACAAGGGCATGGATTCCTCCAGTTATGTTTCATCGGGGGGCCGTCAATCGTCCCACTCCACGGGCTCGGCGGCGCAGCTCTGAAGCGCATCCCGCAGCACCTCCTGGTGCTCCCGACCGGCCAGCTCCGGGGCCGCAGCCACCTGCTGGATGCCGGAACAGCTCATGCCATCCACATAGCGAGCCAGCTGCTCGGTGGGCAGGGCCCTGGCGTCGCCGCGGATGAAGGCCACCATGCGCGCCTGCACATGGCCAAGCTCGCTGGGCCGGGCGATGCGGCCCCGCGCCAGGGCGTCGATCACCGGATCCGGGGGCAGCTGCCGGGCCAGCTCGATCATGGTCAGCTTCTCGGTCTGCACGGCCTCGGCGGATCGTCCCGAGGGGCTGGGTTGGGAGCCATGCCCCAGGCAGGCCGCCAGCCAGCGCCGATCCTCGCTCCAGCCCTCCCCCTTCAGCTCGCTGAGGAAGCCGAACACCGGCGTGCAGCAGAAGCGGGGATCGCTCTGATGGGCCAGCAAGGCGCTGACGACAGGCGCGGTGTGGGCCTCCAGCAGCACGCCCCCCCCCGCGGCGCCCGGCGCCTGCAGCAGCAGCTCCACGCAGGCTTCCTCGGCGCAGAGGCGGTCGAAGAACTCGGGCAGCACATCCACGGCGGCAGCGATCCCCTTCTTATGGCAGTCCTGACCGGCCACCTGCCGCAGCTGGCCGGAGCGGCCCAGTTGGCGGGCCACCTCCAGCCGGACCTGGCGCGTGGTCAGTGGCGCGGGCGGGGCCAGGGGATCCGCGTCCTCCTGCGTGCTGGGCCGCGGCTGGCAGAGCAGCTCCTCCAGGGGTAGCTCGGTCTGCGCGGCGGGCCGGGTGGGCTCGGCCAAGGGCGCGGCCAGGTGCCCGGCCGCGGGCACCTGCTCGCCGCTGCAGGCCGACAGCGCCACCAGCAGGCCCAGGATGGCCCAGCGCGGCGAAGGAGGCATGGACCGGGAAGAGGAGACGTGGCGCATTCCGCACAAGCTACCACGGTGCCCGGGGCGCGTCCCCGCGCTCAGCGATACAGCCCCTGGGCCGCGATGTAGCGCGCCACGGCAGCCGACACGAGCCCGTCGAGGGGCAGACTCTTCACCACGGCGCGGCGCACGGCGCTGCTGGAGGCGCGGTGCGAAAAGAGCCCCCGGTGGTAGATGATGGCGGCACGATGGCGCTGCAGGTGGGGCTTCTTGGCCAGGGCGGCCTCGAGCTCGGCCTGGCTGCCGGCCCGGTCCAGCACCAGGAAGCGCAGGCCTGGGATGGCTTCGAGGTCGGTGCGCGCTGCGCCATCACGGGCAGCGGCCGCTGTTCGGGGAGCTGGCAGAAGCTCAGGTCGCAGCCGCAGGCCGCCAGGTCGGCCCGCGCCAGCTGCGCGGCGGGATCTTCGCCGGAGCGCATGAAGGGCAGCGCGCGCCAACCCAGGGAGGCCATGATGGCGGCGATATTGCCCGCCGTGCCTCCGGCGCAGGCCCAGGCCCGTTCGCCCTGCAGCACGAGGTCCAGGGCGTGGAAGCCCAACGTGATGATGGCAGGTCGAGACATGGAATCTCCAGGGACTGGGCCGACCGCCGCGGGCCAGCGGCGCGGCGCCAGTGAGTGACGGGTTGCCATCCAAGCTCTTCGCCGCTTTTTTTCCGGTCTCAGGTGCTCACGAAGTCGGAGAGCGTGCGAACCCGCTCCACCATGCTGCTCAACAGCGCGCGCAGGATCTTCTGGGACAGCGCCATGTCGTTGTCCAGCAGCTCGTACAGGTCCGAGCGGCGGATCAGGAAGAGCAGCAGATCCTCTGCGGCCACCACGGTGGCCGAGTGGGGCGCCTCGTCCACCAGGCTCATCTCGCCGAAGTGCCCGCCTGCACCGATCTTGGCCAGGCGCACATTGCCGCGCCAGACCTCCACCGAGCCCTGGGCAACCAGGTAGAGCGCGTCTCCTGGCGTGCCCTTCTCGATGATGACCTCGCCGCCCAGGTGGCGCCGTTCGTAGAGGATGCTGTTGATCTTGATGCAATCCTGGCTGCTCAGCTCGTGGAAGAGAACGATGTCCTGCAGGAAGTTCACCTTGTCCAGCAGGCCCATCATCTCGGTGCCGCCGTCGTAGACCCGATCCTGGTCGTCCAGGACCTCGACCACCACGGCGGTGATGTTGTCCTTGCCGCCGCGGTCGTTGGCCAGCTGGACAGCCTGGACCACCAGCTCGCCGCCGTCCAGATCCACCATCAACCTGGCGATCTCGTCGTCGGTCAGCATGTCGCTCAGGCCGTCGGAGCAGAGCAGGAACTCGTCGCCCGGGTAGATGTCCAGGAAGTTGACGTCGGCCTCCACCGTGGGCACCACGCCCAAGGCCTTCATGAGCACGTTCTTGCGCGGGTGGACGGCGGCCTCCTCCAGCGTGATCTCCCCGCTCTTGTAGAGCTGCATCACCAGGCTGTGGTCCTCGGTGACCTGGTAGAGCTGCTCGGATCGCAGCAGGTAGAGACGGCTGTCGCCCACGTGACAGACGAAGGCGTCCGAGCCGGCCGGAACGAAGAGCACGGCGGTGGTCCCCATGCCGGCCTTGTCCGGATCGCGCAGCGACTCCTGGTGGATGATCTCGTTGGCGCGCTGCATCAGGGCGGGCAGGAAGGCCAGCAGGTCTCCCCGCGCCCGCTCGTCCTCGCTCTCCCCGTAGACCGTCACCCGCCGGTTGATCTCGTCCAGCTGACGCCAGACCTCGGCGACGACCATGGCGCTGGCCACCTCGCCCGCCGCGTGGCCGCCCATGCCGTCCGCCACCACGGCTAGGCCCGTGCGCTCATCGATGGCGAAGGCGTCCTCGTTGTGGTCCCGCCTGCGTCCGGTATTCGTAGCGCCAAAGGCTCGCAGCTTCATTTTGATACCTTCCATCGGATCATGTAGGAGTTCGGGGTAGAAAGACTGGCTTGGCAGCTATTTCCCTTTATCCAGGAAGCCCTGGCAGTCGATGGGCTCATCCACCACGCAGTTCTCGGCGCCCAGATCCTGGCCGGCCAGGCGCGCCTGCAGCCACTCGATCTGGTAGGGCAGCGACAGGGCCACGCCTTCGCTGTGATCCGCGCCGGCGCATTCCAGGTAGTCGATGTCGTAGCCCCGCTCGCAGAGCATGGGCACCGAGTCGCGCACCGTGTGCGCCACCACGAGCTCGTCGTCTCCGGAGACCACCACCAGCACGGGTGGATCCGTCTCGCGTGCCACGCGGTCCTGGTCCATGCCGCCCTGCTCCAGGTAGCAGGCCCAGGGATCCAGCCCTTCCAAGCTGCCCTTGGTCGCCGCGGCCAGCACCTGCGGCTGGAAGACCTCTTCCAGGGTGCTGGCGGCCTCCAGGCTGGGGAACTCGCTGCAGGACTCCATCATCTCCTGGGGCAGGGCCTCGGCCAGCTCTTCCAGCAGCACCTCGGACAGCTCGGCGCCCTTCACCTGATACCAGGAATGCTGCCCGATCCAGGCCGCCACCAGACCTCCGGAGGCGGCGATGGGCTCTGCCAGGCCGGCCAGGGCGATGCTCAGCAGGTCGGTGGGCGGCACAAGGGCCAGGGTGGCCACGATGTTGATGTCGGGCATGTAGCGGGCAGCGTAGAGCTCGGACCAGAGCACGGCGAAGCCGCCTTCGGAACCGCCCCAGAGCACGGTGCGCTGGGGATCGGCCGTCGCACCCGGCTGCTCCTGCTCCAAGAAGCGCAGGGCGGCCCGGATGGCGTCCAGCGAGGCCACGGCAGTGGCTTCGGGCACCAGGTAGGGGTGCAGCATGCCGGCGGGCTCGCCGATGCCGTTCATGCCCAGGAAATCGGGCGCCACCACCGCGTAGCCCATGGAGGCGAAGACCACGGGGAAGGCGCTGTCTTCCAGGCCGCCGGCGGACGGCGCGCAGGCGTCGGTGAAGCCGGTGGTGCCGTGGGGGAAGAGGATCAGGGGGAAGCTCTCGCCCTCGCTGACATCCGGCAGGGTGAGCACCATGGTGGCCTCCACCTGCTGCCCTCGATCCTGGGTGACGTAGCGCATGCGCCAGGCGCGCACGTCGTAGGGCAGCGGCGAGAACTGGGTGATCCCGTAGGACTGCAGCACCAGGTCGATCACCGCCGAGCCGATGGAGAGGTCGCTCGCCTCTTCGGTGCTGACGAGGCTGCCCAGCTCCTCGGTGGGCAGCCAGTCGTAGGCGGCCATGCCGCAGCCGCCGGTGGGCAGATCGGGCAGGTCGACTACGGGCGTGCCGCTGTCGCCGCTGTCGCCGCTGTCGCCGCTATCGCCGGGGGGCTCGCTATCCGCGAGCGGGGCGCTGTCTCCATGGGAGGAATCGGCGGGCGCGGCCTCTTCCTCGTCGGCCTGGCAGCCCAGGGCCAGGACGGAAAGGAGAATAGCGGCAGGGACACGCATGGGAACCTCTCGGACGCAGGCTGGCTGACAACGAGCCGTGGCGCTGCCGGCACCTGCGGTGCGGTCGGCAGCGCCTCGGGCCGTAGCGAGCCGGCCCATGATATTCATAGCCCGCGAGGGGGCGCATCACCCGGCACCATGAGCGAAGGAATTCCTTCGGGCCGCCGCCCCAGACCGCGCCGAAAGCGCGACAAGTGCGCCGCAGAAGCGCGGTTTTGCTTGCCACACCCCGGTGATGCGGCATATCGTGGGCCTACCCGCGGAGGTCGTGATGAGGAAAATCCTGCCCTTGGTGGCTCTTTGCGCCTGCAGCGACGACGCCCTCGTCGTGCTCGACAACGAGCCCGAAGTCTCCATCATCTCCCCCTACGACGGCCAGCAGTTCGACGAGGGCGAGGTGGTCGCCCTGACCGGCGTCGTCGACGACGACACGTCCGCCGAGGAGCTGCTGGTGGAGTGGATCAGCTCCATCGACGGCGTCCTGCCCGACAGCGATCCCCCCGATGCCAACGGCGACGTCGAGTTCCTGACCGCCAGCCTGAGCCTGGGCATCCACGTGATCACTCTGCGCGCCACGGACACGGACAACGAGCAGGGCGAAGACAGCGTGACCACCGAGATCCTGGAGGTCTCCGAGCTGCCCTCCATCGAGATCGTGCACCCCGCCGAGGGCGAGGCCGGCCTGGAGGACTACCCCTACGTCTTCATGGCCACCGTGGCTGATCGGCAGGACCCCCCCGAGGACCTGACCGTCTCGCTGGCCTCGGATCCGGGCGGCTTCGTCTGCTACATGGACATCGACGGCGAGGGCAACTCCCAGTGCTCCGCCACCCTGCCCATCGCCACCTATATGCTCAGCTTCACGGTGGAAGACACCCAGGGCAACAGCGCCCAGGCTCTGGCCGAGTTCCAGGTACTCTCCGCCGACGACTACGACTTCGACGGTGACGGCTACAGCGTCAACGGCGGCGACTGCAACGACTCCAACGACACCATCTACCCGGGCGCACCCGAGATCTGCGACGGGCTGGACAACGACTGCAACAAGGTCACCGGGATCGACGTGGGCTCCGAGTGCTACGACGACGACGGCGACGGCTACTGCGAAGTGCCCCCCTGCGTGAACGCCGCCAGCACCGAGATGGACTGCGACGACACCAACTCGTCGATCCACCCCGGCGCCGAAGAGGTGCTCAACGGCATCGACGACGACTGCGACGGCTTCGTGGACGAGGGCACCTGCGCCTACGACGACGACGGCGACGGCTTCTGCGAGTGCCCGCCCTGCGAGAACGCTTCCGAGAAGCTCTCCGACTGCGACGACAGCGACTCCAGCATCTACCCCGGGAACACCGAGATCTGCGGCAATGGAGTCGACGACAACTGCGACGGAACCGAGAACGAACAGGACGCCATCGGCTGCTTCGACTTCTACTACGACTTCGACGGCGACACCTACGGCGTAGCCGGCCAGACCGAGTGCTGGTGCGAGAATGGCTCCTTCCCCTATACGGGCTTCGACTCGACCGACTGCTACGACACCAACGCCAACGCCTACCCGATGCAGCCCTCCTACTTCACCGCCCACCGCGGCGACGGCTCCTATGACTTCGACTGCTCCGGCAGCGAGGAACGGCAGTACACGGACGTGTCGGGCGGCTGCGACTGGGACCTGGTCTACATCTCCTGCGAGTGCAACGGCGAGGGCTGGGAGACCAACGTGCCGGCCTGCGGCGGCAGCGATCTATGGATCGAGGACTGCAACGGCGTCTACGACCCGGTCTGCTACGGGCTCTGCCTGCTGACATCCGATCCCATCACCTGCCTGCTGAACAACTGCGGCGCCACCTGCGAGCCCCAGTACGTGTCCTTGACGCAGGGCTGCCGCTAGCAGCGGCCGGCCGAGGCGCTGGACACGGGTCCTGAGGGCCGAAGTCTGCTACGCTCGAAGCGAGCTGTCAGCGCTCGCCCTCGAGCGCAGGAGGTATGAATGCAGCGTCGAAAAATCACGAAGTCTCTTCGGTTCCTGGTGATCGCCCTGGTGATGCTGCTCGGCCTGGGGCTGAGCGTCGATGAGCAACGGCCCGATCCCGACGCCACGGAGCAGTCGTTGGTCGGCCTCTCGCTGATCCCCGCGGCGCAAGCCAAGAAGAGCTCCAGCTCCAAGAGCAGCAGCTCCAAGAAGAGCTCCAGCTCCAAGAGCAGCAGCTCCAAGAAGAGCTCCAGCTCCAAGAAGAAGAAGAGCTCCAGCGACGACGACGACGACGAGATCGAGTTCGAGGGCTGCGACTGCTCGGCCGCCGCTGCCAGCCCGGTGGGGCTGGGCTGGCTGGCGCTGCTCGGCCTGACGGCAGTGGCGCGCCGCAGGCGCTGAGAAGCCCCCCTTACCCCACGCGCTCCAGCACCACCGCCCCCGACAGCCCGCCCGCCGCGCAGACGCCCAGCAGGGCGGTCTGCTTGTCGGCCAGCTTCAGCTCGTTGGCCATGGTGGTGACCATGCGCGCGCCCGTGGCCGCGAAGGGGTGGCCCAGGGCGATGGAGCCGCCACAAACGTTGATCTCCTCCGGATCCAGGCTGCCCACGGCACGCTCCAAGCCCACCCGCTCTTGGGCGAAGCCGTCGTTCTCCAGCATGGCCAGCACGCAGAGCACCTGGGCGGCGAAGGCCTCGTGGATGTCCACGATGTCCGCATCTTTCAGGGCCATCCCCGCTCGCTGCAGGGCGCGCGGCATGGAGATGGCCGGGCCGATGAGCAGCTGGTCGCTGGGATCCACCGCGTCGTAGGACCAGCTGCGGAAAGCCGCCAGGGGCTCCAGGCCCAGGGCGCGCGCCTTTTCCTCGCTCATCAGCAGCACGGCGGCGCCGCCGTCGGTCAGGGCGCTTGAGTTGGCGGCGGTCAGCGTGCCGTCCTTGGCGAAAGCGGGCCGCAGCTTGGCCATCTTCTCCAGGCTGGAGTCGCCACGCACCAGGTTGTCGGCGTGCACGCGCCTGCCCTCGGGGGTGTCGATGGGTACGATCTCATCGGCGAAGCGACCGGCCGCCACGGCCGCGGAGGCCCGCTTGTGGGACTGCAGGGCGAAGCGGTCCTGGGCCTCGCGGCTGATGTGATTGCGGCGAGCCATCTTCTCGGCCGACTCGCCCATCAGCTCGCCGGTGCTGCGCTCGCGCACCGCGGGCTGCTGGGGCAGCAGGTCCTTGCGCGGGTGCAGCTTGGCCATCATGCGCAGGTAGTCCATGGGCCCGGAGCGCCGGTTCATGACCACCGGGGCCACCTTGTGCACCAGGCTCTGGGGCATCTTGACCTCGGCGTTGCTGGTGGAGTCGCTGCCGCCGGCGATGACCACGTCCGCCTCGCCGCGCTCGATCAGGGCGGCCGCCTGGGTGATGGCGTACAGGCTGGAGGTGCAGGCGCGTGACACCGTGCTGGCCTCGACCGTGGCGGGCAGGCCCAGGTCCAGGGCGATTTCACGGCCGATGTTGGCGCTGGCGCTGGGCAGCACAACGCCGCCCCAGACCAAGCTGTCCAGTTCACGCCAGGGGATGGCTGTGCGCTCCAGCAGACCGCGCACGGCGGCCACGCCCAGCCCGATGGTGTCCACTCGGGTCAGGGCGCCGAAAGCGCGGATGAAGGGGGTGCGGGCGCCGCCCACGATGACGGCGCGAGGTCGATCTTCCCAACGCATGGTTCAAGCTCCGATGAAGCTGCCGCCACAGACGCGCAGCACCTGGCCGGAGAGGCCGGCGGCGCCCGGGCTGCAGAGGAAGGTGATGGCTTCGGCGATGTCTTCGGGCAGGCCGCCCTGCGAGAGGCTGGACAGGCGGCGGGCCGCTTCGCGAGTGCCCACGGGCATGCGGGCCGTCATGCGGGTCTCCACGAAGCCTGGGGCCACCACGTTGACGGCCACGCCCCGCTCGGCCAGCTGGGCAGCAGCGGCCTGCACGAAGCCGATGATGCCCGCCTTGCTGGCGGTGTAGTTGCTCTGGCCGGTGTTGCCCGCCAGCCCCGAGATGGACGAGAGGCAGACCACCCGCGCGCCGGCGCCAAGGCGCGGCTCCAGGGCCGCGTGCAGGCGCAGCACGGCCAGCAGGTTGACCCCCAGCACCTGGTCCCAGCGCTCGGGCGCCATGTTGAAGAGCATCTTGTCGCGCGTGATGCCGGCATTGTGCACCACGATGTCCAGCTGGCCGTCGAAGCGCTCCTCCAGCAGCGCCTCCAGCGAGGCCGGGGCGGCGGCGGCGGCGATGTCCGTCAGCAACAGCGCGCCACGGATCTCCTCCGCCAGCACGCTGGCTCGCTCGGCTGCGGCGGGCAGATCGGCCACGATCACCCGTGCGCCCTCGCGCGCCAGGGCGCGGGCCGTGGCCGCACCGATGCCCTGGGCGGCGCCCGTGACCAGGGCCACCTGGCCGTCCAGGGCGCGCTGCGGCGCGGGGGATCCTTCTGCCGCCACATCGGCGCTCAAGCGCAGGGCCTGGCCCGAGATGAAGGCCGAGCGGGGCGACAGCAGGAAGCGCAGCAGCGGCTCCAGCCTGTCCTCGGCGCCCGGCGCCACGTAGACCATCTGGGCCGTGCAGCCGCGCCGCCCCACTTCCTTGGCCACGGAACGCGCGAAGCCCTCCAGGCCGCGGGCCGCGGCCGCCTGCACCGGATCGACAGCCAGCTCCGGGGGGCGCCCCAGGACCAACACCCGACCGCAGCGATCCAGGCCGCGCAGCCGCAGGTGGAAGAAGCGGTACACGGCGTGCAGCTGCTCGGGCCCGCCGATGCCCGTGGCGTCGAAGATCAAGGCTCGCGGCCGCTTGGGGCAGTCCTCGTCGCCCATGGACTCGGGCCGGCGGCCGAAGGCGGCGCCCTGCTCCAGGTAGGGCGCCAGCTGCGCCTCATCTCCCAGCACATGGGGCTGGGCGCCGGCCGCAGCCAGGCTGCGAGCCAGCACCGCAGTCAGCTCGGCCTGTTCCAGCTGGCCCACGGCCACGGGCAGGCCGTCCAGCGGGCGCTCCTTCCAGGGCGCGCGCTCGCGGCGCAGCTTCTGGGGCAAGGGCAGGGGCAGGCCCACCGTACGGATCAGCTTGCGGGCGCGGGGGTTGGCCCCCAGGTTCACCAGGTAGTCGCTCATGGCGTAGCTCCTTCTCGAAGTTCGAAGCGGCCCGACAGCGCGGCCGGCGCGCCCGGCGCGCGGCCCACGAAGACCTCCATCTTCCCGCCATCCTCCCCCGCCCGCCCACCCTTGTCGCCGCAGATGAACAGGCCCGTTCGGGCGGGCAGCAGCAGGGGCCGCAGGAAGCGCACCTCCAGGCTGGCCAGGCGGCGCACCTCGCCGCTGAGCAGCTGGCGGTTCAGCCCCTCCACCACCCGCGCCTGTAAGGCGTACCCGTGCAGGATGATGGTCCTGAAGCCGGCCATGCGGGCGTAAGGCGCCAGCCAGTGGATGGGATTGATGTCCCCGGTCAGCAGGGCGAAGTCGCGCCCGGCGCGCGGCCCCAGGCGCAGCTGGGCCAGCTCGCGCGCCCCCTCGGGCACGCGCGGCTTCTCCTTCTTGGCGCCGCCCTTCCGAGTTCCCTTCCCCGACCCCTTCTCGCGGGGCAGGGGCAGGATGGCCGTGATGTGGCAGACCAGGGCCTCGGGCTCCTCGGCCGTGCCGGTGCACAAGCGCTGCTTGAAGATCACCCGCCGCCCGTCGTCGTCCAGCTCCATCAGCTGGGCTCGCAGCTGCAGGGGCTGATTCGCGGGCAGGGGCGCGCGCAGCTCCATGCGGCAGCCGGCGTTCAGCAGGCGCGTCAGGTCGTAGGGTACGCCGCCCAGGCAGTCCGACAAGATGGGAAAGCCCCACTGCGGAAAGAGATGGGGCGGCAGCTGGCCGCGATACCAGCTGGCATCGGCGCCGCTCTGGCGCAGGTAGGCCCGCACCAGGCCCGCGTTGCGCGCAGGCACCGTGCTCCGCAGCTCGGGGCCGGGAACCTCGGGGCCGGGGATCTCGGAGAGGGGGCCAGAGGATTTCCCGGACCGCACCGAGCGCAGCACGGTGCCGGCCAGGCTGCGCAGCACCGGTCCCTGGCGCAGCAGGTGGAGGGTGGAGACGCTCATCGTGGGCTCCTCTGCCTCAGGAGACGGCCGCCTCGTCCTGCTCGGGCTCCTCGAGGGTGGCCAGCAGGCGGGCGCCAGTGGTGGTGATCTGCTGGTGCAGGCAGGCGCAGCGCGGCTCGGCCCGCTCCAGGTAGCGCTCCAACAGCTCGGCGCGCTGCGGGTGCTGACGCACTTGCCGCAGCAGGATGCCGCAGACCGCCACATCGCACAGGATGCTGGTCAGGCGCTCGGCGTGCAGCATGGCCAGGGCGAAGTCGCGCTTGGGATCCCAGGTCTTGAACAGCTCCTTCCACTCCCGCAGGGGCAGCTCGCGCAGCTCGCCCAGCTTCTTGCCAGCCAGCCGCGCCATCAGGTGCTGCAAGGCGCGGTGCGACAGGCTCTCCAGGCGGGCCACACGGCGATCCAGGGGATCGCGGGCCGCGCGACCGCGCCAGCGGGCCTTGGCCGCGCGCTCGAAGTGCGCCTTGGGGTCGCGCAGGATGCCCATCAGGCTGTCCTTCATCACCATCAGGGCCTGGATCTGGCTCGTGCCCTCGTAGATGGGCAGCACCATGGCGTCGCGCAGCAGCTTCTCGGCGCCGTACTCGGAGCTGTAGCCGTAGCCGCCGTGGATCTGGATGCCGCGCTGCGCGATCTCCACGGCTTTTTCCGCAGCCAGGTACTTGAGCAGGGGCGTGTAGCGCCGCGCCCGGCGCTGGTGGCGCTTGCGGTCCGCCACGACCCGCTCGCGCTCCTCGTGGGAGTCATAGACCTTGAAGCGCTCCTTCAGCTCCAGCTTGCGCGCCATCTCCTCGTGGAATGCGCTCTGCACAGCCAGGGCGCGCATGGCCTGGATGTCGGTCTGCATCTCCTCCAGGTAGTCGGCGATCATCTCGTGGCGGTCGATGGTCTTGCCCATGCTCTCGCGCTCGGCGGCGTAGTCGCGGGCCATGCGCCAGGAGCACTCGGCCACGCCCAGCGACTCGAAGCCCACCGCCACCCGGGCGCTGTTCATCATCTGCAGCATCAGCTTGAAGCCCTCGCCGCGCTTCCCCAACAGGTGGGCCGGCGTGTCCTCGAAGCTGATGGCCACCGTGGCTGAGCCGTGGTGACCCAGCTTCTCCTCCAGCGAGTCGAAGCTGGCGAGGAGCACGCGCTGACCCTGCTCGTCCTCGCTCCAGGTGGGCACCAGGAACATGGACAAGCCCTTCAGGCCCGAAAACGCGTCGCCCTCTTCACCCTCGTCCTTCTCGGTGCGGGCGATGACGAAGTGGTACTTGCCGTGCCCCGAGGTGATGAAGATCTTCTGGCCCGTCACGCGCCAGATGCCGTCCTCGCCCAGCACACCCTTGGTGCGCAGGGCGGCCATGTCGCTGCCCGCCCCGGGCTCGGTGATGTCCATGCTGCCCCAGGCCTCGCCTGCCACGATCTCGGCGATCTCATCGGCGAAGCGCGTCTCGACGATGGCCTTTTCTTCAGGGTCGAAGCGGGTGGAGCCCTCCAGGCCCGAGTAGAGCAGCATGGCCAGCGCCATGCCGCCGTGGAAGCCGTTGTGGGCGGCCACCGAGACATCGGCCCGCGCCAGCAGCTCGGCGGTCAGGTTGAAGAGCAGGAATGGGCAGTTCATGCCGCCCAGCTCGCGCGGCAGACACATGCCGTGCAGCTCCAGCGCGCCCAGCTGCTCGAAGATCTCGGCCATGGCCGGCCCGTCATGGGCGAAGCCATCCTCCAGCCGCGGGTGCTGGGTGTCCAGCTCCTTCCAGCGGGGCGCGATCTCCTCGGCGGAGAACTCGCCCACCAGCTCCAGTACGCTGCGGTAGAACTCCGCCGCTTCGTCCAGGTCCGAGAAGGCGTCATCGGAATCGGGGTTCAGCTCGGTGGCGTCCAGCAGGGACTGCCAGTCCACGTACTGCTCGACGTAGAATCGCAGATCTTCATTGTCCTCGTAGAAGCTGGCCATCAGGGCCTCCTGCGTGAGTGGGGTTCGAAGAGGGACTCGCGGGCGATACGCACCAGCTCGGCCACGCGGCGCTGCTGGGAGGCCCGCTGCGGAAAGAGAGCGCCCGCCACGTCGGTCACGGCGGCGGTGCCCAGCGCCATCACCACGATCTCGAGCACGTAGGACTCGGGATCCACGTCCTGGCGTACGCGGCCCGCCTGCTGGCCCAGGCGGATGTAGTCGGTCACCAGCGAGGCCATGGGCTGCAGCTGCTCCTGGATCAGAGCCTCGGTGGCCTGGGGACGATCCAGCACCTCGCGCAGCACCAGGCGGGCGCGGGCGGAGTCCTCCTGGAAGAAGCCCACCAGGGCCATCACCGTGGAGGCGAAGCGATCCTGCCCGCCCCGGGCCTGGGTCATCAGCCTGGGGATCTCGCTCTTCCAGCGGGTCAGCTGGGCCTCGATGACCTGGCGGCGCAGCTTCTCCTTGCTGCTGAAGTGGTAGAGCAGGGAGGGCTTTCGGATGCCCACCGCGTCGGCCACGGCCTGGATGGAGGTACCCTGGTAGCCGCGGTCGGCGAAGAGGCGCGTGGCCTCCTGCAGGATTCGCTGGCGCATGTCCACGGGCTCGGGCATCACTCTACCCTCTGTTAGGCGTCTGCCTACCATGTGGTAGGCGGGCGGTCAACAGGAAAACGGCATCGTGACAATTGCAGGCAAACGCTGCCGGCGGCAGAGGCGAGCGACCGGGTCCTTAGACCGTCCACCCCCCCCAGCTCAGCGAGAGCATCCACGCCCCCCAGAGCGCCACTACCTGGTCGTTGCCCATGTCGGCGTACACTTCGGCGACGATGGATTCCAGCTGCGGATCGGCGCTATCCGCCGGGGCGTCGTGGACCAGCGCGAAGCTGATCTCGCCCTGGAAGGGGCAGCCCGTGGTCCTGAAGAGCTCAGCTCCCTCGGGCAGGGACCAGCGGCCGTCCTCGTTTGGGACCAGCAAGAGCGCGGCGCTGTCGTGGAAGCTGCCGTCGTCGGCGCTCAGCTCCACCTCCAGCACCACGCCGCTGGCTCCGTCCAGCTCGACCAGCTCGAGCAGGGCGCCGCGCAGCTCCAGGCCGTACCAGCCCGAGCAGCAATCGGAACCGGGCATGCAGCAGCCCCCCAACAACGCCGCAGGAAGAATCACGAGCCGGGACCGCTTCATCGCACCACTCCTCTCGGCTCATCCTACAACGCGCGAGAGGAAGCAGTCGTTCCTATGATCCTCGAAAAAGACCTTCTACTTGTCGGACTTCTTGCCCCAGGCCTCGAGGAAGGGGTTGGGCGCTTCGGGTTCTGGGGGCTCGGGCGCGGGCGCAGACTCGGGCGCAGGCGGGGGCGCGGGAAAGCCGGGCAGAGGGCTGGGCGAGGCCTCGGGGGTGGGGGGCGGCACCGGGAAGCCAGGCAGGGGGCTGCGAGCCGGCTCGGGCGCCGGGCTCGAGGGCGGGGGCACGGGGAAGCCGGGCAGGGGGCTGCTGGGCGGCTCGGGCTCGGGGCTGGAGGGCGGCGGCACCGGGAAGCCTGGCAGGCCTCCGCCAGCGGAGGGCACAGGCACCTCGGGCTCCGGGGGCGACGGTGGCGGCGCGGGGAAGCCAGGCAGGCCTCCGCCAGAGGAAGGCGCGGGCACCTCGGGTTCCGCGCTGGCAGGGGGCGGCACCGGGAAGCCAGGCAGACCTCCACCAGCAGAGGGCGCGGGGACCGGCGGCTCCGGGCTGGCGGGTGGCGGCACCGGGAAGCCGGGCAAGCCACCACCGACGGCCGGCGCGCTCGGCTGCGGGACGGGAGGCGCAGGAGCCGCCTCTGCCGGCTGCGGAATGGGCGGCGCTGGGGCCGGTGCGGCCGGTTGCGGGATGGGGGGCGCTGGCGTCGGCTGGGGAATGGGCGGCGCTGGGGCCGCCTCGGCGGGCGCCGGGATGGGCGGCACCGGGGCCTCTTCGGCTGGCTGCGGCTCCTCGCCCAGCTCGGCCTGCGGGGCTTCCAACTCTTCCGGCGGCTCTTCCGGCTCGTCGTGTATCTGCGGCACGTCCAGGGGCAGGAAGCGATCCAGCCAGGCCGTGGCTTCGGCGCTCTCCTGCACCAGTCCGGCCTCCATGCCAGCCTGCCAGACCGCGGCCTCGGCCACCAGATGGCTGCTCATGCAGCGGTACAGGGGCAGCACGTCGAAGCCAGCCGCAGCCACGTCGCCGATGGTCTCGGTGACATCCTTGGCCTTGGTGAAGCGCTTGAGCAGACCCTTGGCCACGGCCTCCACATGGCTGGTGCTGGCGTCGGCCAGGTTGTCCAGCAGGGTCACCAGGTAGGGCAGCTCCTGGCGCGCCGCGTCGATGTCCTCTTTGCTGGCCATGCGCCCCATGCGCTTGGCCTGCTCCTCGATGTGCTCGTCGATCACCATGGCCAGCAGGCCGTCTTTGTGGATGGCGTCGCCCAGGAAGGGCAGCGCCACCTCCACCGCGCCGAAGAGGGACAGCAGCGCGCGCCCGGCATTGCTCTGGCCCAATGCGCGGTAGCGCTGCTCGATGTCGCCCGGGAACATCAGGCGCGCCACGTGGGCCAGGGCCAGGGCCTTGAGCGTGGCGTCGGCGGCCTGGCGCTCGTCCCAGATCGAGCGCTGGGCGGGGGCGGCGTCCGCCGGGCTGGGCTCCCCTGCTGGGGCTCCCCCCTCGGCACCGGCCGGATCGGGCTGGGCAGGGGCAGGGGCAGGGGCACCCCCGGCCGCCGCACCGGCCTTGGTCTTCTTCCTGCTGACGACGAAGCTCATGGCCGCTTTGACGCCGAACCAGACCGTACTGACGCCGTCTTCGGCGTCCAAGCTGTTGAAGACCTTCAGCACGGCCGCCGCGGTCTGATCTTCGGCCAGGCTGCGCGCCCTGACCAGCACGTCGGGCGGGGCGCCCGGCACCAGCTCCTCCACCAGGGACGTCAAGGCGGTGGCGGTGGAGACGCGCTTGGCGTGGGGCAGGACCCGCAGCACCCCCTGACAGACCTTCATGGTCATGTTGGCGCTGGAGTGCTTCTGGAGGCGGGTGTCGATGCGATGAGCCATGGCGTTCTTCGCGCTCCTCGGGTGAGAGCTCTGGGATCTTCCTACCCCGCAAGGACCGATCTCATCCAGTCATCAGCCGCAATGAAGGATGTTGTCCAACAGCCTGCTGGGTGGATATTGGCTTGTTCGACATGTCAGCCACCCCGCCACCGCACCGCTCGCGCCGGGATCCCCTCGTCCACGCGCTACCGCTGCTGGTCATCGTCGCCTTCGCGAGCCTGGCCTTCTGGCGCCTGTGGCCCCGCGGCGCCACCCATGTCCCCACCACCCGACCCCAGCTGGCTTCGGACCAGGTGCTGCACATCTGGCAGTACTGGTGGGTGGAACGCTCTCTATGGGCAGGACAATGGCCTTTCCGCACCGACCTGCTCAGCTACCCGGCTCAGCTGGACTTGACCTCGCTCTGGGGCGGGCACCTGGATCTGATCGTCGCCACGCCATGGGTCAGCCTGCTGGGCCCTGTGGCGGCCTCCACCATCACCATCGCCCTGCTCTGGGCCAGCACGGGGGCAGGGATCTACCTGCTGGCGCAGGCGGTCACGGGGGACCGCGTGGCCGCCACCACCGCCGGCCTGCTCTACATGCTGACGCCCGTGGTGCTGGGCGAGCTGCTGGAGGGCCGCGCCGAGCAGCTCTGCTTCGGCCTGGCCGCCCCCTTCCTGCTGCACCTGGGTCGTTGGTTCGGCGCTGGCCGCCGGCGCGACCTGGGCCTGGCCCTGGGCTGGCTGCTCTTGCTGACCTGCAGCTACCTGGGCGCGCTGCTGATCACGGCCGGCGCCCTGCCCGCGCTAGGCCTGGGCTACCTGCTCTGTCCGCCGGACCGCGCCGGGGTTGTCGCAGAGCGCGGCGTGTTCCTCAAGCGCGGCCTGCAGTTGGCGGTCTGCCTGGCGCCGGTGGGCCTGCTCGTGGCGCTCTATGGCTACCTGGCACTGGGCCCCGAGCACTTCCTCCCCACGGCCCTGCAGCCGGCCTCCGAGCAGCTGAGCGCCACGCTGCGCGAGTGGGCGGACCGTTCCCTGGGCCAACCCTCCCGCCTCCCCATCGGCCGCAGCTTCGCTCCCCTGCCCGCCGGATACCCCATCGGCACCGCGCTGCTGCTGCCCCTGCTGGCTCTCCCTGCCCTGCTCCGGGGCAGGGACGGCGCGCGTCGGGCGCTGCCCTGGGCTCTGGGCGCCCTGGCGCTCTACGTCTTGGCGCTGGGCCCTGAGCTTTGCGACGGCATCCCTTCTCCCTACCGACTGCTGCCGCAGGTCATCCCCGGCTTCCTGCGCTTTCACTGGCCCTACCGCTTCCAGCTGATGGGCGCGCTCTGCCTGGCTGTGCTCTGCGCCATCACGCTGCAGCGCGGGGGCGCAGGCCTGGGGGCCAGAGGGCGCGCAGCTCGCCTGCTGCTGCCCGCTCTGGCCCTGCTGCTGGCCGTGCTGCAGGTGTACCAGTTGTTCCCTCTACCGGCCATGCGCGTCCCCCCCACGCCGAGGGCCTACGACAGCATCCAGGCGCAGGCAGAGGGCGTATTCGAGCTGAGCTCGAGCTCCGGTTCCTGCGTCTACAATCCCAACCTGGCCCAGATCCATCACGGCCGACCCTTCTGCTGTACCGGAATCCCGCCCAACCTCTGGTCCGACGAACAGCGCCAGCTGCAGAAAGAGAACCCGGCGTACCGCTTGTTCACCAAGCTGACCTACGGAGACTGGCCCCGTCATTCGACCGCGTTTCCGAGCCGCGAAGAGGTCGCGAGCCTGCGGGAGCTGGGCTTCACCCACGTGGTCAACCGCGACTGCGCCCACGGACGAGGCCGACGCCCACCCCGCTCGACAGCGAACGGGGCTCCTACAAAACGAGAACGCGGAGCCGCCCAACAGGAACGCCTGCGCGAGATGCTAGGCGAACCCATCATCCACCAGCAGCTGCCCGGCGGCGAGCTGCAGGTCTTCGAGCTACCCCGCGGCGCCGACTAGTGCCCAGCTACCTGGTCACTTCTCGGGGGTGTTGGCTTTCACGGTGCTGTATACCGTCTTGGCAAACAGCTCTTCCACCTTCGCCGCTTCCTCCTCCGAGGCCTCACCGGTCGTGATCTTGGCCTCGGCGTGGCCGCCCTCGGTGAAGGTCCACTGGACGACAATGGCTTGCGGCGCATCCTCCTTGTCCTTGAAGCTCACCGGCACCGTGGTGATAATCGACTTCTCGGTGGTGACGATGTCGAGCTTGCCCATGGCCGGTTCCTTCCCCTCCGGCTCACAGGCCTCCATCACACCCTTCGCCATGACTACGGCACCCTCTCCGGAGAAGGTCTTCTTCAAACCCTTGGTCGCACGCTCGGGCCAAGGCGCGACGATGGCTTCCAGCCTGGCCTGCTCCTCAGCCGCCGCCTTCGCGGCAATCTTCTCGGCCTCGAGGTGGGGTATCCACCAGAACTTGTAGACCCCGCCCAGGCCGATGAGCGCCAGGACGAAGAGCGCGATCACGATGTTGGTGGCCCAGCTGCCTGAAGAACCCGTTTCTTTGGCCAGCTCCTTCTCCGGGACCGGCTTGGGCGCGCTCGGCATGTCGAAGGTCTGAGCCACCGGCCGATGGCAGTGCGGACACTCCGTGACATCCGGGGGGAGCGGCTTCTTGCAGTTGTGGCAGGTGTTGGCGGACATGGCAAACCTCCTGGCTCGGCACCGGCGAACAGGCCGGTTCTACCGGATCCCAGGCGCGAGAGCAAGCCCCCCTCCCAGGAGGGGACTGCAGGCAGGGGCCGTGCCCGCCGTCAGTCCACGTGGTTTCCCGTCTTGCGGCCCAACTCACTGAATCCGCAACCCGCAGCGCTTCCTAACCCGAGGTCCCATGCGGCAGGCGCGAAAAAGCAATAATGCGCGCTCCCATCCCGCCTGAAGAGGTATCCATGGAGCAGGCGACAGAACCGGGAGCCAGCCTCCACGGGTGGCCTGCGCCGCCAGC
>CAYVQL010000142.1:0-26829 GCA_964454135.1 uncultured Enterobacterales bacterium | reverse complement strand
GCCCGCCTTCCTTCATCAGCCTGCGAATCTCGTCGTCGATGTCCGACCCGGATCGCACCGCCGTGTTGGAGTAGATGGCCAGCGTGACGCTGGTGGTCATGAACAGGACCGCCACGATGGTGGTGGCCTTGGACAGGAAGTTGCCCGCTCCGCGGGGGCCGAAGATGGTGGACGAGCCACCGCCCCCTCCGAATGCGGCGCCCACATCTGAGCCCTTGCCAGGCTGCAACAGGATGACCAGCATCAAGATGATGCAGAGAATGATGTGGAGCAAGGTGACGAAGAGGAGCATGGCTTGTCCGCGCGTCGAAGGAGAGGGGAGGGGTCGTCTGTTGCCGGTGGCCCGCTGCCAACCGGCAGCGGTCTAGGTTCGTGCCACCGAAGCACCGGCCTCGATGATGCCCATGAAGCTGGCCACTTTCAGGCTGGCACCGCCCACCAGGGCCCCGTCGATGTCGAGTCGGGAGAGGAGCAGCGCCGCGTTGGTGGGCTTGACGCTTCCACCGTAGAGGATGCGCACCGCGCCGGCCAGGCCCGCACCGTAGTTGGAGGCCAACCAAGCCCGGATGGTGGCGTGCATGTCCTGCGCCTGCTCGTCGGTGGCCGTGCGCCCGGTGCCGATGGCCCAGACGGGCTCGTAGGCGATGATGGTCTTGCCCAGGTCGTCGGCGTGCAGGCCCGCCAGCGCGCCCGCCAGCTGGGACTCGACCACCGGAGAGGCCTGCCCGGCGTCCCGCTGGGCCAGGGTCTCGCCCACGCAGACGATGGGGACCAGGCCAGCGCGCAAGGCGGCGTGCAACTTGCGGTTGACGCCGCGATCCGTCTCGCCGAAGTACTGGCGCCGCTCGGAGTGGCCAATAATCACCTGGCTGCAGCCGACGGCCCGCAGCATCTCGGCCGTGATCTCGCCGGTATAGGCGCCCTTGCGCTCCCAGTGCAGGTTTTGACCCGCGACGTCCACACCCGTGTGCTTCAGGCAGGCGATCGCCTCCGGCAGGCCCAGGTAGGGGGGAGCTACGGTGACATCCACCGCCATGCCTGGCAGCAAGGCGTGCTTCAGCTCTTGCGCGAAGGGGCCGGCCTCGCCTGGACCCAGGTGCATCTTCCAGTTGCCAGCGATCAAAAGACGTCGGGACATCAAACGCTCCTGAGGCGCAGTGCGCGCAGACCGGGCAGCTCCTTGCCCTCGATGAACTCCAGGGAAGCGCCGCCTCCCGTGGAGATGTGCCCAATGCGATCCGCATGGCCCGAGCGAGCCACCGCCGCCGCGGAGTCGCCGCCTCCGATGACGGTGTCGCCCTCGCAGGCTGCGACGGCCTCGGCGATGGCCATGCTGCCCTGAGCGAAGGGCTCGAGCTCGAACATGCCGAGGGGTCCGTTCCAGAACACCGTGCCAGCCCTGCCGATCACCTCGGACCAGCGAGAGATGGTCTCGGGCCCGATGTCGAAGCCCGCCAGGTCGTCGGGTATGGACTTGACGATCTGGGTTTCGGCCTGGGGACCGGCCTCGGCGGCGACCACGTGGTCCACCGGCAGGTAGGTGGTGACGCCACGCTGGGCGCAGCGCTCCAACAGGCGCTGAGCCAGCAGCACCTTCTCTTCCTCTACAAGGGAGCGACCCACGCTCTTGCCCTGGGCTGCCAGGAAGGTGTAGGCCATGGCGCCGCCGATCAGGATGGCGTCGCAGCGATGCGCCAGGCTCTCGATGACGCCGATCTTGTCGGAGACCTTGGCTCCACCCAGGATGGCGATGAAGGGGCGCTTGGGCCCCTGCAGCAGACGCCCCAGCTCCGCCACCTCGCGCTCCACCAGCGCTCCGGCCGCGACAGAGCCAGCGATCTCGGCGACGCCGACGATGGATGCCGCGCTGCGATGCATGGAGCCGAAGGCGTCGTTGACGTAGGCCTTGCCCAGGCGGGCCAGCTTGCCGGCGAACTCGGGATCGTTGTTTTTCTCGCCCTTGTTGAAGCGCAGGTTCTCGAGCACCATCACGCTGCCGGGCTGCACCTCGTCGAGCAGACTCTCGATCTCTTGCCCCACCGTGTCGTGGGCGAAGAGGATCTCGCTATCGAGCAGCTCGGCCAGCCGAGCCGCCGCCGGCTCCAGGGAGTACTTGGGCACCCGTTTGCCGCCTGGTCGCCCCAGATGGCTGCAGATCACTACGCGTGCATTGGCGGCTCGCAGGTGCTCGATGGTCGGCAATGCGGCGCGTATGCGCGTGTCGTCCGCGACCTCGACGCCCGAGAGTGGCACGTTGAAGTCCACCCGCACCAGCACCGGCATGCCAGGCTCGACGCGCAGATCGGCCAGGGTGGGCAGAGAATGGCTCATCGGCGCTCCAGACCGCAGATGATGCGGGCGAGATCCACCATGCGGTTGGCATAGCCCCACTCGTTGTCGTACCAGGACATGATCTTCACCTGGTGGCCGCCGATGACGTTGGTGAAGGAGAGGTCGGCGATGGAGGAGGCGGAGTTGCCCACCAGGTCGCCACTGACGATGGGAGCCTTGGTGGCGACCAGGATGCCCTTGAGCTCGCCGTCCGCAGCCTTGGCCAGCGCATCGTTGACGGCCTCGACGGTGACTTTCTCGCGGCTGACGAAGCAGAGGTCCACGAGAGACACGTTGGGGGTCGGAACCCGAATGGCCATGCCGTCCATCTTGCCCTGCAGCTGCGGCAGCACCAGGGCCACGGCACGAGCCGCGCCCGTGCTGGTGGGGACCATGTTCAACGCCGCGGCCCGTGCCCGGCGGAAATCGCCACCCATATGCGGAGCGTCGAGCAGGCACTGATCCATGGTGTAGGAGTGGATCGTGGTCATCAGCCCGTGCTCGATGCCAAAAGCTTCGTCCATCACCTTGGCGACCGGAGCCAGGCAGTTGGTGGTGCAAGAGGCGTTGGAGACGATGCGGTGCTTCTCGAGATCGACGATGCTGTCGTTGACGCCCACCACGATGGTGGCGTCGGGCGTTCCCTTGGCCGGAGCCGAGAGCAGCACCTTCTTGGCACCCGCCTGCAGGTGCAGGGCGGCGCGCTCGGGCTGCCGGAAGACGCCAGTGGCCTCGATGACCACGTCCACGTTCTTGGCGCCCCAGGGCAGGGCCGTCGCGTCGCGCTCGACGGTGGTGGGGATGGCTATGCCGTCGACGACGATGCCTTCGTCGGTGACGCTGATGTCGTGGCCCCAGGGCCCCTGCACCGAGTCGTGCGCCAGCAGGTGGGCCAGCATCTCGTCAGGGGCAAGGTCGTTGATGTGCACGATCTCGATGTCGCTATCGCCCCAAGCGATGCGGAAGAAAGCCCTGCCGATGCGGCCGAAACCGTTGATGGCGACCTTGATAGCCATGAAACACTCCTATGAAGTTGATATCGCGGTGGAGGACCAGCGCGTGAATACGTCGACGATGGCGCCTCGCAGAAAAATTGCCTGGCGCACGGCACCACTTTTCCGGGATGACAGGATTCTCCAGGCGCAGTCATCGCAGGCGCCATAGCGCACTGCGCATATCGCACAGGGAGGCCCGCTGCATCCCAAAAAAAACGGGTTGTCCCGGTAACTACTCTTCCGCGTATCTGGCGATGATCGCCTCTGCCGTCTTGACGCCGTCCACCGCCGCGCTGACGATGCCGCCGGCCCAGCCCGCCCCCTCGCCCACCGGGTAGGCCCCCTCCAGGCCGCAGGCGCTGCGGTCCGCCTGGCGCAGCAGGCGCAGCGGACAGGTGGTGCGGCTCTCCGGGGCCAGCAAGACGGCCTGGGGGCCGGCATAGCCGGGGATCTTCTTGTCGAAGGCCATCAGCGCCGCCGCAAGCTCCGGCAAGAGCGGGGCGGGCAGCACCTGGCGCAGGTCGCAGGCCTCGGCTCCCAGCGGATGGCTGACACGAGGCAGGTCTCGCGAGGCGCGGCCAGCCAGGAAATCGCTCGCCCGCTGTGCTGGCGCCCGGTAGCGCCCCCCAGCCACGTCCCAAGCCCGCCGCTCCAGGCTGTCCTGGTAGCGAAAGCCCGCCATCGGCCCATCGCCCGGGTAGTCCTCGGGCGTGACGGGCACCACGATGGCCGCGTTGGACCAGCGCGAGCCGCGCTTGCTGAAGCTCATACCGTTCAACACGACGCGGCCCTGGTGGTTGCTCACTGGGATCACCAGGCCTCCCGGGCACATGCAGAAGGTGTAGGCACCGCGCCGCGCCGACGATCCCCAGGCCATGCGATAGCTGGCCCCAGCGTGCGACCTGGCGTGCTCGCCGTGCAGGCCCTGGTCGATCAGCGTGCGCGGGTGCTCGATGCGCAGGCCGACGGCCATGGGCCGGGTCTCGGCCTGCATGCCCGCGTCCAGCTGCGCCTGCAGGCTGTCCCTTGCGGAGTGGCCCGTCGCCAGCACCACAGGCCCGCCTCGGAGGAAAGAGCCGTCCGCCAGCTCCACACCCAGGCAGCGCCCCTCGTCTCGCAGCAGGGAGCGCACACAGGTGCGAAATCGCAGCTGCACGCCGAGCGCCTCCAGGCGCTGGCGCATCGCGACCAGGATGCGCCGCAGGCCATCTGTGCCCAGGTGGGGGTGGGCCTGCCGCAGGATGGCCGGATCCGCTCCCAGGTCCGCCAGGCGCTGCAACACGTAGCCCACGCGACCGTCGCGCAGGCGGGTATGGAGCTTCCCGTCAGAGAAGGCGCCCGCACCTCCTTCGCCGAACATCACGTTGCACTCGGGATCCAGCTCACCTGTGCGCCAGTAGGCCGCGACGCGCCCCTTCCTGCGCTCGACCGGATCGCCACGCTCCAGCAGCAGGGGCTCTCCACCGGCCTCGGCGAGCTTCAGGGCGGCGAAGAGCCCCGCCGGTCCCGCGCCGACCACCAGGGGTCGAACGGAGCAGCGCCAGCGACGCCGCCGCTCGCCGATCGTTCCTTTGCCCGCCCGCTGGGCGTCTCTCTCGGTGAAGCGACGCACGCCGCTCGGCTTCCCGGCCAGCAGCGCCTCTTCGTCACCGCGCAGCTCCACCCTCAGGTTGACCACGATCCGCGGCTTGCGATGTCTGGAGTCCAGAGAGACGCGCACCGTCTCCACCACCAGCAGCTCATCTTCGGGCACGCCCAGGCGACGCGCAAGCGCCGGCCGGGGATCCGTATCTTGTCGCGGCAGGTAGATGCCCATGACGAGCAGGGCCATTCCGCTCCTCCAGCGCCAGGCCCGGCCCCAGCGGGCTAGTGCATCAGGATTTCGTAGGAGCCGTCGCGCTCGATGGTGATCTTGACCCTGATCTCCTTGCCGCCCTCGCGACCGGGACAGGAGGTCTTCTCCAGCTGCCAGGTCATGGAGGCCGTGCTCTCGCTGTCGGCGGGGTCCATGGTCCAGGTCCCGGACTCCTCGCAGTCGACGTACTCATCCATGATCTCGACACGGCCCGGGGCGACCCAGGAGTTGTCGGATGAGAATGTCAGGCTCTTGTACTTGAAGCCGACCTCGCCGGTGTCGGCCGGGCTCCAATCCGAGATCTCCACGGCCAGAAGGCGCTGCGCGAACTTGCCGCTTGTGGAATCCGAAGGGATCTCCGGACCACGCGATGTCGAGACGGGCGCCTCGACGGGAGCCTCCTTCGGGCCGCAGCCCACGAGAACCAGGGAGGCGAGGAGGAGAGAGTACCGAGTCATGCGCTTGCTCCGCAGATCTGGGAGGATGTCTGCAATCCTAGCCTTTTCCAGCGGAACATGCATGGGGAAGCCCTGTGACCAGGACTCGACAGGCCTCGCGAAGGCCGGGAGGGGGACATGCAGCTCGGCCAGCGCGAGCTTTCCCCCCAGACCTATGGAAAAAGCGAGGGACAATGCGATGGAAACCGTCAACTTTCACGTAGGCAACGGGCCGCATAGCGACGTGCTCAGTTCTTGAGCACACCCATAATGCATATAGATAGCCGCATAAAACAAAGGCACTGCGTTTCTCGCCGATCTTCTCGAACACGGTGGCATGCGGGATGGTTTTTCCATAGCAAGGGAAAACCTCAAGTCGGCGGGCAGCCTGGTCCCGACGCCGTGGCAGCGCAGGCCGCGGGCGGGAAGCTGCATTAGAGAAACAGCCTGCGTCGCTGCGCTGGCTGCAGTCGACGAGGCGCTCCGTCTGGCCGGAGGATGCTTGAAGACCCCCCTTTGGCGCATGGTTCTCGCGTATGCGGCGGCCGCTGTGCTGGTCACCTGGCCCGTGATTGCGCGGCCATGGAGCCTGGTGCCAGGCGCCGAGCGTTCGGATCTCTGGAACAGCCTGTGGTCGCTGTGGTTCTTTCAGCGCTCCCTGTGGCATGGAGATCTGCCGGTCTCCTGCGAGCTGCTCGGCTTTCCCCAGGGTGGCTCGCTGATGGTCGCCGATCCTCTGTCCGCGCTGCTCGCCACGCCACTCGTACCCCTGCTGGGGCTCACGGCCAGCTACACCCTGCTCGTCCTGCTGCAGCTGGTCTTCTCCGGCTGCGCGGCGCATCGCCTGGCCGAGCTGCTCTGGCCCGCAGTGGCGAAGCACGGCGCGGCCTGGGTGGCAGGCCTGGGCTACCTGGCCGCACCGGTCCTGGTGTCCGCCATCCACAACGGCACGAGCGAGTCCATGGCCGGTGGCTGGTTGCCCTTGGCGGTGGCGGCCAGCATCGGCGCGCTGCGCCGAGGGGGCCTGGCGAGGCTCTTGGCCGCCGCCTGCGCCTTGGCCGTGGCTGCCGTGGCATCCTGGTACGGCGGCGTCTGCGCCTTCTGCGCCATCAGCCTGCTGGCCCTGACAGGGGAGGGGAGAGCGAGCATCGCCGTGCGCCTGGCGCGCCTGGGCCCTGTCCTCCTGCTGGGTGCGGCCATGGCGGCTCCTCTGGCCCTCAGCTTCTCCCGCGTGTCCACCGGCGAGAGCAACCTTGTGGGCATCAAGAGCGAGAAGGAGCTCGCCCAAGTGCGCCGCAGCACCGGACCGGCGGATCCGGTGGGCTGGTTCGCCCCGGGCGACTTCCGCTCCCCGGATTTCCGCCTGCTCTCGCGCTACGGCGAGGACTTCGTCCATGCACATTACCTCGGGTGGCTGCTGCTGCTGGCCGCCCTGGCCTGTCTCGGTGACGCCGAGCGGCGCAAGGGCAGCGCCTGGCTGTTTCTGGCCGCTCTCATCGGCGCGCTGTTGGCCATGGGCCCCGTGGCGGCGCGTCACGGACAGCCGCTCATCGTGGCCGGCACGCGGGCCATTCCGCTGCCCTACCTGCTCCTGGAGAACCTGCCCGGCTTCAGCTCCCTTAGCCTGCTCTACCGTCTCGCCCAGCTGCCCGCGCTCTGCTTCGCCCTCTTGGCCGCGCGAGGCGTAGCGGGGCGAACGCGGCGACCCGCTGTCCTGGGCATGCTGCTGGCGCTGGCGGTCTTTGCCGAGCTGCGCCTGGTCTCGCCGACCCGCGGCCTGCCTGCGGTGGCGGACGCCACGCCGGCCCCACCCATCTCGGCCCTGGCCCTGGCTCCGGCGGGCGCCGTGATGAACTTCCCCGTCGTCGGCGGCCGGAGGTACCTCTACGAGCAGACCGTACACGGCAAGCCGCTGGCCGGAGCGCTGAACTTTCCCAACAACGGCGCTTCACGCCGTGTCTGGAAGGCCATTCTGGAGAACATGGATCGGACGGGCCAAGACCCGACCCCGCTGCGCCAGGCCCTGCGGACCGCTGCCTGCGATGTCGGCATCCGCTACCTGGTGGTGCACGTGGATCCCATGGCCCGGCCCGACATGCACGACCAGGCCGTTCGTGCCCTGAAGCAGATCATGGTGCCGCTGGATTCGGTGCCAGCCCTGCGCGTGTACGATCTCTGCGATCCAAGCCTGAGCCAGACGGAGCCTGGTCCGACGGGATAGGGGCTCTGAGCTGGAGTCGAACCCGGACGAAGCCCATCCGGGAGGAGGCGCTGAGCGGGAATGGCGAGGAAAAAAGCCGCTGCCGAGGTCGTGGGCATCATCATGCCGCGACGCGAAAGGGTCGAAGGGCTCGGGGTGGCGACCAAGGACGCCCTGTGGCTCGGAAGGACCGTGGAGGAGAGGCAGGAGCGAGCCTTCCTGCGCGGCGGTGCGCGGCCCGGTCCCGACGACGCCGGGCGCGAGCGGGTGGTCGTCGCCAGCGACGTGGCCATTCTCCCGGAGGCCATCCGCGCCATCGTGGAGCTGGGCCGGGAGGCCGGCGAGCCCATCACCGTCAAGCCCGCGGGCGAGCTGGGCAAGTTCCTGAGCGAGGCCTGCTTCGACCGCAAGGGCTTTCTGGCTGGCTACCTCCCCCCCGGCGAACCAGCCCGGGCCCGAGCCCTCGACGAGGCCAGGATCCTCGAGCTGGATCCGGTGGAGCGGGTGCTGAACATCCCGGTGCAGGCATCGCAGTTCGGCGCCGACATCATCCAGATCCCCGTCTCGGATCGGCTGGTCTTTCCCGCCGGGCACTGGCTGCAGCTGCTGTGGGCCAACCTGCTGGGCCTGGGGTCCTTCCTCTGGCGCGAGCTGGCTGGCGCGACGCTTCCCGGCGTGGTCTGGCGCATCGGGCTGGCAGTCCTGCGGGCGGCCAGCACCGACCCCTATAAGGTCGGGCCCTTGCTGGGGCGCCGGGGCAAGAGCTGCCGCATCCATCGCTCGGCCGTGGTGGAGGGCTGCTGGCTGGGGGACGATGTGGAGATCGGCGCCAACGCGGTGGTGCGAGGTTGCGTGCTGGCGGACGGGGCGCGGGTGGAGGATCTGGCCCAGGTGGAGTTCAGCGTCCTGGGTATGGGAGCCATCGTGCAGCGCCAGGCCCTGGCCAAGTACTCTGTTCTGGGGGCTCGTTGCGCCTGCGCCGGCACCGTGCAGCTGGGAGTGCTGGGCCCGCAAGCGGCGCTCAAGCACGGCGCGACGCTGATGGACATCAACCTCTCCCAGGGCGTTCGGATTCGGGCAGGCAAGCAGCTCTTCAGGGCGCCCCTTGGCATCGCCGGGGTCTGCATGGGAGCGGACTCGGTCGTGGGCAGCGGCGTGCGCGTCGCGGCCGGACGGGCGCTGCCTCCTGGCATCAACGTGGTCCTGCCTGCCAGCGCCGTGCTCTCCACGCTGCCTGCCAAGTGCCGACAGGGCAACTTCGCGGTGGTCGACGGCAAGCTGGAGCGCCTGTGATCCGCTGGGAGGATCCCGCGCTGGGCGAAGGCATCGCCAGCGCCTACCTGGGCCTGCTCAGCCTCTTGTGGCTGGCTCTGTTCTTCAGCGCCGGTCGCTGGGGGCGATCCTGGCGCCTGAGTCGAGGCGCGAATGAAGATGAACAGGCGGACCTGCCTCCCATCACCGTGGCGGTGCCGGCCCGTGACGAAGCCGCGACCATCGCCGACTGCGTGAAGGGAGTGCTGGCCAGCGAGGCTGTGGCGCTCGAGCTCGTCGTGGTGGATGACCAATCCTCGGACGGCACCGCGGAGCTGGCGTTGCAGGCCGGTGATGCCGATCCGCGCCTGCAGGTGTGTCAAGGAGAGCCCCTGCCCGAGGGCTGGGCCGGCAAGCCCTGGGCGCTGTCCCAGGCGGCGGCGTATGCCGCGCACGACTACCTGCTCTTTCTGGACGCCGACGTGCAGCTGCACCCCCAGGCGATCCGCTCCGCCCTGTCCCACATGAGGCAGCAGGATCTGGATCTGCTCTCGCTCTTTGGTAGCTGGAAGCTGGTGGGATTCTGGGAGGGGGTCGTGATCCCGGTCGTCGGGTGGCTGGTCCGCGGAGCCACCCAGCTCGATGCGGTCAACGACCCGGCCAAGCCGGAGGCTTTTGCCAATGGTCAGTTCATCATGGTGCGCCGCAAGAGCTACGAGGCCCTGGGGGGGCACCAGAGCGTACGAGCCGAGGTGCTCGAGGACGTCAAGCTGGCCAGGACCTTCAAGCAGAACGCCAAGCGCATCCACGCCCTGCACGCCCCATGGGCCTTTCACGCGCGGCTCTACCGCAGCTTGCGGGAAATCGTGGCAGGCTACGTCAAGAATTTCTACGAGGGCATGGGGCGGCAGCCGCTGGTGGCGGCGGGGCTGGCGCTCTTCATCCTGGTGGGCACCTTGTTGCCCTTTGCCGTCTTCTTTGGCGGCCTGCTGGCACGCCTGGCGCTGAGTTGGAACCTGCTGGACTGGCCCTGGCTGCTCTGGTCGGGCCTGGTATGCCTGCTGATCGTGGGGTTTCGCTGGAGGCAGGAGCGCGCCGATGGACGCAGCGGCCTCTACGCGCCCACCCATCCCCTCGGCAACATCGTGCTGGTCTGGATCGTGCTGCGCTCCATGATGTCAGTGGAGGTCAGCTGGAAGGGCCGCCGCTTCCGCGACGGCCGGGCGACGCACGACGACGCGTGAGAATCAAAAGAGGCCGATCATAAGATCGACCTCAATATGGAGCGGGAGACGGGATTTGAACCCGCGACAGCCACGTTGGCAACGTGGGGCTCTACCGCTGAGCTACTCCCGCGGCGGCCGTATAGATAATCTGGGTCCGGCGACTGTCAAGGCCGATGCGAGCGCTCCCTGAATTTTCTTCGACGCTGTCTGTACAGGGAGCAGGCCGCGCTTCCTTGCGGGCGCGTTCGGGTCAACGCGGGTAACTTGACGGCCCGCGATCAAGACTCCAAGGCAGGCCATCTTGCGTGCAAAGGCGACGCCCCGCATGTTGCACTACCTGCTGGCCGGGCTCTTCGGGCTTGGCGCGCACCAGGGGTTCTATGCCCTGCTGATCTGGCTGCAGCCTGTGTTCCGCATGGGAGAGTGGGTGGGCGGACCTTGGTTGGTGGCGGCACCCACGGTGTCCGCCGCGCTCTGCCTGTTGGCCCTGGCCACCGAAGATCCGAAGCGACCGCGCTGGCTCACTGGCTCCGCGGTGGCAGCTCTGTGCTGGCTGCCGGTCTTGGGGGCCATGGGCAACCTACTGGGCGATTTCGGGCACCTCTTGTTGGAGAACAGCTATCGTTCCCCCCTGGATGCCGTCCCCGGCCTGCTGGAGTCTCTGCCCCTGCTCTTCTCCCCGCTGGCATCGACCATCCTGGCCGTGCCAGGGGCCGTCCTCCTGCTGGCCTGGCTGCGCCATGGACCCTGCGCCCTGCTGCGCACGGGCTGCTGCCTGGCCCTCGTCGCACTCTGGGTAGCCCTGATGCACTGGCGCTGCGAGGCCCTGAGCGAGGTGGCCCTGCGCTTGCGCGGCGCAGATCCGGCCAGCGGCTTGTCCCAGTCCTGGCCCTCCGCCATCTGGCCCTTCCTGGCCTGCTTGGCCGCGCTGGGCGGCGCGGTCCTGAGCCTGCAATCCGGACGCTGGTTGCTCGCCGCTCCCTGGCTGGTGGCGGGATTGGGGACACTGGACACCACGCCGCTCATGCTTCGGCAGGCATTCCCCGCTCCCGAGATCGACGATCCCCAGGCTCTGCCCATCCTGGCCGGGAACCTCCCCACGGCGACAGGGCTGCTGCTGGACCTGACCGGCGGCTCGCTGCGCGTCGATCAGACCGTGGTCCCGGCGTCCGCCCTGGCGGACCACCTGGTCTCCCTTGGCTACCCGGACATGGGAGAGGACTTCCCCAGGCCCCAGCAAGTCGATGTGCCCTGGCAGGAAGTGCCGCGCTCCGGCGCACTCGTGAGTCCCCCCGCGAGCTCCTCATGCGGGGCGCTGGCCCCTGTGATGGACGAGGTGCTGCGCCACGGGATGACGATCTGGCTCTGGCCCGCCAGGCCGCCCACGCCGCCCCAAGGCCCCCTGGCCTCGACCTTTCAGCTGCCCGTGCTCTACTTGTTCCTTGACGATCCCCAGCTGACTTCCACAGGCCGCCAGATCACAGCCCGCCTGCTCCTTCTGCCCGAAGAGGCCATCGTCCAGGATCTGGCTGGACGCTGTCAGGGGCGCTTCCCCCTCCCGGATGGCCTGGATGACCTGGATCTGGCCCTGAGCGCCTGTCCGCAGGGTCTGACCTTGTTGCCGAGTGCCGAGCTCGGGCTGGGGATGCTGCACCAGGTGGCGGATCGCCTGGCAGGCTCCCATCCGCTGGCGCGCTACCGGGGACGTACGGCCGTCCTGTTTCCCACCCATGGTCCATAGGCCGGATTTGAACGGTGGACCCACGCGTATGTCGACCGAAAAAGCCCCTCTTTCAGAGGGGCTTGGTCTGGCGGCGCGCAGATTTGAACGGTGGACCCACGCGTATGTCGACCGAAAAAGCCCCTCTTTCAGAGGGGCTTGATTGCGGGGGCCAGATTTGAACTGACGACCTTCGGGTTATGAGCCCGACGAGCTACCGGACTGCTCCACCCCGCAGCCCCTATCTACTCCTACCCTCAGAACCTGTCAACCCAATCCGTCTCAACCTCGCCCACCGCCAGTGGAGCGTGTGCGCTTTACGTTCTTTGAACGGCTGGATCTGCTGGCGCTCTTTTTCTTGTTCTTCGCCCACCCCTTCCTGGACCTTCTCTTGGAGGGGGTCCGCCCGGGCTGGACCATGCGCTGAAGCCGCGTGACCTCCTCGGCGGTCAGCGCGCGGCAGTCGCCCCGCACCAGCGATCGAACTGAGATGCTGGCAAAGGACTCGCGACGCAGCTTGCTGACTGGGTGGCCCAGGGCGGCGAAGAGCCTGCGGATCAAGTGGTTGCGGCCCTCGGTGACGGTGATCTCAATCCAGGCGTTGCCTCCGTCTGTGCTCTCGGCCACGCGGCAGAGGGCTGGCACCGTCCGACCGTCCTCCAGGCGGATGCCCTTGCGGATCTTGTCGAGCGTGGACTCGGGAGGCGTTCGATGCACCTTGGCGAGATAGCGGCGGGGCACCTCGAAAGAGGGATGGGTCAGGCGATGGGCCAGGCCGCCGTCGTTGGTGAACAGCAGGGCTCCTTCGGTGTTGAAGTCCAGCCGTCCGACGGGCTCGATGCGGAAGGGCAGGGGAGGGAGCAGCTCCTGCACGCTGCGCCGCCCTTCGGGATCATCCCGACTGGTGATGTAGCCGCGAGGCTTGTTCAAGAGGAAGTAGACCCGCGGCGGAGCCTGGGGCACGGGCTTGCCGTCCGCCTTGACGTGATCATGCAGGGGATCTATCTCCATCGCCGGGTGCTTGGCTGGGCGACCGTTGACGGTGACGCGCCCTTCCAACACCATTCGGTCGGCCTGCCGCCTGCTGGCGACGCCGCTGCGGGACAGGAAGCGTGCCAGATGTGCCGTCGCAGGGCTCTCGCTGGAATGTTCCGGCATGCTCACACCTGCCGTTCATGGGGGGGAGGTGGCGGCGCTATCCCCTCCCTTCCCCTCATGTCAAGGCAGCCGTTCGATGCGGAAGGGCGCTGAACCCGGGGTTCGCGGACTACTCGCCCTCTTCAGGAGGCATCAGACGCAGGCCGCCTCTGGAATCCTCCCGCTGCCCGGAGGGTCGGTCCTGCCCGGGCGTGCCGCTCCTTTCCCAGGGATCCCCGTCATCGTCGGCGGCGATCCGCTCTCCCCCGTCCGTCAGCTCCCTCAGATCCCGCAGCGTGGGCAGGTCTGAGAGATCGCGCAGGCCGAAGGTCTCGAGGAAGCGATCGCTGGTTCCGTAGAGCAACGGCAGCCCAGGGGTCTTCTTGCGCCCCAGCGTACGCAGCAGGCCACGCTCCACCAGCATGCGCAGCAGGGGGCCGGGGTCGACGCCGCGGATGTTTTCCACATCGGCCCGGGTGACCGGCTGCTCGTACGCGACGATGGCCAGGGTCTCCAGCGCGGCCCGCGACAGGCTCACCGGCTTGACGCCGCGCGCGCGAGTCACCCAGCGCGCAAAGCGGGGCCGCGTACGGATCTGCCAGCCTCCTGCCACCTCCACCAGCTGCAGGCCGTGGCCACCTCGCTCGTAGCGCGCCTGGACCAGCGCCAGGGCGGCCTGGAGCTCTCCCTCTTCGGGATCGTCGAGGTGCGCTAGCAGGTCCTTGAAGGGGAGGGGATCGGCGGTGGTGAAGAGCACGGCCTCCACCGCGCCTGCCAGAAGCGCGGGGCCCGGCGGACGCGACTCGAGAAAGGCCAGCCCGTCCAGCCGGGCATCATCCGATCCTGGTCCATCACCCAGCGAGAGGGAAGGGGCCTTTCGCTCCACTGGCAGGGCGATGACCTTGCTGGCCTCTTTCTCGTCGTCTCCCGTTCTCATTCCAACTCCCGATCCTACATGTCCTCCGGGATGTGCGAGAGATCCGCCTGCTCGGAGCTGACCAGGCCGCGCAACAGGATGGGCGCCAGGTGCTGCCGTTGCTCCACGTCCAGACAACGGACTCGGCAGAGCTCGAGCACCGCCAGGAAGGTGAGCACCCGGCCTGCCCGAGAAGGCACCTCGGCCAGCAGCTCGTCGAGGGGATGCTCATGCCCATCATCCAGCGAGACCAACACCCCGTGAACGGTGTCGGACCAGCTGAGGGGCTCGCGTTCCACCTCGTGGACGGGTTCTTCTTGTTCCGCGCGGCTCTTGAGATCGGCGTAGAGGAAGAGCAGTCCGAGCGCATCGGTGCCTGACTCAAGGGGCCGGGCCCCTTCCTCGACGAGGTGCGCCTGCCGTCGGAAGCTGTCCCGCCCGAGCCAGAGCCTCCGCCGCAGCCCTTCGGCGGCCTGCCGATAGCGCTGGTACAGAATGAGACGACGGATGAGATCTTCGCGAGAGACCTCCTCGTCGGCCTCGGGATCTTCGTCATGCCGCAGCCCGGGTAGCAGCTCGCGGCTCTTCAGCTCGCAGAGCGTGGCTGCCATGACCAGGAACTCACCGGCGATGTCGAGATCGAGCACCGCCATGGCATCGAGGGTGGCCAGGTACTGGCGCGTGATGTGCACCAGGGGCAGGTTGCAGACGTCGATGCCGTCGCGCCGCACCAGGTGCAGCAGCAGATCCAGTGGCCCGTCATATACATCGATCCGAACCGGCGGAGCGGCGGTCTGGATGGCTGGCATCGGCTTGGCTGTTTTCTGAGGGGGAGTGCTTGGAGGGAGATCTGGGAGGCGATTCGCGGCGTTCGGCAGCGTGCGCCCTGGTTCGCTGCCGCTGGGGGGGTACTCACGTAGATTCTAAATACAGCAGAACGGGAGAAAAGTCAAGGCATCTTTGGGCTTTCGGGCTTTACCTCCTGCTTGGCTACGCCGCTGTCCTGTCCAACGATGACGGGATCGGGATGGCGTGATAGACGGTTCGTCGGGAAACGCAGAGCCCGCCCGCCACGGTGGTCCAGGAGCTCGCGAGGGACGATCAAACCGCTACCAAGCGCTCACCAGGAGCCAGATGATGTCAACGCTGTCCGAGAAGGAATGGTGGAACGAGCTGCTCGAATCGCTCGAGGAGAGTTCCGTGGCCGAGCTTGCTCAGCAATACGGGATCGAAGCCGAGGAGATCGATGCCGCCTTGCGCGAGACCACGGGCAACAAGCGCGTGCAGGACGAGGTCTGGTGGCCCGAAGTGGTTCGGCTGCACGAGAGCGGCTCCCTGCGGCAGCTGGCCAGGCGTTTCGGCACCAACCCCAGGCGCCTGCGTCGTGGCCTGGCGCGCTCCGCCATTCGCACCGGCGGAGAGGCCATCGGCGAAGAAGGGCTGGCCGCGCTGGTTGCCTTCCGCGAGCGCCTCGGCCAAGAGCCCGATGGCGTGATCGCGACAGAGGCCGGCGTCGCGCCGGAGGCCGTCAAGGGCGAGAGGAAGCGGCTGGGGATCGCCCCCTACAAGATGCGTCCGGACGCCGAAGAGTGGGAGTCGCTGCCTGCCATGCCTCGTGAGAAGAGGCGCAGCAAGAAGCAACGTCGAGAAGCCGCTCCGGCCCCCGTCGTGATCCGCAGGAGCCCGCTGGGGAAGGACGATAGAAACGACGCGGTGGCCGAGACCGACGAGCAGGCCGTTGTGGCGAAGCCGGATGTGGACGAAGAGTCCCCCCGTCCCCGTGACGAGGGAACAAGGGAAGTGCCTGTCTATCGCGCGTCGTCCAGATTGCCTGCCGGACGGATCTCCCGCAGGCCCGAGCCCTCCCCGTCCGAGCCCGCCCCCACCCACACTGGCCTGCCTCGCCTCGACGAGGCAGCGAGCAAGCGCCCCCGTAGGCGCCTGGTGCGGCCGGCTCCTGGCGGCCTTCACAAGCCCTCTCGCCGGCACGAGGCCCTGCCCCGTCTGCAGAAACGGGCCCCGGCGCCCGCGCCGGTCAAGCTGATCGTGCCCACGGAAGAGGCGGTGGGAGAGCTCGACGAGGTCCTGAAGGACATGGAAGCCATCGCGGAACCAAGGCCGCCGAAGGCTCCTTTCGCTTCCCTGGAACCACGTCCGCCAGCGCATGGGCCGGAAACGGGCAAGGCGCCGGCCCTCCTTCCAGCGGATGCCCCGCCAGCAGACGAGCAGCCAGCGGACGAGCCGCGAACGCCGCCCAGCTCGCCGGTGCCGGCGATATCCGAAGACGCCCCGCCAGAGCTGGCAGCAGAGACGGAAGAACCGGATCTTGCTCTCCCAGCGCGGGAGAGCCAGTCCCCCCGGGAGCCCGAAGCGCTGCCACCAGATGCCGACGTGGCGCTGGAAGAGCAGGGGCTGCCCCCCGAAGCGGACGAGCGCTTCGAGTCAGCGCTACCTCCGGAACCGGAAGAGTCGCGAGTGCAGGAAGAGCAGCTCGCCATGGCTTGCGAGCCAGCGCTCCCACCGACGGTGGCGAGTGAAGTCTCCATGCAGGCCCACGCCTGGCAAGTGGCCATTGCCGGAGAGGACGAGCCGCTCCTGGTGGTCGCCGGATCCATGAGGCAGGCGCTGCAGCGGGTCGCTGCGCACGTGGGGCGCGACAAGATGGCCAATGCCCGCGCCTGGCGACTCTGCGACGCGATCCTGGCTCCGGAGGGCGATCAGGTCCCCGAGCGGTAGGCACCGCCCGGCTCGGTCACGAAGCGTTCGCCCTGCAGCGCGAAACGCTCCACCCGGCCCAGCCCCGCAGCGTCGATCTCGTAGAGGTTGAAGTGCGCCGTGAATCCGCGATCCGGACGATATGCCAGGCCTGATGCGCCGGGATCGCAGATCGGGATCGGGCCGTGGTCTGCAGGCAGGGCGCTGCGGAAACCATGGTGCTCGTGGCCGTGCAGGATCAAGCCCACCTGGGGGCTGCTGACCAGGATGGACTCCAGCGCCGCGGCGTTGAGCAGCCCCCGGGTCCAGGGACCGTAGGGTTCGCCGTGCCGGTCGCGCAGGGGGTAGTGCACCAGGATGGTGGTGAAGATGTCCCGCAGCTCATCGCCGCCGAGCAGCCGCTCCAGCTCCGCCAGCTGGTCCGCCGGCATCCTGCCATTGGCCAGGAGCGGATGGGGCCGGCAGACGTCCAGGCCGATGAACGCCAGATCGCCCCTGCGGTGCAACGCAGGATAGGCCCCGCCGCCGGTGAAGCGCGAGAAGCGAGCCTCAAGGCGCCGCTCCCGGAAGGCGCCGCGCGTGTAGACATCGTGGTTGCCAGGCACCAGCAAGAAGTCGATGCGCTCGGTCAGGGGGCGCAGCAGCTCCTGAACCGCCTCGAACTCGGCATCCGTGGCCATGGCCGTCAGATCCCCCGTACAGACGACGAGGTCGGGCTTCCGCTGGACCACATCGGCCACGAGCGTTCGCAGCGTCGCCTCTTGAAAGCGCCCAGCGCGTCCTGCCAGGTGCAGGTTGGCGCTGCCGAGCAGCCGCTTCCCCATCAGCTGGCTGGGCCGCAAGGGGCGGTGAAGATGCAGATCGGTGATATGGATGACGCGCAAGCTGGCCTCGTAGCTATTCTGCTCGGAACAAACCTGGATGACGAGCTCCGCTCCTGTTCCGGAGCAGGGCAGGGCACTCAACCTCAGGTCTATCAGGCTATGCTACCTTCCGGCTCGAGGGCCACCCACATGCGGCGAGCGGTGGGAGCACCCTGCCCATCCATAGGAGCACCAGATGGAGGATCCCCGCAGAATCCTCGAACAAGCGGCCGAACAGAGGGTCGGCTGCGAGCTGCTGCCACGTGAGGGGGGGTGGAGCCGCGGCCAGTTGGTGCGCGTCGAACCCGGCGGAGTGGTGGTCTACGCCCCTGATCTGCGGTTGTCGGGCGGCGAAGACCTGCGTTGCTGGTTCTCCCTCGACGGTCTGCCGCGCAGCTTCGAAGCCAGCGTCATCCGTGCGGGCGTGCCCGTGCCGGATCGCTCACAGCACGGTTTTCTGCTCGGCTTCATCGACAACTGGACCCAGGGCGAGGCGAAGGCCTCGTCGGGCCACGGTCTGGACCTGCTCATCCTGCCCCCCAATGGCCCGGGCATCTCTCTGCTGCACGGACCCGGCCGCTTGATGGAGCTCTCCGTGGACGTCTTCACGTTCACCATGCCGGCGCAGCACACCCTGGTCTTTGTGGAGGGTGGGAGCACGCGCCTGCGGCTTGTCATGCCGGGCGAGCCGCAACAAGACGTGGGGGCCCGCATCCGCAGCCTGGTGCCGGGCGACAGCCACATGCTCTACACCGTGGAAGTGGCGGGCGTGGAGGAACCGGGGACCTATCGGCGAATAGTGGCGGCGCTGCAGCGCGCCCTGGAGCCAGCAGGGTAGAGGCGTTTCCTCAGAAGACGCCGATTTCATCTGCGCTGGGGCGGCCGAGCAGGCGCTTCTGATCCCCGTCGATCAATACGATCTCGCGAAAACGGGCACCGGAGGTCGCGTTGTTGAGCTGGGGACCGATGGCGTACATGCCTTGCATGCGAAGCGGATTCAAGAAGTGCACCTGGTAGCGGCGCAGCCACGTGGCCGCATGGGTGCTGCGTGGGAATCCCAGGGCCAGGCGCCCCTGCGGAGGCAGCAGCGCATGACCGATGCTGCGGTGGTTGGCCAACTCGATGCGATGATTGGCAGCCCAGGCGCGGGCGAACACGTAGACCTCGCCCACGCACTTGAGCCGGCTGGCGAAGCCGCACGTGGCGCGCACGCACTGCCGGGACAATGACACCAGCTCGGAGTCGGCCTTGCGAAAGACGACGGTGGCGGCGATGTCGCCGAAGACACGCTCGCCGCAGGGACCCAGCGCCAGCATCACGGGGTCACCCCGACGCAGACTGATGCGGCTGGAGGGCAAGCGCCAGATGCCAGCGCGCTTCGTGCGCAGGCCGATCTGGATCTCGGGTGGATAGAACCAGCCGTGAAACCCGAAGTCGGACAGCAGGGCCTCGGCCCTGTTCGCGATGTCGCGCTCCGACATGCCCTCTTCCAGCGTGCTCATCAGCGCGGACATCATGCGGATGCTGCGCCTCTGGGCCTCGTCGAAGCGTTCGATGATCTTGCCGTCCATCGGGCCCTGGTAACACCGGGGCTTTGGATGGGGTATGAGCGCAAGCGTGTCGTAGGCCCTGCGACCATGCCCAGTCGAGGAGATCAGCGCATGGGAGCCAGTCGAGAAAGAAGACGACAAGAGCTGCTGCTGCGGGTCGAAAAGCCTGCCAGCTACCTGGGCGCAGAGATGAACGCGGTCCGCAAGGACCCCGCCACCGTGGCCCTGAGGCTGGCCCTGGTGTTTCCGGACCTGCACGAGTTGGCCCTGGGCAACCTGGGCCTGCAGATCCTGCAGAGCATCTTGAACCGCATCCCTTGGGTATGGGCGGAGAGGGCCTACGCGCCCGGTCTCGACATGGAGAACGAGCTCAGGCAGCGCGGCTGGCCCCTCTTTGCGCTCGAGAGCGGCGATCCCCTCTCCGATTTCCACGGGATCGGCTTCACGCTGCAGAGCGAGCTGACCTATACCAACATCTTGAACCTGCTGGACCTGGCGCAGCTCCCGCTGCGGGCCGCGCAGCGCCACGGGCGACAACCCCTGATCTTCGCCGGTGGCCCCACCGCCTTCAACCCGGAGCCCCTGGCGCCCTTCATGGATTTCTTCGTGCTGGGCGACGGAGAAGAGGTGATCGGCGAGATCGCCCGGACCATGAGGGAGCATGGCCACAGAGACCGCGAAGGGCTCCTGGAGGCGCTCGCGCGCATCGAGGGGATCTACGTCCCCCGCTTCCACCCGGTGCGGGCGCTGCCCGATGGCACCCTGGTGCCCGAAGAAGGGGCTCGGCGCATCGTGCGCAGGCTGGTCAGCGACCTGGATGAGACGCCGTACCCCACCCGCCCCGTCGTCTCCTCTACGCGCCAGGTGCACGAGCGGGTGGCCGTGGAGATCTCACGGGGCTGCACGCGCGGCTGCCGGTTCTGCCAGGCCGGCATGACTGGACGCCCTGTGCGCGAGCGCAGCCCCGAGAAGATCCGGAGCCTGGCCGAGCGCAGCTTGCGAAACACGGGCTACGACGAGGTCTCCCTGGTCTCGCTGTCGGCTTGCGACCATTCCCGTGCCACCGAGCTGGTCGACCTGGTTTCCCGACGCGCGCAGCAGCTCGATGTGTCCGTGGCCTTGCCTTCCCTGCGCCTGGACAGCTTCAGCCTGGACCTGGCATCGCGCCTGGTGGGTCCACGGCGCACCGGCCTGACCTTCGCGCCCGAGGTGGCCACAGACCGCATGCGGGCTCTGATCAACAAGCAGACCACCGACGAACAGCTGCTGGATCTGGCCGAAGGCGTCTACGGTGGAGGCTGGAACCACCTGAAGCTCTACTTCATGATCGGCCTGCCGGGCGAGCAGGACGCGGACGTGGAGGCCATCGCGGACCTCTGCCTGCGCACGCTGGCCCGCGGACGCAAGCTGAACCGCCGCGCGCGCCTGAACCTGGGGATCAGCAGCTTCGTCCCCAAGCCCTGGACGCCGCTGCAGTGGGCGCCCCAGCTGCAGCCCGAAGAGACGCGACGCCGTCAGCTGCTGCTGGCCCGCGCGCTTGGCAGGAACAAGGCCATCCGCTTTGGCAAGCACGATGCGGAAGAAAGCTGGCTGGAGGGCCTGATCACGCGCGGGGATCGGCGCGTGGCGGATGTGATCGAGCGTGCCTGGCGTCTGGGTTGCCGCTTCGATGCCTGGGGAGAACACCGGCGGATAGACCTGTGGCGACAGGCCATCGAGGAGGAGGGATGGGATCCGCAGCGCTCGCTGCGTGCGCGCGCGCTCGAGGAGCCTCTTCCATGGGACGTGGCGGATCCCCTCATCAGCCGCGACTGGTTGCGAAAGGAGTGGGGGAGAGCGCAACGTGGAGCCGCGCTGCAGGACTGCAGATCGGGCCCTTGCGGCCGTTGCGGCACCAACAAGAGGTTTCCCAAGCTCTGCGAAGAGATGCAACGGGCAGCCCCTCCGGTCGAGTTCGAAACCTCTCTGCCTAGCCTGCCGCGACGACAGAGACCGGATCCCGTCCAGCGCCTGATCTTGAGGACCGCCCGCATGAGGCCGGCCAGTTACCTGTCGAATCGCGACATGTTGGCCACCTGGATACGCGCCCTGCGCCGAGCGCGTGTCCCACTGGCGTTCAGCCAGGGTTTCCACGCCCACCCCCGCGTTGCGCTCTCCAGTGCGCTGCCGGTCGGTGAGGACAGCCTGGACGACTACCTGGACCTGTTGCTGGTGGAGAGCAGGGCAGGGGAGGACCTGCTGCGGGACCTGTCCCAGCTGCTCCCCGAGGGGCTCTTCGTGCTCGGATCCGCCCAGATCGGGCTGCGAGAACCTTCGCTGATGGCCACCCTGGCCGGGCTGCGCTACGGCATACGCGTTCCGCTGCCCCGCGAGGAGCTGGCAGAGCGGCTGCAGAGCCTGCTGGACAGCCCACAGCTGATCGTCACCCGCCGCACGAAGAAGGGTCCCCGCAGGCGAGATCTGCGTCCCGCGTTGGTACGCCTCGTGGCTCCTGCGGTGGCCCAGGACGAACGGGGCCGCAGCCTGGTTCTGCTGCAGACGGGTGTGCATCCTGCAGGGGAAGGCCAGCCTCGCTGGATCCGCCCCCGCGATCTCCTGGAGCTGATGAAGCTGGCGGCGTCGGACTGTCGCGTCAGCCGACTGCGCAGCCTGCGCCTGAACAAGGGCCAACTAGAGGACATGGGCCATGCCTGGGGCCTGGGCGACATATGCCCGCCGCTGGATGGTGCGGATCGCACCGCCCACCTGCATGAACGGGAAGACTGGAAAAAACCGAGGGAACATCCTCCTGACGTTCTCGAACGCCCCGGTTAAGAATTACAATATCCGTTCGGCTGGCGCAGCATCGCCCGCAAGGGATTGCCCGGCAGGTCTGGCGAACGTATACTTCTATGCTTCCCAAGGGATTCCACGGCCAGAACATGAAGATCTGCAGCCAGTGCCAGTCGCGCTACGATGATCGCGTGGATTTCTGTTTTCGAGATGGCACACCGCTATCGCCACTCGAAGATGGGGTCGTTCCACCCGCGACGGCCGCTCCGGAGTCCGCCGATCCGGACGCGGCTGAAGTCCCGAGCGCCACCACCGCTCTGCCGCCCCCACCCAGCATAGACGCCATCGAGCCTCCCGAGCCTTTCTCCGGCAGCGCGGATCTGGACGCCCCCGAGCCGCGCTTCGGCTTGGGGTCCGAGCCCGACTCTTCGAGCGAGAAGCCCGCGCCGCTCCGGCGGGATCGCCCTGGCAGCAGGCCTGGCTTCGGCGCACCGCTGACCGACGCTCCCGCAACTCCGATGCTCTTCACCCCGCAGGCGCCGGCTGCGTTCGATCTGCCGGAACCTGGGGGACTGGACGCTGCGGACGCCCCGACGCCCAGCGTCGCCCCCCTGGCCGAGCCCGCCGCTCCCACGGCCGCGCCGGACCTGCCGGTCGATGCTCCGGGAGAGCCAGCCTCGCTGGTTCCCGAGACCGCTGTGCCGCGCGAGGTCGAAGCTCCGGTGGCAGCCCCCCTGTCCGAGTCCGATACCATCATCCCCGATACCTCGGCTGCGGCTGCCTCTGCAGCGGAAATCGAATCGCCGGAGTTCGAAGCGCCGGAGATCGAAGCGCCGGAGATCGAAGCGCCGGAGATCGAAGCGCCGGAGATCAAAGCGCCGGAGATCGGAAAATCCGGGCTGGAAGAGCCGGAAACTGCGGAAACCGTGCCCGCGCAAGCGGATCCTGCGCCGCCCGTAGAACACCCGGACGCAGTGGAACCCGCGCATCACGGCCAACCCGCAGCTGATCCCTTGCCCGACGATCCGCCCATCGCGGCGGACCCTGTCCAGGAGGACCAGTCCGCCCCATCCCTTGACGATCAGGGCATTGCCGGTCAGGGGCTCGAAGACGAGTACGACGATCTGGCTGACGACAGCGCCTGGATGGACGATGCCGAGGATTTCGACGAGGACAGCGACAGCGGCGCGCTGCCCCCACCGCCGCCCGGGGCGCACCCCAGCAGCAACCGCAACATCTTCATCGGCTTGGGTCTGTGCGCATTCGTCATCCTGGCGCTCCTGATCTGGGTGTTCATCATGACCAGGGGCCCGTCGGACCTGGCTTCGTCCGGCCCGGAGGAAGGCACGCCCGCCACCGAGCCCCAGGTGCAACAGCCTCCGGTGGAGCGGCCCAGTCCGCCCCCCGTGGCGCAGGCGCCCCCGGAGCCAAGTCCCGACGAGCTGATCGAGGGAGAGGGCGAACCCACTGAAGGAGAACCCATCGAGGGCGAACCCGCCGAGCTGGGTGCGTTGGAGCCAGGCGAGGAAGGCCCCGACCCGGGTGCCGCCGTGGCACCCGCCCCCGAAGAGGCCACGACCGCCGCGACGGAACCCCGTACCGCTCCGCCAGCGGAACCCGCTCCCGTAACGCCTGCCCCCAGCCCTCAAGCCAGAGCCCCTGTGGCAGAGGCACCTGAAGAGGCCAGCCCTCCGGCCGCGGAAAAGGGCACCCTCTGGGGCGCCATGGAAGAGCCCGCGACGCAACCGGTCGCCGAAGCCGAGCCCAGCGCGCAGGGAGCCGGCGAGACCATCTGGGGTTCCACCGAGGCAGCCTCCACCAGCGGCACCCTGACCATCCGTTCGAACCCGGTGGGCGCCATCGTCAAGCTCGGGGACCAGCTGATCGGCCGTACGCCGCTGAACAACAAAGAGGTGCCGCTCGGCCGACACGTCGTGCGCTTGGAGCTGGACGGCTACGACTCGGTCTCCAAGGTGGCCACCATCGACGCAGGCTCCGACGAAGACCTGGGCACGGTCAACCTGAAGTCCAACAAGCCCGTCAGCGGGCTCGTCGCGCTCTACAATGACGCCTACAAGGGCGCCAAGCTCTTCATCGACAACCAGTTCGTCGGCGTGCTGCCCGTCAAGGTCGAGCTCACCGAGGGCAACCACCGCTTCACGGTGCGCCCAGCCAACGAAGAGCACTTCACGCTCGATCGCCACGTGCACTTCGAGGTGCAGGGTTCGGGCATCACGATGAAGCTCGAACGCTGATTCGGGCTCGCTTGGCAGAAGGGCTGGACGTTCACCGCGCTTGAAGCTAGGGGGCGGGGGATGAGGCCGCCCAGCGCAGGCCGTGCGTCTTGCCGTCGGAGGAGCCGTGGCCCAGAACCAATCTGAACCCCCCATCACGCCTTCGGACCAAGAGGCCGATGTCGTCTTCCGCGTGCAGATGCAGGTGGCCAACCTGCTGCTCGGGTACTGGAAACAAGGGCTGGGCGTCATCGGCGCCGTACTCCTGATCACCCTGGTGGTCGGGCAGGGCTCCACCTGCATTCGGGACTCGCAGCGTGGTTATTCCGCGGCCATCGCCAAGGTGGCGCGTGATGTCCCGCAACCCTCCCAGCTCTCCTTCTACGGCTTGGGACCGGCCGACGACCTCAGCGACAGCGCCCACGTCGAGGCGCTCCGCAAGGGTGCCGAGGGCTACGAAGCCGTGGGAGAAGACGCCTGGGGTCTTTCCGCCGGCGAGGCCTGGATCCGTGCGGGCGATACGTGGATGCGGCTGCAGGAAAAAGAGAAGGCCATGCACGCCTTCGAGCAGGCCTACGAGGCTGACCGTGGTGGGATCTACACCTTTGCAGCTGGTAATCGTCTGGCCGTCCTGTACATCGAAGCGGACCGCGTCGGAGAAGCGCGCGCCATCTACCGCGACTTGGCCACTTCCTTGAAGGGCTACCTGGCCGAGCAGGCGCTGATCGAGGTGATGGAGCTGGACCTGGAGGCCGGCGACGCTGCGGCGCTCAAGAAGTCGGCCGCCGAGTTTCGAGCCCGTTTCCCCGAGAGTCCGCGCCTTGAACAGGCGACCTTGCTGGAGGCTAGGGGCCAGGAGATGGGCACCTGATGCCCCTCCCGACGCTCGCTCTGCTTCTGTTGGGCTCCAGCGCGCCGCTGGGTCCCGTCGGGCCAATGCCGTTTCAAGCCGCCGACTATTCTGGCGAGATCACGGCTCCGCCGGTCACGCAGTGGCAGCGCCAGCTTCCTGGCGCACGCTACAACGCTTCGGCCAACGCCGATTTCTCTCGGCCCGCAGTCTCTGCGCAGCACATCTACATCGGCGCCGCGAACCAGCAGTCGCTCTTCCAGCTCGACCGCGGGGCAGGCACAGTGGTCGGGCGCTACGATGCCGGCGCTCCCGTCAAGGCCGAGCCCGTGATTCTTGAGGATGGCATTCTCTTCTCGGATGGTGCTGGATATACCTGGCGCTACGAGTTCGGAGCGAAAGAGCCTGTCTGGCGCCACTTCGCGGGCGCCCCGGTGCTGGCGCGTCCGCTGGTCGCCGAAGGAGTCGTCTACGTCGCTGCGCTCGACAACGTGGTCCACGCCCTTGATCTGGCCAAGGGCGAGAGCATGTGGCTCTACACGCACCCACCCGATCAATCCCGCGAGTCAGAGCTCGAGCTCTACGGAGCGCCTTCTCCCGTGCTCGCGGATGATATGCTGCTCTGCGGTTTTCACGACGGCAGGCTGGTAGCCCTGGACCGTCAGAGCGGTGAGCCGAGCTGGGAACGCCCGGTGGGTGAGGGCCGCTACCCCGACCTGGTGGCCGAACCCCTCGTCAGTGGCAGGGACCTCTTCGTAGGCGGCTTTTCAGCTCCCTTCATTGCGCTCGACATGGAGACCAGGAACGTCCGCTGGAGGCTTGAGCACGGCACCGCAGCACGGGCCGCGATCAGGGACCGCACCCTCTACGTGCCGGGGGCCGACGGCCGACTGCGCGCAGTGGACAGCCTGACCGGCACCCTGATCTGGGAGTGGGACAGCGAGACGACCGGGGCGCTGACCCAGGCGCAGATCACCTCGGCGGGCCTGTTGCTTGGATCGTCTGATGGCAGCTTGTGGCTGGTAGACGAGGAGACGGGCGAGGCGCGCTGGACCTTCGACGAGGGTTGGATGCCCAATGGCATCACGGTGACTCCCGTCATCGCCGACAGGCAGGTCCTGGTAGTCACCAACGCAGGCAACCTCTTGTCCCTGTTGTCACCAGTCAAGGCCGCACCGACAGACGAAGCGGGCTGGCCGCTCTAGCACGCGGCACGAGCGCCGGTCAGTCGTCTTCGCCGTCGCAGTCCTGGTCCACATTGTCGCCATCTATGTCGATGGCGCCCGGATGGATGGTCTCGTCCTCGTCGTCGCAGTCATCGCCGCCGTGGGTGATGATGTCGTGGCCGTCGCCGTCCATGTCGTAGTCGCTGTCGCCCAGGCAGTCCTGGTCCACGCCGTCGTACCAGGTCTCCGTGGCGCCGGGGTGCACGGAGGCGTTGAAATCGTTGCAGTCATCGCCGCCCTCGGCCAGCTCGTGGCGGTAGCCATCGTCGTCGGCGTCGTCGTCCGTGCTGCCCAGGACCTGGAGATCGATGGCTGACCCCAGGGCGTTGTGCTCGATGCGGATCTCGGCTTGCTGCTGCTCGAAGACGGTGGGCTGGTAGGTGATGGTGAAGTCGACTTCCGTATCGACATCGATGCTGGTCTCTGCTGGGACGATGCTGAAGTCCGGACCGTTGAGCGTCAGCGTGAGCTCCAGCACGCCCTGGCCACTGTTGGCGATGGTGAAGCTGCCACTTGTGGAGATCTCGAGCGGAGTGGGTGGGAGCTCGATG
>CAYVQL010000141.1:22757-26868 GCA_964454135.1 uncultured Enterobacterales bacterium | reverse complement strand
CCCCCGCCGGTGGCCAGGAGGTGAGCGCCGCCGCTACCGAGGATCAGAAGGAGGCCGTCCCGGCAGAGCCTCTCCCACCAGCACCGCCCCCGCCGTCTGGCGATCTCTTCGTGTCCACGAACGCGGTGGGGGCGCAGATCCTGCTCGATGGTCAAGACACCGGCGTGAGAACCCCGGCGATGCTGAAGGGGATCTCGCCGGGAGAGCACCACGTCGTAGCGCGGACCGAATGCGCTCGCGCTTCCGCGACCGTGAACGTGCGGCAAGACCTCATCGAGCGGGCCGAGCTGCAGCTGCAGGTGGGCGACGGCGCCCTGATGGTCTCCTCCGAGCCCGAGGGCGCGACGGTCTATCTGGATGGAGAGCAGGTGGGGACCACACCCTACGTGGCAAAGGCCGTGCCTTGCGACTCGCACCGCATCGAACTCCGCGCTCCCGGGTACTTGTCCGTCAGCCAGACCCTGCGCGTACCCGCGAACGAGACCACGACCGTGGAGCTGGTGCTGGAGCAGGAGCGCTTCGGGACCTTGGTCGTGGCGCCTATGCCCCTGGAGGCCTCCATCCTCCTGGACGGTATCGAGGCCGGAACGGGGCCCATGACGCTGGAGCAGGTGGGGGCCGGAGAGCATGAGCTGCTTGTGGCCCTGGCCGGACATGTCCCCGACATGCGCACCATAGACGTGCTCGCCGACGAGGTCACGCGCGTGGATGTCACGCTGGCGCCTGCAGAGGCCGCTCCCGCGCCCTCCTTACCCTGGGGCCGGCTGGCGTTGGACACCGTCGTCACTGCAGGGGGCGTCGGCCTGGGCGTCGCGGCCGTGGTGACCTACGCCGGTGCCCGGCAACGGTACGACGAATTCCTCGCGGAGCCCGACGACGCCATCGCGGACGAGATGTACGAGAACGAGGTGCGGCCGGCGCGCACGGCTGCCGCGCTGGAGGCCGTCGGGGCCGCCGCTCTGCTTGGGACGGGCATCGCTCTGTGGGCCACGACGGACCTGGGTGTGTCCGTGAGACCGGGTGGCCTCGCCATCCAGGGGAGGTGGTGATGGGCACGAAGAACATGGGGCTGCTCTTCTCCGTGGTGCTGGTTGGCTGCATGCCCCGCGACGCTCGCAAGGCCTCTGACAGCGCGGGAGACACGGTCCCGGATGGCGATGCGGATACGGACACTGACACCGACGCGGACACGGACGCTGATACCGATGCAGACGCCGACGGCGACACCGACTCGGATGCCGACGCCGATAGCGACTCCGACGCGGATGCCGACAGCGATGCGGACGCGGACACCGATTCCGACGCCGACACGGACACAGGCGAGCCGGGCATCGACCCCAAGGCCTGGGTCGAGGTGGGGGCCGGGGCCCGCTTCTCATGCGCTTTGCGCGGTGATGGGACAGTCTACTGCTGGGGCTCGGGATCCAGCGGCGAGACGAGCCCGCCCAGCACGGCTTTCGCTCACCTCGCGGTAGGCGACTTCCACGCCTGCGGCATCGAGGCGGATGGCACGGTCACCTGCTGGGGCGAAAACTCCACTGGCCAGACAAGCGCTCCTCTGGATGCGTTCACCAGCGTGGGGGCAGGCGGGGCGCACACCTGCGGAGTGGAAACGGGCGGGGCGATGAGCTGCTGGGGAAACGACAGCCACGGCGAGGCCACGCCTGACGCCGGCACCTACGTCGAAGCGGATGCCGGTTGGTCCTACTCCTGCGGGCTCACGACAGCGGGCGCCATCAACTGCTGGGGGTATGGGGGCAGCGACAGGACGACCCCGCCCAAGGGCACCTTCGTTCAAGTCGGGCTCGGCTACGACTTCGGCTGCGCGGTCGACACGAAGGGATCCCTTGAGTGCTGGGGCGACGACACGGCGGGCAAGACCACGCCGCCCAAGGGCAGCTTCCAGCAGGTCGCCGGTGGGCACAGCCATGCCTGCGCCGTCGATGTCAAGGGCGGTCTGCAGTGCTGGGGTCTGGACACGTTCGGGCAGGCCACGCCTCCATCTGGGACCTACACCGGGGTCGCCTGCGGGTACTGGCACAGCTGCGCCGTGACGGCGGATGGGGAGGTGGAATGCTGGGGCCAAGACGACTATGGCGCGGTCAGCGGGGCGCCGTAGAAGAAGGAGGAGGAGATCATGATGGATACGACGTGCGTGCGGACGGTCCTGGCGGGGGGGCTATTGGCCTGCTTGGCGACGCTCTCCTACGGTTGCCTGGCGAAGGACGCTCGCGATCCTGCGGATACCGGAACCATCGAGGAAGCGGACGCCGACACTGACGCTGATGGCGACACCGACGCGGATACGGACGCCGACAGCGATTCGCACGACACCGATGTCGATCCTGCTGACGTGGATGACGACGAGGACGGGTACACCGAGAACGAAGGGGACTGCGACGACGGGGACGACGAGGTGAATCCCGACGCCGAAGAGGTCTGCAACGACGGCATTGACAACGACTGCGACGGCACTCCGAACGCATGTGGGATCTACGGGGACATCGACCTTGGTACGGCAGACGTCAAGCTGACAGGTGCCACCGGGGATCATGCTGGTGGGGCGCTATCGCCAGCAGGCGATGTCAACGGTGACGGCCACATGGACATTCTGGTCGGCGCATATGGCCGGTCCGACTTCGCTGGCGCTGCCTACCTGGTGCAAGGACCCATCTCCGGGATGAGCCTGGAGGCCTCCTCCGATGCCGTGCTGGTGAGCAGCGAAGCCGAAAGCTGGACTGGCTACGCAGTGGCCGGTGGCGGAGACGCGGACGGAGACGGGCGCTCCGACTTGTTGGTGGGATCCGTCTACGCCAATTCGCGTGCCGGGGAGGCGTACCTGGTCACGAGTTCCGTGAGCGGATCGACGATCCTCCAGCCTGAACTGGGCGCGCTGATCTCTGGCTCGGCCGAGGGCGACTACCTGGGTGGAGCTGTGTCCATGTCGGGTGATCTCAACGGGGACGGCCAGGCTGACCTTGTCGTCGGTGCCTTCGGTCTGGATGGCGCTGGTTCTTATCGTGGCGGCGTGTACGTCTACTGGGAGTCTCTGTCGGGCGTGGTGTCGGCGTCGGGCTTCGACGCGCTCTTGCTCGGTGAGATGGACAATGACCAAGCGGGGTACTCGGTGGACAGCTGTGGCGACGTGGATGGAGATGGGCTGGATGATGTCCTGATCGGCGCCTGGGGCAGTGCCGCGGGCGGCACAGGCTCCGGTGCTGCCTACCTCGTCCTTGGCCCTTCGTCGGGAGCCCTCTCCCTCGCCACTGCGGACGCCAAGCTGGTTGGCGCGCCAAACGACTACGCCGGACGCGCGGTGTCCTGTGCTGGTGACGTCGATGGCGATGGCTACGACGACATGCTTGTCGGGGCGCACGGCTCGGACACCGGCGGTACGACATCCGGGGCTGCATACCTGGTCTATGGTCCGGCGCTTGGGGATATCGATCTGGGAGCCGCTGACGCTATGCTGATGGGTGAGTCCCCTGGGGATCAGGCGGGTTCCGCTGTTGCCGGCGCTGGAGATGTCGACGCGGACGGTCATGATGACGTGCTTGTTGGGGCGTACCAGTCCTGCGCCGCGGCGACCTACGCCGGCTCTGCCTACCTGGTATACGGTCCGGTCTCTGGCTCCAGTTCACTGGCTGATGCCGGTGCCAGGTTGCGAGGCGAGGGGGAGAGCCATCAGGCAGGCTGCGCGGTGGCTGGAGCGGGCGACGTGGATGGCGATGGCTACGACGACATCTTGGCGGGTGCCTACTCGGAGGACTCCGCTGGCTCAGGGGCTGGTGCTGCTTATCTGCTGATGGGTGGGGGGCTGTAGAGCTGGCGGCGTCGGAGGGTCGGCACACTTGTGGTGGACCTGCCCCAGCGAGCAGGCTGTCGCCCGCTTGCGTAGGGCTGCTGCTGCGCCAGCCGCTCCAGCGGCCCTGACAGCGCACAATGCTCAAAGAGCCTCGGGGCGCGACAGTATGGCTGGCAGAGCCCGGAGCACCGCGTGGCGCGTGCGAAGCCTGTGTAGGCGCCAGGCCGTAGCCGTGGGGCCCCACCCCCCCACCCCCCCCCACCCGGGGGCGGCCCGCGGGGCGCGCGAGACACACCACGGCCACAC
>CAYVQL010000141.1:0-22747 GCA_964454135.1 uncultured Enterobacterales bacterium | reverse complement strand
GCGCCACCGTCCGGCGGGCACCCCCCCGCGCCCCGCGGGGCGCGGGCGCCCCCGGGGGGGGCGCCCGGCCGGGGGGGGGGCCCCGCCCCGGCCCCCCCCCCCGGGGGGGGGGGGGACGCGTGGTCGGGAGGTCCCAGCCGGGGCCAAGGGCATCCTATCACGAAATCCAGCCTGGGAGCACCGGATTCGCGACAGCGGAGACGCGATGTGCAACGCCGCCGTCTATCTCCCCAAGGCCAGTGTGTAGGCGATGCACAACCCGTTGGACGCCGCGTGCAGCGCGATGGGGGCCCACAGCGTACCCGTCGTCTCATAGGCGAAGGCCAGCACCATGCCACCCAGGGTCAGCGCCACGGTTCCTGGCAGCGAGAAACCGTGCAAGAGGGAGAACAGCGGCTCGGTCAGCAGCGCTGCGCCTGCGGCCAGAGCCAGGAGGGCAGCCGCCGAGACCGGCTTGATCCTGTGCAGCCAGCGCGCGTCGTTGCAGGCTCCACCAGCCTTGGCGGGACGGCGCGGCCACGACAACACCGCTTAGATCCCGCGAACTGGCGCGGTTCATGTGCTACGCTGGAGGAGGCTATTTCCCGAACAGCGAGGTCCCGTCCCAGGCCAACGGGAGAAGCACCATGAGACACGCCGGATGGCTCTGCATGCCATGCCTTGCCTTGGTCCTCGGTTGCCCTGAAGAGAAGCCTGACGATGGCGCCCAGGAGACCGGAGTTGCCGGCGACACCGGCGACAGCCAGCCCGTAGACGCCGATGACGACGGGTACGCCGAAGACGAGGACTGCGACGATGGCGATTCCGGGGTGAATCCCGGGGCCGTCGAAGTCTGCGACGGCATCGACAACGACTGCGATGGCGCGACGGACGAGGCCGACGCGGCCGACGCCGGCACTTGGTACGCCGACGCCGACAGTGACGCCTACGGCAATCAGGCCGTCTCCGTCGTCGATTGCGATCAGCCCGCTGGATACGTCTCCGACGACAACGACTGCGACGACACCGACGAGACCGTGCACCCGGGCGCGGAGGAGACCTGCGACGGGGTGGACAACGACTGCGACGGTGACGAGGCGTCCTGCGAGTACGGCGGAGAAATGGATATCGCCAAGGCGCGCGCCAAGCACTGGGGCGCGGCCGACGAAGACGCCGGGCGCTTGGTGGATGTGGGCGACATCGACGGCGATGGCTGGCAGGACGTAGTCGTGGCCACCCTCTACGCAGATGACCGTCAAGGCGGCGGCTACGTGGTCCACGGCCCCTTGTCCGGCGTGTCCAGCTTGGGAGTTGCGGGCCACCAGATCAATGGCTCCAGCGTCACACGCGGCGCTGGCCGCTCCATCGGCACCGGAGACGCTGATGGCGATGGCTTCGAGGACGTGATCTTCGGCGCCCCATGGTTATCACCTGGCAGTGCTTGGGTGGTCTTTGGGCCTGTCTCAGACGACGTGGAACTTCATACCGCCGGTGCCGTGCTCACTGGAGGTCACGGCACCGGCCACGGCTCGGATCTGGGAGACGTCAATGGGGACGGCGTGGCCGACGCGGTCATTGGCGCCTACGACAACGACGATGGGGGCAACGCCTCGGGTACGGTCTACGTCGAATACGGCCCTCTGTCGGGAGCTGTCACGCTCACCAGCGAGGCCGACGCCAGCTTGATCGGCCAGAGTGCCGGCGACTACACGGGCCGCGCCATCCGAGCTGGCGTGGATGTGGACGGCGATGGAGTGGGCGACATGCTGATTCCCGCCTCAGGCAGCGGCTACGGTGGCGGCAGCTCCGGCGCCGCCTACGTGGTCTACGGGCCCGTGACCGGCACCATGGATTTGGAATCGGCCGATGTCTTCATGGTGGGCGAACGCGCAAGCGACTACGCTGGCATCGCCCTGGCCATGGGCGACTTCAACGGGGACGGCCTGGGCGATGTGGCCGTCGGCTCCTACGGCAACGCAGCAGGAACGAACGCCGGCGCGGCCTACTTGGTCTTTGGACCGGGCCTTGCCTCAATGGACCTGGGCTCGGCCGACATGATCGTGCGCGGCAGCGGGGGCTCCTTGACCGGCAGCGGCCTGGCTATCGGCGACGTCAACGGCGACGAGGCCCTCGAACTGCTCGTGGGCACCCCATTGGAGTCCTCGAATGGAGCTTGCGCGGGCGCAGCTCATCTGTTCTACGGCCCCATGAGCGGCACGTACGGCATCACCGACTCCCAAGCCTGGGTGTACGGAGAGAGCGCCGCCGACACCGCGGGCCAAGGGCTTGCCATCGGGGACCTCGACGGCGATGGATGGGGTGAGTTGCTGATCGGCGCCCCTGGTGAGGCGACGGGCGGATCGGGCGCAGGGGCCGTCTACGTGTTGACACCGGGAGGGTGAACGCGGCCGGTGGGAGGGAGGCGGGCTTCAGCGTGGCCAGTAGGGGAACTGCGGCCCCGGCCAGAAGGTCATCTGGGCGGCTTACCTGCTCGGGGACCAACTCGACGACCTCGGCCACGAGCCGCTGGTCAGTCTATCAACGCTGCGCTTGTAGGGGCCGCTCGTCGAGGATCCTGACAGGCCCTGGGCCTTGGGCCCAGCTGCTTTGCTTCGGCTCCCCCTCTTGGAAGCGGACAGGAGCCGGCCTCGCCGGGCGCCGACATGGCGACTCCGTGCGGGGGCCCCCAGTTCCGCCCCTGGCTGAAGCCCCGCTACAGTGTCCACTACGGGGACTGACATCCTGCATCAACACTTGAGAACCCCGGCCGGAGCCGGGGTTCAAGGAGGCTTCAAAGCCTTGTCGCAGCGGGTCGGACCAGACAGGACCGAAATCGGACCGAATCGGAGCGGATCGTCGCGAGGGCCAGGGTTGAGATGGCTCGGCTTGTTTTTGAGTTCTCGATACCTCCACACCCACCGTACTGTCGAAAGACGCCGAGTGTCAACTGCGGTGATCGGAGCTGGAAAGAGCCCCTCACAACTGGCGATTCGGCGTGACTACCTGCACCGCAGGATGCCGGTGTCTCTCGACAACCTGTGCACTTCTCGACACCGTGAGGCGTGCTTCCAGCATTGAGCGCGCAGAAGAACTCGCGTAGACTCATCGGCAGGAGGTCACATGCCCCCGCCAGTCTTCAGGCCTGGCAGCAAGATGAAGGTGAAAACCGAGGTGCCCGCCAAGATCCGCCACATGGGAGTCTGGCGTGGCTGCGAATTGCCACCCGGCAGGTATGGTATAAAGGGAAACCTGCGCAACGAGGAGTTCTGGCACGATCAGGACAACAACGACGGCTACACCTACACTATCGTCGCGCTCGACCGGGACAGCGAGCTGTATGGGCGGGAGTTCAGGGTGCTGCAGAACGACCTTGTCGATGGTGTCTACCCGGGCGACGAATAGTCCGTGGCGCTCTTGGGCGCTGCGCGCCAGCTGTCCCGATGTCCCACCGACCGCCTCTGGCACCTGGAGCTTGGTAGGTTCCTGGACCACTGCTCCTGGGCGGTGGCGGCGCCAACAAGCCGCTGCCGGCGCTCCAGCGGGCCCAGGCTCGCCTCCAGGTCCAGTTGCCCCTCTGGGCCAGCCCTGCGCCATCCAGGTGACTCTGCGCCAGGGCCGGCGGCTCCGCTCCATGATCTCGCCCGAGAGCCTGCCTCCGTCGTCGGTGCGGTCATCCATGTCTGGGCTGCCTCAGAAACCCTGTCAGGGCGCACGAACACCCATTGCGATCAGGGGCTGTTGCGCACGCAGACCCGCAGCGGCATCGGCCTCAGGGGGCTGCGCAGGTACTGGGAGGCCTCATTCACCAGAACCCACAAACACCGGGATGGCTGCAGGGGACGCCAGCAGGGCGCCGTGGGAGCTGACAGCGACGAGCTGGAAGAGGCGGTGCCAGGGCTACGCCAGCGCCTGCGTCAAGAACTGGATCCCCACCACGGTCCCCTCGATGCCGTGCACCCCCAGCGCCGCCAGGGCCTTGAGCGCCGCATCGCCGATGTCCGCGCCCACCGCCACGTACTCGGTCTCGCCTTCGGGCCCCTCGACCGTCACGGAGTAGGCGTTCTGGAGCGCGAGCTTGGCGGGCCCGGGTGACAGGGCGTCCTCGGGCTCCGGGGGCAGTTCCTCGGCCTGCTGGGCGTCCGTATGGCGCGCATCCGCGGGCTGGGCGGGCTCCTCCTTCGCCGGGACGCTCACGGGCTCGCGCAGCACCTCTTCGGGCTCGCGCAGCACCTCTTCGGGCTCGGGGGGCAGGTCCGGCTCGGGCTCCTCGATGGCCGCCTGCAGGATCTCGGCTTCGCCGGCCAGTGGCACACCTTCGCCTCTCCATCGGGCTGGGATCCCGCGGCGCAGCCGGAAGTTCCTGACGTTCTGCGGGGTCGTGGCGGCCTTCCTGGCGATGACCGCGTCCTCCAGGATGCCAATCTCCGCCAGATAGGGGGTGAGCTTGTCCTTGCGCGGCTGGCTCGCGCGCTTCGGTGCCGGGGGCGCAGGTGTCGCGTCGTCGGGTAGGGGTTCTCCCTCGCCTCGCCACCTGGCCGGGATGCCGCGACGCTTCCTGTAGGCCCTGACGTTCTCGGGCGTGACGCCGGCCAGCTCCGCGACCTCCTTGTCGGGCAGCACGCCCAACTTGTCCAGGTGAGGATCGAGCTTGGACTTGCGGCGCTTGCGCGTGGGCTTGGCCCGGGGCGACGGCGTCTTGCGCCTGGGAACGGGACTGGTCTCCCCGCCGGGCTGGGGCTCGCCCTCGCCTCGCCAGTGGGCCGGGATGCCGTGGCGCTGGCGGTATCTGCGGACCGCCTCGAAGCTCAAGCCCACGAGATCGGCCAGCTGCTTGTCGGGGACGGTGCCGAGCTTGTCGAGGTGGGGGAGCAGCTTGGATTTCGGCGGCATGGGCTGGGTCTTTCAAGGTGGTGACGAGGGTTCCTGGCAGGGCTGGCGCAGGCGCTTCGTCGCGGTGCTGATGGCCTGTAACATCCGGGTCTTGGCGATCATGGACACCACGCGGCACGGGGAGCCCCGCTACATACGCAGAGCATAGGCTGGGCGGGCATGGTGCCAGGCCGGCGCGTGGCGGCCGGGCAGTCCTCGATGTCACTTTTCGAACTGGAAGCGCCCAGCGGCCGCACAGGTCTCCACGCAACTCGTTGACCTTACCTTCATGATGCACGAGTGGACCTGCTGGGAGCGGCGCGCGGGATCAGTGCGGATGCCAAGCCCCAGGCTGCGCTCGATGCTGGAGGTCATACCGTCAGCGCGTGGTAGGCTCGGCCCTCACCTTCGGCCCCCGGGAGTCGCCATGGAACCCGTCCAGGATCTCGTCCGCGTCCTGCTGGAGAGCCAGGGCTACATCGTGCGCAGCGACACGCGCTACAAGGTGCCCAACGGCTACTCCGACATCGACGTGATCGCCGTCAAGCTCGATGAAGCGGGGCAGGTCCAGGATCGCATCTGGGGCGAGGTGAAGGCCCACCTGGAGGACTCGTTGACGCCCGGCTATCTGCGAGCGTTCGCTGCGGAGTTCTCGACCGTCCTCGACCTCTCCAAGCTCGACCTGCCGGCGAGCGACAGGCTGAGGCTCGAAGCGCGCCAGCGGGCGGCCGACGAGTGCGTCAGAGGGATTCTGGGGTTCAAGTACCGCCAGGTGCTGTACCACGGGGGGCCCAAGCCCAGGGACGGCGGGGGAGGCGCCCAGGAGCTGCTGCGGCCCGGCCTGGAGGTCGTCTGGGTGGCAGACCTGCTCGCGGAGCGACTGGACGACCTGGGACACCTGGAGGGCAACGAGCCGCTGGTGAGGCTGCTGTCGTCGCTGCGGTCGTGGGGGATGCTCAAACCGTGGATTGACGGGCTAAAAGAGCGATCCGGCACTTCAACTGGCGCTACTCTGGATTCAGGCGCTTCACCCTCGCCTCCAGGGGAGCGTTGAACTTCACTGCCTGCGGAGGCCCGTGGATCTGGAACATCTGTTGGAGGGCTCCGCGGTAGTAGCGGGCCACATCCGAAGCCCAAGGCTCCCGGTGGCCGGCCTCGACTCGGTCGGGCATGTCCGGAGTGCGTTTCTCGAATTCCTCTGGGATTTCTTGGCCGACAACCATGGCGACTCTCTCTCGCCAGTCCTGCCCGTCCCTCCCGTAGAGATCGACAAGACGTTGGCGGCAGTACTCCCTTACGCTGCTGAACAGTCGGCCCTTTCGGCGACAATGGAAACACCAGTTGTAAAGGACTTCTGGGAGGCGCGATGAGTCTGCGAGTTCCCCCAGGATGGCTGCGTACGATGCTGCCTTCGCCCTATCTTCGAGGATCAGACGCGCAAGCGACTTCATCTGAGGATGAGCTTGCGTCGGGGTGATAGTGCGAAGCCCCTTGCCCCTGGGGAGGCGCCACCCGTAGGGCACGTCTCGCGTCTCCGAGCGCAGGCCGTTCCGTGTCGGGCTGCAGCTGACGATCTCCGTGAAGTCCTTGTCGCGGTAGTCGTTGCACAAGCGGTACGACATCGCCTCGTGACCGAACACCAACCAGGTTGCGTCCAAGGTCCGCGTCGCCGGGTTCCCAGACACCGCAAGTACGTGGTCGAGAGGGTGCCCAACCACTCCGCATCTTGCCAGGAAGCGCTTGAAATCGGCCGACACTCTCGGATCGATCCCCCAGACGATGGGCAGGTACGCGTCGGCATCAATGATGCCTTCAACCGCCGAACGCACCAGCTGACGGGCAGCATGCGTCCACCTGGACCTGGTCCACTTGTCGTGCGCGCTCCCCGCAGAGATGTCGAACGCGGTGATGATAGCGCGGAGACCGCCGATCATCGCTGGCGTGTTGGTTAGTGGCTCCTCGATGCCAAGCGTGCCATCTCCTGGGTCGGGAACATCCAGCAGGATGGGTTTGCCGGCCAGGCCAACGCCGTCGGCCATCTGCCGAAGCACTTCGAGGTTCGGGCCCGCGAACATGCTGGGCAGACCCGCCTCGTCCTTCTCGTAGATCTCGACGCCCTTCCTCACGAGGTAGCCGCCCGGCTTCACCGAGTAGGCGACACCAGCACCTGGAACCTGTACGTCAAGCGAGGCCGCGCTTCGGTGCTCCGCGCTCATGGCTGGGGCGAGGAGGACTGTGAGGAACCTCCAACTCCGCACCAAGGCATCGTCGATAGTGGAGCCGGCGTCGTTGTTGAACGACGATGAGACCGACGTGCGCGATGTGAAGCGTCCCCCCATCTTCTTCGGGGGGGCGTGTTCGACGCGAGCCCCGTCTGGAACGTGTACGCCCGTGAAGAGGCACCTTCGTTTTTTCATGCCACTTCTTCCTCTTCAGCAAGTTCTTCTACAACCTCCACGTCGTCGGGGATCTCGATCTCCATCGTCAGCGGCAGCTCGGTCGCGGCCAAGATCCGCTCGCGGCAGTCCGGTGGGATCGTGACTCGGTCGAGCCGCAGGATGGTCGCCGGCATCCAGTAGTGCGCCCCAAGCAGCTCGATCTCGCCTGGGTTCTGCCTGACCACCGCTGACAGCGGCTCGATGGCCTCGGTGAGGAGCCCTCGAAGGCCCGCGAGTTGCTCCTCCGATCCCACTTTGAACCTCGCCGTGCCTCCCAGAGCCAGAACTCGCCTGCCGGTCTTGAACAGCTCCAGGAGGGAAGCAGCCGACCGGATCTCCTCTTGAGGAATCCTGTCTGGCAGGAGGATGTCCCAGTCGGCCTTGTCGGCCAATTCCGCGAGGATACCGAGGTCGTCCTTGAGCCCCTGGCACGAGCCATCGCAAGAGGCTGTCTCCCAGGCAATGGACTTCTTATCGATGTAGATTCCGACGTAGGCTCCCTCCTCCAGCGCGCGGATGACCTCCTCCGCGGCGACCGCCTTGGCTGCCGTGGCACCCGCGTACTGGCGGTCCCCTCGCGCAAGCAGCGTGAGTCCCTTTGGTGTCTTCCGCCGCTCTACGACAAGGGCCATCGGGAGCAACTGGGGGACGAGTTCCACGACCTCAACGTCGGTGCCAGCCCGAAGGAAGGTGAGGGTGGCGGCAATGCTGGCCGCATGTCGGCGGGCCCACCGCTTGAACTGGGCGAGGTTCTTGTGGAAGTGCCGTGGCTCGATGAGGAGCTGGATTGGGAAGGCCCGGCCGGTCAACGAGGGCTTGAGTTCAAGGCTCGACCTGTCCCCTTCCCGCGGGCTGCCGAAGACGAGAGTCAGTGCCTCCGGCATCGAGACCTTGAACTCTCCATCCCCGAAGGCGATCTCCTCGCCTGACCGCATCCCGGCGTGGAACCGCTCCGCCGCGCACTTGCCGATGAAGGTCATCTTGAGGGGGATACCACCGGGGCCTGGCTGCACGGTCACGCCGATGTTCCCCGGTGTAGAGCGGATCTCAAGGGACGAGCCGGGGAAATCACGATCAAGCCGGCGCGAGGCACCCTGCAACAGATCTGGGAGGCCAGGGGCGAGGTGGGAGTAGTGGGCGCGGAACACTTTGGGATACTCGACGAGGCGGTCCCGGATGTCGGGCCACCAGTTCACGTCGACGGAGAACTTGCCTTGGGCGCGGTGCTCAACAGACAGAGCAAGAACAGCGTCCTGGACTCTGGCATCCCGATCCGCGGCGGTCAGCACCGTGTAGGCCGACAGCGGCACTGGGAAGCCATCGGCTTTCTTGACCTCGGCCTCGACCTCCTTGAAGGTGAGCGTCGGTCCCGACTTGCACTGGAAGCCGTGGACGCCGTCGTCGAGGTCGGCGTAGAAATCGAGGCCATACTGGGCCTGGCCCGACCGGCCATACAACGAGAGTTCGACTCCGAGCCGTGCGGACGTCAACTCGCGGCACAGGACTTCGAAGTCCTGGTGGTTCTCGGGGGGCGGCAACCGCCATGCTTTCGGATCCGGCATCTCCTCGATCTCCTTCGCCCATTGTACCCCGGCTCCTCCGTTGGGCGGCCGCAGAGCCGACGTGCGGCCCGGCAACAAAACAACGGCATCGGGGTCGGGGCTGTGTCTTCCAGGTACGCTGGCCCTTCGCGCGCCTGCACCTTGCCTGTCATCCAGATGGGGCCGCTTGGGGACCGGGGCCCTCAAGCACGGCTATGTGATGGCCTCGCCCGCGCCCAATCAGGTGTTGCGGCCCGCCTCGGTTCCGGGCCTCTCGCGGGCGGGTGAAGGCGGCTTCTCGGCCTGCGCTTCCGAAGGGTTTTGGCGCAGGGCCTTGATCACTCTGCGCACCGATGTGGGCGGGGCGCCCAGCTCGCGCGCGACCGCGCGGCCGGACAGCCCCTGGGCGAGCAGTCGAGCCACCTTCTCGCGGCTGATCGCCACCCGTGGCGGCCGGCCCAGCGTCTTCCCCCTGGCGCGAGCCCGGGCCAGGCCAGCACGCACGTTTTCCCTGATTAGCTCGCGCTGCAGTTCGGCCATCGCGGCGATTATGTGAAACATCGCCCGGCCCATGGCTGTGGTCGTGTCTACCTGCTCATGGAGGCTGACGAACTGGACGTTGAGCGACTCGAACTCTGCAAGGGCGTTGACCAGGTGCTGGACGGAGCGCGCGAAGCGATCAAACCTGAAGACCGCCACCACGTCGATCCTGCCCATGCGCGCGTCCAGCATCAGCGCATCGAGACCGGGCCGCTTCGCCTTCGAGCCGCTGACGCCCAGGTCCACATGCTCCTCGACGATCTCCCAGCGCCGCTGCTTGGCCACGCGGCGCTGGGCTTCGAGCTGCAGGTCCGGCTCCTGGCCTCTTCCGGTGGTCGAGACGCGGGCATAGAGCGCCGCACGGAGCCGGTCGCTCGAACCAGGGGCTCTACTCACTGCTGACTCGCTCCGACTTGGCCTCGCCGTCAGCGGCGCCCACGACCTCGCTTTCGTCGTCCTCGTGCTGGAGGAGCTCCTCCTGCAGCTGGTTCAGCCACGCCTTCTTCTCCTGCAGGGAGAGCTCTTCGAATAGACTCTTGATCGCGTCGATGTGGCGTTGCAGGATCTCCGCGTGCGTCGGCTTCTTCCTGGCGGGCTTCTCCCCCTTCGGGTCTGCCTGCAGCTGCTTCGCGACCTGACGAAGGGAGAGCCCTTCGCAAAAGCGCAACGCGTTGCGCTTTTCTTCGTAGGCCTTCGCGACCTGCATATAGAGCTGCCCCGTGCGCTTGCTGAATTCCAGACCTTCGAGCCAGGGTCCGAACTTTCCTCGCTTGAGGGTCTTCTTGCGTGCCGTCAACGCCCTCCCGATGAGGATCGCGCGCGCCACCGCGCGGCTGCCGTGGTCCTGGGCCTCCACATACCAACGTTGGATATGCTCGTCGGGCACTGCTTCGGGATCGAGGTTCGAGCCGGCGGCCTCCTCGATGGCCCGCTCCAGATCCAGCGGCTCCTTGCGCGTCACGGCGGTCGCCCCCGGCTCCAGCAACTGGGCTTCGGGCTCCGGCGCAGGCTCTGCGGTTTCCGGCTCCTTTTCGTGCGCGTCGTCCGGCGGTCCGGACTCTTCCTCCGGGGATCCCGGCTCCTGTTCGGCGGGCTCCGGCCCCTGCTCCTCCTCCAGCTCCAGGGCGCCGGGCTCGGCGTCCATGGTGTCCGGCTCGGACTCGACGGTCCTTGGCATTGCCTGTGGCTGGCTCTGTTCTTTTTGCGTCGCCTCTTCTTCCATAGTCACTTCCTCCTCGTGGGTTGGTGCCAGCTCTCCCACCGCCGAAGCCGGCTCCGTCGGAGCGGACTGCGGCTTGGGCGCTGGCTGGGGATTTGTCTCTTCTTCCGGCGGGCCGGCCTGGTCGTCCCGCTTCGGGCATGCGGCGTCGAGGTAGCCCAGGCACTCGTCAGGGCAGATGTTCTTCCACTGGACACCTGATCCGCCAAGCGCGGGGCACTCCACGAAGCTCCTTCCAAACGTCTCCTCCGAGACGCCTTTGTCTCGCGGATCAAGCGCGACCGGTCCACGGCGTGTCGATGTCATCGTACTTCCTTCTGCTTTTCTCTGATGGTCTCCCCCGGTTCCTTGATCACCTCCTCACGCCTCGGCCACGTCCCCGAGGCGCACTGCGTACCAGCTTCCACCGCGGAACTCCCTGCCCCTGACCCTTCCCGCGTAGCTGGGATGATCTTTCAGGAACCGGAAGAAGTTGGTCGGCGTGAACTCGGTGAGCATCCAGAGGTCGCCTGGCTGCGCTCCTCGTAGGACCTCACGGTGGAACCGGTCGGGCTCCATCGCCAGCAGCCAGCTCCCGTCACGATGGATGTAGGCGAGGCCCACCTCCGGGTAGACGCCAGGGGAACCTTGGAGGGTCGTCCCGTCGCCTCCCACGGGGAAGGACAAGATCCAGTTCGTCAGGTCGATCCTGTGGTCGGGATCGTGTTGGTAGCCTTCGAACATTTCACACCTCCTGGTGTTCGCGCGGGGAGCCGTCCTCCCGCGCGGTGTTGTAGTTGGACTCGACGCAGATGAGACTCGTAGTCGTAGAAGCGACGAGTCGATGGACGGACGAGGAGCACAACGCTTCTCGTCCAAGTGATGAAATCGTCGGCGCCCCGGTGCCCCACCGCCGCCCCGGTGCACCGGGGCGCGGATATCCGGCGTTCTGGTAGGTATACGGAGGCGGCGCCCCGGTCGCCCCGGTATTTCTCGCAGGACATGCACAACAGGAGGGAGTGGGGGTCCTTTTTGTTCTCTCGACGGAGAAAAAAAAAAAGACCTCTCTTCGTTCCCTCTAAGTACATGTAGGTGAGGGAGACCGGGGCAGTAGAGAGAAAATGGATGATTGACAAGGACGAAGGTTCCATAACGGCGCCCCGGTGCACCGGGGCACCACCGGGGCGCACCGGGGCGCACCGGGGCACCCCCGATCTCGTCGGACTATTGGAGCTGGTTCCGATCATCCCCGACCACCATCCAGGACCGTCAGGTGACCAGCGGAGTGGACATCAACGGGGCGCTCCTCCGGCGGCCCGTCTTCCCCGGCCTCCTGGAACGCCTCACGGCGAACGCAGTAGCACCGTGCGCGGCCTTGGTAGACGGTTGCCTTCCTCTTGCGGCGCCTGGTGTCGGTGTCCAACCAGCCGCGCTCGAACCAGGCCTGCAGGATGCCCTCGGGCTCATGGCCCAGCTCGCGCAGCGTCTTCTCCATGACGGTGGGGATGAAGGCGATGTGGTCCCAGCTGGGCCCACGCTCCCAGGCTCCCGCCCAGCCATCGTTTGGGATCCGGATGTTGGAGAAGTCCCTCCCCTCGATCACCTCGTGGCGTCCCCAAAACCGCGCCGCGTTGCTGGCCGCCCAAGCGCGTAGCTGACGGAGCGCTCGCCTCGGCGGATCGGCGTCCGCGACCGACTCCAGGATCAATTCCCAGATCACCTTGAGGTTCTTCCTGACATCCCCTGGCAGGTCGAAGAGCTGGTGGGCCATGGCGCCCGCCAGCTCCAAGATCCCGAAGTAGGCGGCCACCCTCGACGCGACCGGATGGCCCTTGGCCAGGCCGAGCCAGTACGCGGTCAGATCCCTGCAGACCTTGGGCATCCCCTTCCACTTCTCCTGTCTCGCGTGAAGCGCCTTGACCATCATCGGCCCGGCGTGACCGTAGTGGATCATCAGGGCCTGGGTCAGCTCGACGACCAGCTTGGAGGTGGCCTCGTCCGTCCCTTCGAAGGGGGGACCGGAGACCTCGATCACCCTGGCCCGGGAGCCGCCATCCTCGGTGGAGGAGGTCGCCGGCGACTCGCCGGTGGAGAGCATGACGGACCTGGTGGACACGGTGCGCTGCATCCCGGTGATGGAGCCGCGCATTCGGCCGCGCCCAGAACAGAGATCGTAGATCACCTGCGGGACCATCTTCGGCCACTTGGCGCGCTTCGTGTCGTCGAGGATCAAGGGGATATGGCCGATGATCGAACCGGTCCGCTCGATGGCTACCCTGGTCATGTCCCAGGTGAGCAGGCACCCACCCGCCCGCTCGTCCGGCCGCCCCCAGGCCGACGCGGGCACGCGCAGCGTGGTGGTCTTGCCGGTGGAGGTGACCCCCGACCAGTTGATCACGAAGTTGGCGACCTCGGGAACCAGGGGCAGCAGAGGTGAGACGAGACCCGCGTACAGCGCCACCATCACCTTCGGGTATAGAGTGCACCGCAGCACGGCCTCCCGCCAGCCCTGGTAGGTCCCGCCGGCCGTGAAGGCGTCCGCGAGCTGGGCCGCCCCGTCGTCCTGGTCGGCGTGGAAGTGGACGGTATCGGTGGACCAGGTCGAAGGGTCCTCTTCATCCAGGGCCAGGTCCGACACCTGGTCTCCTTTCTCGTGTCGGATCAGCATCCGCCCCCAGAGGTAGCCGAGTTCACCGTTCCGGCCCTGCCATCCCATGGACCGGGAGACGTTCGCCCTCGGGATCTTGTCCAAGTTCACGGTCTCGAAATCGCCCAGGTACTTCACGACCACCCCAGCGTTGTTCGAGTTGACGGGCAGGTCGTGCTTGGCTTCGCCCACCAGAGCGCGCGCATCCGAGCCCCGCTCCCTGGGGATGTTCCTCTGGATCCACCGGCCGTCACGCCGCCACGCGATCAGCCACCAGGTGGTCCCATCGTTTACATCGATCATGCGCCCGATGATCAGGATGGGGCTCGGTGCGACCATGTACTCCTTGGGCCCGTCCTGGTTCTCACTTTTCTGGACTTCGAAGGTCCCCGTACCTGTGAGCTTCCAGCCCCCGGGCACGAGGAGCCGGTCGCCCAGCGGCGCGTCGGGCAGCGAGGCCGCCACCAACCCGGGCGAGATGTCCTGGGACTCCTCCTTCCTCTGCCTGGCCCTGACCTCGGCCGCCCCCTTCTTCACCATCCGCACGAGGTCATCCACGGGGGCGGCCAGCCCCCGGATGGCGCGCAGGCGCTGCAGCTCCGCGGCCACCTTGGCCTCGTCGTGAACGTAGGCCTCGGCCAGGTGGACCATGCAGATCTCGTTGCCCAGGAGAGCGCTGAGGGCCTCCACGCGAGCTGGCTTGCCCTCGGCCGCCTCGACCTGGGCGCGCAGCCACATCAGGCCCGTGACGGCTTTCTGGACCGCCTGCTGGCGTTCCCGCCTCACCGCTTCGTCGCCCTCGGACCTGGCCTTCTCCAGCACGTTATCCACCTGGACGGGCTTGCCATCCTCGACCCGGTACACCGGACGCAATCCTCCCCAGGCCTCTTTCAGCTTGGCCCCCTCCGCTGGCATGCAGAGCAGGGGGTACGCTTGCCAGATTCCATTCCGGGCCAGGTCGAGCCCGTAGCCCTGGGGTTCCTTCTTCGAGTCGAAGAGGGGCACGCCGAGCTTGTCGGCCATGCCCTTCGACGCCCAGTCCTGGATCGTCTTGTACTCCTGGGGGCTCACGCGCCGCGACAGCGGCAAGGCCAACGTGAGCGACATCGCCTCTTCGGTACAGCTCCAGCCCGTCCAGGCCGCCCAGGCATGGCCTGGGATGGCTCCGATGATGGTCTCCCCCGTCAGACCTGGACATCTGACGAAGTCGAACATGAGCACGTCAGCGCCCACCATGTCGGACTTCTGACGCTTGCCGCCCTCCACTGGCAAGCCGGGCCCGATGGCGGGGGCCTTCAGCTTGTCGGGGACCGTGTGGATGGGGGTGAGGATCTCGGCGAACCCGGCTGGCCAGCTCATGGTGCGGAGGTCTCCGTCCCCCGTCGCATAGGTCGAGGAGTAGCCCATGATGGCCAGGACGCGCTGGGACCGGCCGTCCTTGCCGGCGGTGGTGTCTTCAGGTAAGTTGGACATGCGTTCAACTCCTCTTTTTTGGGGTGATGTCTTCCCCGAGGCCGCCACCTCGGGGAGACGACGTTCAGGTGACGGATGGCGCTCCCTCCAGGTGCTGGAAGAGGGCCAGGTTCAAGGTCTCGCCGCCGGGGACGAACTCGCGCAGCCACACCTCGACCGGCAGGCCCACGGGGCTCCCCGTCTTGGTGGTGCCCGTCTCCTCGCTGCTGGCCGCGCAGCCGATGGGGGCCCGGTTGTTGTCGCAGCAGAGGTGGAGGTCGTTGGGGCGGATGTACGAGGACCCGTAGGGGATGCTGTACGACCAGCTGCCGAAGTGGATCTCCCGCACCTCTTGGCAGGCCGGGCAGGGCTCGAAGATGACCAGGGCCACCAGGCGGCCGGCGCGGTTCCTCCTGGGGGTGAAATCCCAGCCGCTGATGAGGAGCAGCCGGTAGGCCCAGGGCGTCAGCTCGCCCCCGATCTCGTCCAGGCTATTCATCGTCCACCTCCGTCATCGAGGTGGAAATCGGCGTGATATTGCGTCTCGCCAGCTGTGGACGATCAGCGCAAAACCGGCTACATTCTTTACTCATCGCGTCCTCCTTGTCCTTGTCGCGATGAAGAAGCTGTCGAGCGGTCACTCGGCAGCTTCATCCATTTTCAGGGTGGTCCTGTTCCGTTTCGAGTCCGACTTCGGCCGGCGCCACGAGGCCGCCCGGTGCCCAGGGGCTGGTAGCCCTCGATCTCCTGCGACGTGGCAGCCGAAACCGATCTACGTCCAGATGCGACTATTCTGCAGCGCCAACAGGCCACGGATGCGACGCTCCTCGGGACCGTCGCATTGAGATAGGCGAGGGTCACTTCGCCTCCGAGCTGGGCCAGGTGGCGTCCAGGGCCGCGTCCAGCTCCTCAGGCAAGGGCTGCGTGTACACCATCGTCGAGCGCAGATCGCGGTGGCCCAGCTGCGCAGCTACCACCCGCAGGTCGCGCCTCTCCTGGTACAAGGCGATTCCCAGGCCGTGCCTGGCTGCGTGGCAACCGCGGCCACGCATGTCCAGCCCGACCGCCTGGAGGGCTTTTTTCCATCGGCGCCAGGCCGTGGACCTGGAGATGGGCTCCGTCTTCGTGGGCCCGGCGGTGAACAGCGCGGTATCATCGTCAGTCAGCGGGAAGCCCTCGACGTAGTCGCGCAAGATGGACCTGAGGTCTTCGGGAATGCGTACCATCCGTCGGCGCCCACCCTTGCCGCGCCGGACCACCAGCGCGCGCTGGCCGCGCCCGATTCGGAGATCGGAGTGTCGGAGGTTGCAGGCCTCGCTCACCCTGAGCCCCGTGGCCAGCAACACCAGCCCCAGGACGGCATCTCGCTGGTCGCGCCAGCCCCCGCGCGGCTTGGCGCGGGCGAGCTGGCCTTCAAGGTGGACGCGGAGCCTGATCCGCTCGTCGGGCAGGAGGATGCGGGCCAGCTCCAAGGACTGGTTGGTGATCTTCATGGTCGATGACCTGGTCCCGGGCCGCCACAGCTCATCGCCGAGGATGAGACCGGGCGGCCCGAGACCAACTGGCTACTCGTCGGTGCCGTGGCAGTCGTCGTCGGCGCAGCGCTCGTCAGCGGCCTCCAGGCCGTCCAGGATGCCGCGCCGGTAGCCCTGCAGGAAGGCCTCGTTCGGGGTCAGGGTCGGGGCCTGGGGCGTGGAGGCGCGGGGCGCCTTCGGCTGGGTGGGCTGCTGGGTGGGCTGGGCGGTATTGCCGGCCAAGCGCTCGCCAGCGAGGCGTTCACCAGCGAGTCGTTCGCCGGCCAGGCGGTCGTGTTGGGTGGTCATGGTGGTACTCCTCATGGTGTGCGGCTCAAGGCCGCGGTAGTGCCGACGCCGCGGGTGTGGCGCCGGAGGATGATCTTGAAACTCAGGTCCCCGCCTGCACCTCGGGCTGGCCGATGTGCGTGATGGACGCTCCGGCGCCTCGCGGGTCGCCGTCCTCGAAGCGCGCCCCGGGGTGGTGGCGCAGGCCGTACTCCAGCAGCACGTGAACCATGTTGGAGCGGGACCTCCGCTCCTCTTTGGCCCTGGCGTCGATCTCGTCGATCAGGGCGCTGGGAAGCGTAAGCGAGGCGTGACGCGTATTTCCAGGGGTATAATTCAGGCCAGGCATGTTCACCTCGGACACACCGTAGCATGGGATAACACCCGATGTTATAGATACCTCGTATACGATGAGGTACTATTTCGAGGGCTCACCTGTACCGGAGCTGAACATGGGCAGACATTTTGGAAATTGGCTTCGAGGAAGGCGAAAGGAGCTTACCTCCCGCGGTCCCGACAGGTACACGCAGGATTTCGTCGCCACGAGCATCGGCGCCCAGGCCTCCTTCATCAGCGCCATCGAGTCGGGCAGGAAGTCCTTGCCCCGAGAGAAGATCGTCCTCCTGGCTGAGTGCCTTGAGATTCCCTCCCTTCTCGTTGAACGAGAATGGTCGATTGATCGTGTGCTCGCTGTCCTGGAGCCGGGCGATCTCGCCGCCGTGGACATCCGCTCCGTCCTCATGGTGGTCTTGGGGCAGCTCCGGACGAAGAAGCGCCGGCAGGGGGACGCGGACGGCCCGAAGTTCACCCCCCCTGATCTCACACCGGACGAGGTGACGCTGCCGGAGGCCAAGCCCGAGGCCGACCTTGCAGCAGCGATCAAGAAGTGGATGGACAAGTCCACCCCCCCGCCGGACACCAGCACGGTCCTGCTCATCGCCGCCATCTTGGAGGAGCAGCCCTGCCTCTTCGACGTGGCCGCCTCCGCGATCCTCTCGGCCCGAGGCCTCTCGAACGAGTCGGTCAGCGTGTTGGCTGACATCGTCGGCGCCACAGCCCGCGCGATGCAGGATTCGCCCCATGTCCCCAAACGCAGGAGAGACGATGTTTCTCGTTCCTGATCAACGCCTCTGGTCCCTGGGCGTCGCTATCGCGGCGCAAGAGTGGGAAGATACCGCAGCCGACGCTGACGCTGTGGAGCCGCTGGAGGATGCCGAGAAGGCCCAGCTCTCAAGCCCGACCGCCGAGCGCTCCGAGGCCGAAGACGACATCGACTCCGACCTCGACGACGAGCATGTCGGCCCTGTGACGACCTGGCGCGCCGTGGCCAAGGCGGCCGGAATCTCGATGGACACCCTCTTCCGCCGCCGCAAGAAATGGGACATCACGGCCCAGAAGCCCCTCTTCGACGATGCCGACGCTGCTCGGAATTGGTATCGAAAATGCAGCCTCGGTGGCAAGGGGCTGCGGCCCCGCTCACCCGCCCCCCGGCGCGCCCCTCGACGCCCGAGGCCCTCCGCCTCCGGGACGCGCGGCTTGACCTTGGCCGATCTGCGATCGCGGAAAGGGTGAGAGCTGGGGATCGAGCCAGGCATGACCGCCGCGCTCCCAGTCCATCGCGGACGAGCCCGGCGACAGTCAGCACCTCTCGCTCCTGGGCGTGCCAGACGTATTCTACTCTTCCCCGGCCGCTCCTCTCACCTCGACGACGCGCCTACTTGCCGCAGAAACTCTCCATGTACTCCAGCCGGTTGTTGTCCTCGCTGCATTCCCAGATCCTGTCGAGCCCAGTCCCGTCGTCGTCCACGCTCAAGATGACGCCTTCGCCCCAGTCCTCCAGAGGCGCGGTGAAGACCTCGCCCGGGATGGACGTGCCTACGGGAACGGCATCCAGCGTTTGCACCGAGACCAGCTCCTCAACGCCGTCCCGCACCGCGTAGAGGCTGACCTGCACACCGGCCTCCACATCGATCACGCCCTGATTGCCCACGGCATAGGTCATCTTGACAGGCCCGTTGTCGCAAGAGGCCACGCAGACCTCACCCAGAATGGGGAACAGATCGGGCGTGGACGTGTCGTCCTTCGCGGGACGGGCCCTGAAGGCGTTGTGGACCGACCAGGGCGTGGGAGCCGGGCTGGGCACCGAGCCGTCCGGGTTCAGGTTGGTGACCGCGAAGTCGTGGGTGCCCCAGGTGGGCCCGGAGGGAGCCCAGCCGCTGTTGGCATGGCCGAAGATGGTGAAGCCGTGCAATGCGCCGGAGTCGTACCACAGGCTCGAAGCGACCACGATCTCGGCAGAGCCGTCACCGTCCACATCCGCCACGACTGGGTACTCGTAGAGCGTGGCCGAGTCGTGCTCATCGTGCTGGTAGAGCACGGCGCCCGAAGCGCCGTCGAAGACGTAGAAGACGTCCTGGTCCGCGTAGAGCAGCTCGTGGGCGCCGTCACCATCCATGTCGTAGCCCGAGCAGCCTGCAAAACCCGAGCTGTCGTCGCTGGCCGCGAACCAGTTCATGGTGCCATCGGCCTCCCAGACGGAGATGACGGTGTCGGTCGCAAAAGCGATCTCGACCGCTCCGTCGCCGTCGAAGTCGGCCACCGCGGGGGGACCAGGATCGCAGCCGTGGATCGTCGTCGTGTTGAGCAGCGTGCCATCGTCATCGTGCAGGTACATCTTGGTGCCTGTGACGAAGAAGACCTCGCCCCCGGCATCGCCGTCGATGTCGGCGACGGCGGCGAAGTTCCCCTGGCCTGACGCGGGGCTGCTCCACTCAAGGGAGCCGGTGTGGGAATAGACGTTTTCGCCCAGGATGATCTCCTGGGTGCCGTCGGCGTCGATGTCGGCCGCCACGGGCGTGCGCCAGCAGGAGGCCAGGCCGGAGAGGGTGAAGGCGGTGGAGCCGTCGACGCCCCTGAGCACCGCCGTGTCCATGATCACCTCCACTTCTCCATCGGCGTCCAGGTCGGCGACCGCGGGCTGGGCGTAGGAGCGAAACGAGAAGCTGGAGGAGATCCACTTGGTTGTTCCGGAGCCGTCCACGGCGACCACCTCGTCGCCAATTGTCCGGGCTATCACTTCGGGCTCGCCGTCCACGTCAACGTCGGCGATGCTCACCCCCCCAAGGCCGGAGTAAGAGCCAGGAAGCTGGAAGATGACGCCGGAACCATCGCCGTGCAGAGCCACCAGCGTGCTGGTATACCAGACGGTGAAGGCGATGTCGGGAATGTCGTTCCTGTCCACGTCGCCATCACCATCATCATCGGTCAGATTGCCCACGGCGGGCATCACCACGATCCCCGTGGCGTTGGTGGTGTCATACCGCCGCTCGATGACGAGATTCCAGGGGTCCTTCACCACAGCCGGCGCGACGCTGCCGCAGGCCTCCACCGTCTCCACGGATCCGCCCGCCGGTATCTCCACCTCGCAGTCGTCGTCGAGACAGTCGGCCAGGCCATCGCCATCGACATCCCCGAAGCCCTCGTCCACCAGCCCGTCGCCGTCGTCATCCACGCCGTTGCACTCCTCCTCCGGCGGATCCGAGTCCTTGCAGGGGGGACTGTCCGCCGGTGGTTCGCTGTCCACAGGCACCGGCTCTCTGTCTTCGGAGACTGGCTGCTCGGGGGTGCCTTCCTCGCCGCTCAGGTTGTACTCCTGGCAGCCGGCCAGCAAGACGAAGAGGAAGGGCAGGCGCTGCATGGAATCCCCGAGAGGGGGCCTCGCATAGACCCGTGACCGAGGTGCTGGCACGCGGGACAGAACGGCTCCCTCTCCCCGCCGGGGCCGATCGCCTCGATATTCGGCGTCGTTCAAGCAGGGTGTCGCCATCAGTCGCACACCGTCTCCGGCCAGGCGTCGGCGTTGTTGCCCTCGTCGCATTCGTAGACCCTCCCCAGGCCGCTGGCATCCTCGTCGGTGGTGACGATGGGCTGCGTGCCTCCGATGGCTTCGGCATCCACCTCGAAGAGCACCATCTCGCCCGTGCTGCCGGCAGGGATCGCCTCGGTCGTCGCGGTGGTGGCCAGGATTTCTCCCCCAGCCCCCGCACGCAGGCTGATTGAGATACCGGCGGGAACCCACTCGTTTCCGGCGTTGGCGGGCCTGGCGGCCACCTGCAGCGTGCCCTGTTCGCATTCGTCCTCGCAGACTTCGAGCACTTCGGCCCGCAAGTCCCAGAACTGGCCGGGGGGCCTACCCGTGTTGGCGGAACGGAAGTTGTTGTAGAGGGCGTAGTTGGGCTCGGTGGGTGAGGGGATCCCGCCACGGTCGTCGATGTTGCTGATGTAGTAGGCGTGCTGGTTCCAGACTTTTCGGGCTGGGGGCCAGGAGTGTTCGGCGTCGCCGTAGACGGTGAGGGAACCGTATGGGGTGGGTTCGAGGTACATGGCGCATTGTCCCGTCACGATCTCCGCCTGGCCGTCGTTGTCCACATCGGCCACTATGGGGATCTCCATCAGCGTGTTGGAGCGGAACTCCTCCGACTCGTACTTGACCGAGCCGTCCAAGCCCGAGAAGACGCGCAGGTGGCTCATATCCGTGAATATCACCTCCAGAAGGCCATCCTGATCGAAGTCGAACAAGATGGGGCCAGCAGCAGTGCTCCTGTCGTCGGCGGGGACGCGCCACAGCACGGCGCCGCCCCATTCCAGGGCCGTCAACCAGAGGTTTTCCGAAAAGACGATCTCGGGACGACCGTCACCGTCCAGGTCGTCGATGGCGGGCGGGCTGCCCCCCTCGGTATGGTAGCTCCAGACCTCGCTGCCGTCGGACTCCATGCCGACTAGGAGGGCCTGCTTCACGGCCTTGACCACCTCTCCCTGCCCGTCGCCGTCGAAGTCCGCCACAGCCACCAGCCCGTCATCGCCATCGTTGGACCAGACCAGATCGCCCTGCCGGTCGTAGGCGGCGTTGCCGGTGATCAGCTCAAGCTGCCCGTCGCCGTCCAGATCCGCCGGCACGCTCAGAACCCCGAAGCGGTAGGAGGAATCTCGTTCAACGGTCCAGCTGCCAGTGCCCAGGCCGCCCTGACCGACCAAGGCACCGGTGCTACCGTCGAGAATGGCATCGCCCACGGTGACCTCCGGCCCGCCCTCGTCGTTCATGGCGGCGATGGCCGGATAGCTCACGCCATTCGGGTCCAAGCTGGCCTCCAAACCGGAGGTGCACCAGTTTCGTGAGCCATCTTGTCCGTCCAGAGAGCACACCGTGTCTTCGGAAGCGGTCACCACTTCGGGCCAGCCGTCCTCATCCAGGTCGCCCACCGCGAAGCCACCGTCCTGACCGTAGGTGGCGCTGGTCTCCCAGGCCACTCCCGCGCCGTTTCCATAGAGGGCCACTACGCGGCCCTCCTGGTAGATCAGGATGATGGGCATGTCCTCGTCGTCGATGGCCCCTGAGCCGTTCGTGTCGACGATCTGGCCCACCGCCGGCGGACCGCAGAAGTAGGTGCCGTCCCAGAACCACTCCACCTGCGGCGTTCCGAAGCTGCCGGTATTCAGCTCGGCCTCGCATTCCGCGTTGAGGGTCACCGCCTGGGCGGCTGGCTCCTGCGGCTCTTCGCAGCCGCTCTGCCCCGCGTCGCTGTCGCTCGTGTCCGTACCGCCTGGGCTGTCCTGGGGGGGAAGGCCTTGGATGCCCTCGTCGATGAGTTGCTCGCGAGAGAAAGCGTACTCCTGGCAGGCGGCCAGAAGAACGAGGAGGAAGGACAGGCGGGACATGGGTCCCCTGGAAAGCGCGCTCTCATGAGAATAGTGCGACAACGGCGAGGATCCAATCGCTCTTTGACGCGAATTCCGGAATGGCCGTGATTTCTGGATAGCTCAACATCTCTCGACCCTGCCCTGCAGCACGCGATGCGAGCTGGATGACAGGCGGCGCTCCCGCAGCAGGCATTACCAGCGCCACGTCCACTGGGCCGGCCCGATGCCAGGCGGCAGCACGGCCCGCACCGCACCTCACCATCCCCAAGCGGGTCGGGGTCAGCCCACCCGGGGCCAGGGCCGCCTCCAGGCGCTCCTGGACGACCCCTGGACGACCCAGGGCATCCCGGCCTACCCGCGGCTCCACCACCTTCGAGACGGCCTCCAAGCCGTGCACACTTCGCGCACACGCATGCGCATATTTGCGGTGGAATCGTGCGTTTCTTGCGGCGCCGCACATTCGCTCATTTTCCAGAAAGCCCAGGTCTAACTTATCTTTCCTCCTCGGCCGCCACCCCCAGGTAGACTTCCCGGGTCCAGTTCGAAGCCCCGCCACCGCCCCCGCACCACGCCCCATCACCTCT
>CAYVQL010000140.1:0-27029 GCA_964454135.1 uncultured Enterobacterales bacterium | reverse complement strand
CGAGCGTAGGGGGGAGGGGGCCGGCGAGGCCCTCTCCCCCCTGAGCTAGGGCGAGGACGAGTAGGCGGCGCGATCAGCGCGCCTCTTGGCCTCCGGACTCGGGCGCGGCCTTCGTCTCGGCCAGGCTGCCCACCCCCACGGCGCCGACCCGCACCAGCGTGCGGCGATCGGGCGCGTACCAGCTGCCATCGGGGGGGGAGACCATCAGCTCATCGCGGCGCAGGGCCATGATCATGCGCGGGTGCACCATCACCTCGGTGCACAGGGCCACGTCCAGCTGCTCGCCGCGGCGGTTGTAGAAGCGCAGCTGGAGATCCTGCAGCAAGACCTGGCCATCGCAGAGCTCGACCTGGGCGCTGCGCAGCTCGCCGCGGGCCACCCAGCTGACCTGCAGCTGCAGATCGGGAAAGAGCGCCGCGGTGTGGCTGCCGGTCAGCTGCACACCGGCGGCGAAGGCGTCCGCCAGCTCCTGCGGAGCGGCCTGCTGGCAGCGTTGGGGGGCCGCGTCAGCGGGCGCGGCCCAGTCCAGCGGCCCCCTGGCGGCGCAGGAGAAGGCCAGGCAAGCTAGCGGCAGCGCGCTGCGCATCTAGTCCAACAGGGGGTGCTGCCACTCGGCCAGGCGCCGCACCCAGGCCGGTGGAGCGTCGATGTGCATCTCCGGAGCGGGTTCTCCGGCCAGCGTCTCGGCCAGGCAGCGCACGTCGTTCCCCAGCCTTTGGGTGTTGTAGCCCCCTTCGAGCACCGCCATCACGGGCCAGCGAGCCACCAGCGCCGCCCCCATGCTGGCCAGGGCCGGACGCGTCAGCAGCATGCCCCCCAGCAGGTCGCCCTCCATGGCGTCGAAGCCGGCGGAGATGATGCAGACATCGGGTGCGAAGCGCTCCATCGCGGGCAGCACCAGGCGCTGGAAGGCGGACAGGTAGATGTCGTCGTCCGCGCCGCCGAAGAGGGGGATGTTCATGGTGCAGCCCAGGCCTTCGCCGCGCCCCGTGTCCGTGGACGCGCCGCTGCCCGGGTAGAAGGGGTAGCGGTGCATGGAGACGTAGAAGACGTCCGAGCGCTGGTGGAAGATGTCCTGCGTGCCGTTGCCGTGGTGCACGTCCGGGTCGAAGATGACCACCTTGTAGCCTAGGTAGCACAGGTGGGCCGCGGCGACGGCCGCGTTGTTGAACAGGCAGAATCCCATGGCGCGCGAAGGCGTGGCGTGGTGCCCCGGCGGACGGCAGGTCACGAAGCAGTTGCGCCCAGCCAGGGTGAGCTCGGCGGCCTCGACGGCGGCGCCGGCGGCCAGCAGGGCGGCGTCCACCGAGCCCGGGGATGTGCTGGTGTCCGGGTCGAGATCGTCGTAGCAGCCGCGCAGGGACAGCACGCGCCGTACATAGGCCGGGCTGTGCACCCGCTCCAGCTCGTCGCGGGTGGCGGGGCGGCCGGGTCGCACTGGCCAGCCGCAGGGCTGCAGCGCGCGGCGGATGGCGAGCAGCCGCTCCGGACACTCGGGATGGCCGGGGCCCTGCTGGTGCTCGTCGAACTGGGGGTTGTCGTAGACGATCAGCGACGCCTCGCGCTCCTGATCGGTCAGTCTGGTGGGGTCGCCGTAGGGAGTGGAGGACATGGGCTGCACCTCGTGCTGGGGAGTCCACGATAGCGCTCGTGCGGCAGCGCTGCCAAGCCCGAACAGGTCAGGACCCGGCCGGTTCCTGCTGCTGGGGGGCGGGCAGCGCCGGCTTATCGCGGGGATCGGCGGTGAAGGGCACCAGCTCCAGCTCCTCCACCAGCACCTCGGGAACCGAGAACCAGGTTGGCATACCCACGATGGGGGAGTAGACCCGGCCGCCGGGTTCAAAGCTGGCCAGGCGCGTTCCCTCCACCTGGGGACCCGCAGCCTGGATGGCGCGCAGCACCCAGCGCTCCACGCCGGCGAAGACGGCGCCGCGCAGCCTCTCCCGTCGGCCATCGGCATAGCAGCGCCAGATCTCCAGGGGAAGAAGGACCTGGGCCTCATCGCTGAAGGCGCCGGCGTCGGGGTTCTCTCCGCGCACGGTCTCGTCCTGCAGGCGGCGCACCACCATGACGTGGTCGCTGCCGTAGGCCTCGGCCAGGGCCAGGGCGCGGCGCAGCAGGCGCTTGCGGCTGTGGCGGCGCTGGGGCTCCACCTGCAGCATGGCCGCCCGACCGGCGGGTCGTGCGCCCGTGGCGCCGCGGGCGTGGCCGTTGCTCTTCAGCGCTCCCTTGCGCGGCACGCGACTCATGAGCACCTGGCGCACGATGCCGTCGTCCGCCAGCTCGACGCGCTCCGCGGGCGTGCCTTCCATGTCGTAGTCGAAGGAGGCTGGATGTTCGGGGCGCAGCTGGGGATCGTCTTGGGCGGACCAACCCGGTGGCAGGACGCGACGTCCCAGGCGGGCGCTGGAGGCTGGGCCCTCCTCCGCTCCCATGGCCCCGTAGCGGGTGTCGTAGGGAATGGGAGGCGGCGTGCCTTCCAGCTGGGGGACCAGCAGCAGCTGGAACAGGTCCACTGCGGCCTGCTCCTCGAAGATCACTGGACCGACGTACTCCTCTTGCAGCGGCTGGGCCTGGCCCGTAGCCACGAGCTCGGCCGTCAGCTGGCGCACTGCGCTGCGCAGCTCGTCCGGGGCGGGCAGATGCTGGGGTCCGCTGACGATCCAGGTGCGATGGTCGGTCAGCAACATGCCGTCGGCAGCGCGCAGGTGGCCCATGACGCGCAGCACCAGCTCTCCCTGCGGCCGCAGGGCGACGCTGCCCTCGCTGTCGATCATCAGGATCTGACCGTGCTCCCGCGCGGCCAGGGCCGTGCCCAGCTCCAGACTGCCGTCGCGGGGAAACTCCGCCGACAGGTCGCGCACCAGCCGGCCCAGGTCGGCCGGTTGGGGACTGCGCTGCGGCGTCCAGCTCTCGTGGCGCAGGCCCGTCAGGTAGTCGCCGGGGTAGTCGGGAGGGGGCGTGAAGGCGGCCTGCTTGCGCGCCAGCTGCTCCACGGCGCCCTTGTAGGCCAGGTCGGTCAGCTGCCAGCAGGCCTGGTGCAGGCCGCGCGCCTCCAGCTGATCGGGAAGGACCTGCCGCTGGAAGCCCGGATCCCATCCCGCGAAGCCGGTATTGTCGAGGCTCGGTCCGCCGACCCGCAGCTCCACGCCCAGGATGTTCAGCGGCGAGTCCTCATGCTGGACCAGCGAGCCGAAGGAGGCTTGCGCCTGGGATTGATGCAGCATGCTCAGGTGGTAGCGCATGTGGTAGAGGGGTGGCGCATCGGGCAGGGAGAGCTGCGCCTGGTTGCGCTGCAGCTGCTCGGACAGAATCTGGCTGGCGCGTGTGGGCAGGGGCTCGTCCGCCATGGGGAGCTGGGCTTCGCCGTCGGGCTGGGCCTGCGATGCGCTGTGCGTGGGGACCGGGGCCTGGGCCCAGCCTGGGCGGCAGACCAGCGACAGGGCTGCGACGAAGACCGTGGCGGCGCTCATGGGGCACCTCCGGTCGCTTTGCCGTCTTCTCTGGGGGGCTTGGCCAGCAGGGGCGGTCGGTCCTCGCTCTTCTCCTTCAGCTGCAGCTCCAGGGAGCCCAGCAGCAGGCTGGGGCTGACCGCGCTGACCGGCACCCAGCCGCTCTCGGCGCCGCAGTTGCCGTTGAAGACCTGGGGATCGTCCCCGGCGGCCAGGATGTTGGAGAAGGCCACCAGCGGCGTGCCCACCAGGTCCACGCCGCGCACCAGCTCGTCGGGCCGCCCGTCCGGGTAGACCTTCCAGGTGGTGATGGCACGCACGTTGAAGGCGTTGGGCATCACGCGGCCGGTCATGGTGAAGCCGCCGGAGATCTCCTCCACGCGCAGCCCATAGGGCAGGCCCTGGTCTCGGACCTGCTGCAAGAGCAGCAGCCGCAGCTGGTCCGCCGGGACCGAGCGGCTGGCCTCGACGATGGTGTTGCCCATGCGCGAGATGGGCAGGTGGCCCGTGCTGCGGCGGCCGTGGCCGTTGGAGCTGGGGAAGCCGGGGATGGGCGAGCGGCCCATCAGAAAGCCCTTGAACACGCCGTCGTCCGCCAGCGTGGCCCGCTGCGCCGCCACCCCTTCGTCGTCGTAGAGGTAGTGGCCGTTGAGGTCATGCCCGGCGTAGCGGGTCAGGGTGGGATCGTCGTAGATGTCCAGGAACGCGGGCAGGATGGGGCGCTCCACGTACTCGGCGAAGGTCTTCCCCTCGTGGTCGAGCTTCTGGCGGTGTCCCTCGGCCCGATGCCCCAGCACCTCGTGGAAGAAGACGGCGGCGGCGCGCCCGTGCAGCAGCACCGGGCCGCTGTAGGGCTCGCCGCGCGGAGCCTGCAGCAGGGCCTCCAGGTGCTGGCGCAGCTCGACGGCCAGCTCCTGGAGCTGATCCTCGCTGGGCAGGTGGTCGGGTTGGCGGTAGCTCAGGACGCGATCCACCGAGAGCGCATCGCCGTCGGGCGCGGTGGCCCGGGCGTGCAGCGCCAGCTTCAGCCAGGTTCCCCCGTGCGCCAGTCGGGTGCCCTCGCTGTCCACGAAGGTCTTGCGCAGGTCCGTCTGCGCCAGCCGCACGCGACTGGCGTGGACCTGCGGACTGTCGTCCAGCTCGTCCGACACCCGGCGCAGCAGCTGCTCCCAGCAGGTGCGGTCCAGCGCCTGGGGCTGTGTCGGCAGCCGCTCTTGGATGGCCTGCCGCGGCTCGAAATCGGGCGCCAGGGTCTCCTCCGCCACCAGCACGGAGCGGTTGGCCTGCACCACGACCAGGCGCTCGGTGGCGTGCCGGTAGGCCGCATCCAGCTCCTTCCAGATGGCCTGTCGCAGCGCGTAGTCCGTCTCGGACTCCAGGGGCAGGCGCACCTGGGCGCGACGCTCGTTGTGCAGCACGCTGGTGCCACGCAGCGGATGGGTGGAGTCGAGCTCGGGGCTGCCGATGCGTAGGTCCACGTCCAGGAATGCGGCTCGCTGGCTGCGGGATTCCTGCAGCGCCCCCGCCGTGGCGGTGATCTCCGCGACGGCACGCTCCTCGATGCTCAGGGCCAGGTAGTGGGGCGCCTGGTCCGCGAAGACCTGCATCGCCCTGGCCAGCTCCTCTTCCAGCACGCGCTCGGCAGCCAGGGGCTCGTCGTGGGGGGGGGCGCTATCCGAGAGAGCTGGAGGGGCAGCGAGGAGCAGGAGCGGGGGCAGGCAGAGGGCAGAGAGCAGCACGGCGTGGCCTTCCGGATCGGGGGCGGACGGCAAGCTATCACGGCGCATCGCCGCGTCGGGTGTGACGGCCGCTACGTGGCGAGGTAGCGGTTTGTGTTCAATGATAGCTGCAGGCTCGTGACCCCTGGGAGACGAGATGGGTTCCCACGCAGTACATCCTGGCCGCTGGCAGCGCCGCCTGGAGCCGGCAGACGGCAGCGGTATTCCCCGCTTCCGCTGCCTGCTCTGCCCCCGGGAGTGCACGCTGGAGCCGGGGCAGCGCGGTTTCTGCTTCGTGCGTCAGGCCACGGAGGCGGGGATCGGTTCGACCACCTACGGCCGTTCCAGCGGCTTCTGCATCGATCCCATCGAGAAGAAGCCCCTCTACCACTTCTACCCGGGCACCCCGATCCTCTCCTTCGGGACGGCGGGCTGCAACCTGGGCTGCCGCTTCTGCCAGAACTGGGACCTCAGCCGCGCGCGGCGCCAGGACCGGCTGCAGGAGCGCGCCTCTCCCCGGGCCATCGCCGCGCTGGCTGGCCAGCACGACTGCGCCAGCGTGGCCTTCACCTACAACGAACCCATCATCTTCGCCGAGTACGCCATCGATACCGCGGCCGCCTGTCATGAACAAGAGCTGCACGCGGTGGCGGTGACAGCGGGCTACCTCTCGGAGCGGGCGCGGCCGGCGTTCTTCGGGGCCATGGATGCGGCCAATATCGATCTCAAGGCCTTCTCCGACGCGTTCTATCGAAAGATGTGCGGCGCTCGCCTGGGGCCGGTGCTGGACAGCATCCGCTACGCCGTGCAGGAGGCCAGGATCTGGGTGGAGCTGACCACGCTGCTGATCCCCGGAGCCAACGACGACAGCCAGGAGCTGGACGCCATGACGCGATGGATCGTGGACGAGCTGGGTGCGGACGTGCCGCTGCACTTCTCGGCTTTCCACCCGGCCCACAAGCTGCTGGACAGACCCCGCACCAGCCTGAAGAGCCTGCGACGCGCGCGGCGCATAGCCCGCGGCAACGGACTGCGACACGTCTTTCTGGGCAATGTGCGCGACCGCGAAGGGGGGAGCAGCTGGTGCGCCGCCTGCGGCGCCCTGCTGGTGGAGCGGTTGGGCTACCAGCTGGGGCGCTGGGGCATCGACGCGGGCCGCTGTGGCAGCTGCGGCGAGGTCGTTGTCGGGCGCTTCGCCGCGGCTCCCGGGGGCTGGGGGCCCCGCCGCAGGCGCATCCCCTCTTGAGGGCTGACGGCCGCCGCGTCTGGGCCGGCGTCTACTCGCCCAGCAGCGGCTCCTGGTCTTGGGCGAGCCGCTGGGCGATGCTGGTCACGGCGTCCGGCGACAGCTGCAGCTGGCGGACGATCACCTGGCCGCAGAGCTGTTGCGCGACCTGCTCGGGAGGCGTGCCCGCGGCGTCAGACTCGGCCAAGTGGCTTGCCAGCCAGAGCATGCTGGCCAGCGTCCGCGCTTCCGAATGGCTGGGCAGATGCAGCGGGTCGAGCTGGTGCTTGACGGCGAGACAGGTCCTCTCGGGCAGGTTCCACTGCTGCAGGCAGCTGGCCCCCAGGGCGATGTGGTCATGGCCCAGCATGTGGCGCTCCGTCTCTGGCAGCCGGGGCGAGTTCCAGGAGTGCTGGGCGAGGATGGGGATGTAGGCATCCTCGTCGATGGCCAGCAGCAGCAGCATGCCCAGCTTGTGCAGCATGCCCAGGGCCAGGGGATCGGCACGATCTTTCCAGGCCACGCGTTGGCGCAGCAGCGCCATGGCCTTGCAGCTGGTCAAGGAGTGGTTCCAGATGCGGCGCCGCCAGGGACGCTCCGAGTCCCCCAAGGAGAGGGCTGCCAGGCTGAGCGCCAGGTTGCGCGTGGCGGCGAAGCCCAGCACGAACAGGGCCTGGCGCAGATCGTCGATGGTTCGTGTCAGCCCGAAGTAGGCGGAGTTGGCGAGCTTGAGGACCTGGCCGGTCAGCACCGGATCGAGCGCTACGGCGCGCTCCATGTCCACCAGGTTGGTTCTGGGATCGTCCACCACTTGCAGGATGCGCACGGCTGCCGTGGGGAAGACGGCCAGCGTATCCGCTCGCGCCAGCTTGGCGCGGACGATGCGCTTGGCGAGCTTGTCCGGGCAGCCGACCATGGGCGACCTCACTCGGCCAGGATGGCGCGGTTTCGTCCTTCGTGCTTCGCCCGGTACAAGGCCTGGTCGGCGGAACGGAAGAACTTGGCCGGATCGCCGCGCCAGCCGTCTCCGACCGATGCGATGCCCATGGAGATGGTCAGTCGGATGGTGACCTCCTCCAGCTCGAAATCCGTGGTGGCGATGCGATCCAGGATGCGTGTCGCCACGGTCAGCGCTCCTTGTCGGTCCGTGTTGGGCATCAGCAGCGCGAACTCCTCGCCCCCGATGCGCGCCAGCAGGTCCACTCGGCGCACCATGGTCAGGGCCATAGCCGACAACATCTTCAGCACGGCGTCGCCCATGGGATGGCCGTGGGTGTCGTTGATGAGCTTGAAGTGGTCGATGTCCATCAGGATCAAAGACAGGTGGCCCTGGTAGCGGACGAGGCGGTCCAGCTCGTACTGCAGCCGGCGATCGAAGAAACGGCGGTTGTGCAGACCGGTCAGCTCGTCCACGACAGCCAGCTCTCGCAGCAGCAGGTTCTGCTCGCGGAAGCGCGCTCTGGTCTCTTCGAGCGCGGCAGCCTTGAGCTCGGCCTCGGCCAGCTTGGCAGCCATGCCCGCGATTCCCACGGCCAGGTCGCCCAGGGCGCGCAGCAGGGAGGCGCGCGCCTGATCGGCCAGGGCGCCGCAGGCGGGATCCAGGATCAACATGCCGGAGCTGCGACAGGGGAGCACGAGTCGCAGCCCCTCAAGCGAGGTCATGGGAGCGCTCGAGCCGATCCAGTCGCGGATCTCGTCGGCCTCTTCTCCGCGCTGCACGAGCCTGGCTCCGTCCCCCAGCTCGATGATGCCCCGCGTCGCCTGTTTGCCGTCACCCAGCGCCACCAGCACGTCGGAGCTCACCAAGAGGCAGGCGGCGGAGCCGCCCGCGATCTCGGCCACCAGCGCCAGCGCCTCGCGCAACAGGGCCAGGGAGGATTCGCCGGCAGCGAAGGCCTCGGTCAAGCTGGCCAGAGCTCGCATCTCGCGGGCCAGGTTGGGCGGATGCGCCAGGGCCCTCTGCCGTGACTGGCTGGGTTCGGGTTCCAGGGAGCGGGCTGCTGTCATACCTCTTCACCATGGCCCTGGTGCGTTCGTTTGCGGATCTGCGTGTCCTGCGGGAGCAGTCGAGCGCGGATGGGGCCTCTCATCCTTCTTCCCCTACCTCATCGGATCGGGCGCGGACGCCGTCCACCTCGGGCTGGCTCCGCGTGGGAACGGGGAAGCGCATGGAGGTGCCGGGCGCGAGCACCTGCACGGCCGTGCCCTGGCGGGATAGCCGGTCCGCCAGGGGGGTGAGCGATCCTGTGGGCAGGCCGAGCGCGCCGCGCACCTGACCCACCAGGTCGGTGATGATCAGCAGACGGGGCTCGAAGAGGCCGATGCGCTCGGCGAAGGCTTCTTCCTCTCCGTAGTCCCAGGCCGCGATCACCCAGTCCGCTCCCCGGAAGCGCGCTGCGGCCCTGGTCAGCCAGGCCTGCTCGGTTCGGCCGTGCAGGGCGCAGTTCAGGTGCAGCAGGCGCGCGCCCCCGGGCAGCGTCAGCTGGAAGATGCGGGGCTGGGCTCCGGGCAGGCGCGCGCGCCGGTTCAGACGTTTTGCCGCGCGCAGGGGATTGCGCAGGGCGCTGCCCAGCTTGCGGGCGCCCTCAGCGGGGGTGGCGTAGGGTACGGGGCGGTAGGGCAGGGCGTCGATGGCGACCTGCGCCCTGGTGGTGGGCGGGCTCGTGGCTGCGCCCGACGCAGCCAGGCCGTCCAGCAGGTCCTGGCCGGCGACGAGCTCGGGGGCCTCTCCGGCGCCCCAGGCCGCCTGCAGGCCCTGCAGTCGCTCGGCCTCGTTCCAGGTGAGCACCACGATCTCGTCGGCCAGCGGCCGCTGGCAGGGGTCGAAGACGAAGGCGCGCGCTCCGCCGAAGTCGATGCGCAGGCTGGCGCATCCCCGGTGGAGGAGGCGCAGCGGGGCCGCGGCCTGGGCGGGGCTCAAGAGAGCAGCGCCCCCAGGCGCTCCAGGGCCCAGTCGATCTCCGCCGCGCCGATCACCAGCGGCGGAGCCAAGCGGATGACCTGGTGGTGGGTCTCCTTGGCCAGCACACCCATGGCCATCAGGCGCTCGCAAAATGGGCGCGCGGGACCGCTGGAGGCCTTGATCTCGACGCCGACGAAGAGCCCCTTGCCGCGGATCTCGCAGACGTGGGGGCTGTCGATGTCGCGCAGGCCCTTCATCAGGCGCCCGCCCAGGCGCTGGGCCCGCTCGGCCAGACGCTCCTCCACCAGCACGTCCAGTGCGGCGCTGCCCACCGCAGCGGCCAGCGGATTGCCGCCGAAGGTGGAGCCATGGTCGCCTGGCTCGAACACGGACATCACCTCTTCGGAGGCCAGAAAGGCGCTGACCGGGTAGAAGCCGCCACTCAGGGCCTTGCCCACGGACATGCAGTCGGGCCGAGCGCCCTCGTGCTCCCAGGCGAACATGCGACCCGTGCGCCCCAGGCCCGTCTGGATCTCGTCCAGGAAGAGCAGCGCGCCGTGGCTGTCGCAGAGCTCCCTGGCGCCGCGCAGGTAGCCCTGGGGCGGGACCTTGACGCCGGCTTCGCCCTGGATGGGCTCCACCAGCAGCGCCGCGGTGTTGGGGCCGAAGGCGGCCCGCAGCGCCTGCAGGTCGCCAAAGGGCACCACCTTGAAGCCCGGCGAGAAAGGTCCGAATCCACGCTTGTACTGCTCCTCGGTGGAGAAGCCGACGATGGTGGTGGTGCGGCCGTGGAAGTTGTCGGCGCAGACGATGATCTCCGCTTGGTCCTGGGGCACGCCCTTGACCTGGTAGGCCCACTTGCGCACGGCCTTGATGCCCGTCTCGACGGCCTCGGCCCCCGTGTTCATGGGCAGGGCCCGATCAAAGCCGGAGAGCTGGCAGAGCTTCTGCAGGAAGCCCCCCATCTGGTCGTTGTGAAAGGCGCGGCTGGTCAAGGTGAGGCGATCCAGCTGCTCTCTCATGGCCGCTGCGATGCGCGGATGGCAATGCCCCTGGTTGACCGCCGAGTAGCATGAGAGCATGTCCATGTAGCGCTGGCCATCGGCGTCTTCCACCCAGATGCCCTGACCCTTGGAGATGACCACGGGTAGGGGGTGGTAGTTATGGGCGCCATAGCGATCTGCAAGCTCGATAGCGGCTTTCTGGGACAACCTGCACCTCCGTTGAGCGCGAGTGGCGAGCTGACAATAACCGCCTCCAGGTCATCGCCAGGGACATGCTTTCTAACGCTTCGAGGTGCCCCGGAAGGCCCGTCCGAGGCAGGTCATGATCGAGAGCAGGGGACCGGGTTTTCTGGTTTTTTCGGTTTCTGTGGCGGGTGGCGAAAATCGAGCGTATCATAGGCGCGCTCTGCATCCGTAGATTAGCCCTCTTCGAAGCGGGAGGTGGAGAATGCAGCCGCGAACGGTAGGTTTGGGATTTCTGCTCTTGGGTTGCGGCTGCAACCTGGGGCTCGACTTCATGGACACCGGTGCGCCACTCGGCCCGGAGCCCATGGGACCGGATGTCTTCGACACCGACCACGAAGCCGACGTGGACACCGATACCGACGCCGACGCCGACGCCGACGCCGACGCGGATGCCGACGCCGACGCCGATGCGGACAGCGACACGGATGCCGACGCCGATCCGCCCCAGAGCGCGCCGGAGCTCACCGACTTCACGCTCGAGGATCTAAGCGCGGCGGACCTGCTGCGGGTCCACTTCAACGGCTACGACGCCGACGGAGACCTGGCCACGGGGACCGCGCGTCTCACCCTGGATGGTGTGATCGACGACTTCTCCATCGCCAACGACATGAACGCATTCTTCAACGGCGGCGCCTCCGACTTCGATGCAGACGCCTCCATCTTCCTGCCGGGGGATAGCGTGGACGGCACGCTGCAGCTCTTCGACGCCGCGGGCAACAGCTCCCTCTCCCGGACCACCACGGTGCAGCTGGATGGCTACAACACGGTGCTCAGCGAGACGGGGAACATGGAAGACTCCAGCGATCTCCTGGGCGCCATCGATTTTCCGGCCTACATCGTCGGAAATATCTACTCGGCCTCCAACAACGGCAGCGAGTACACGGGCGACATGGACTGGTTCGCTTTCACACCGCCTGCCAACGGCAGCTACACCATCACGCTGAGCTGGACCGCTGGCGCCGCCGACTACGACATGCACCTGTACCTCAACGGCAGCCGTATCGAGTCGGCCATCACCGACGGCTATTCGCAGCCGGAGATCATCAGCCGCAGCCTCTACGCCTCTGACCTGTACGAGCTGCAGGTCTGCGGTTGGAATGGCGCGTCGGGCGACTATGTGGTGGAGATAGACTAGCGCTTGGGGAGACAGGTCGCCGCCGGGGCGTTGGGTTCGCGGCGGTGATATAGCAGTCGGCCTGATGCGTGGTCCCGGACCGAGCTGCAGGGCGAGCCTCGTGCTCGCTAGCGCTCCTCGCGCGCACGGACAGTCCCGTCCCGGCGCGGCCAGGGCTGTCCACGGGAGGGAAGATGTCCGAGCAGCGAGCAGAATCCGTGTCGCAGGCAGGCAGCACCGCCAGGCCCATGGCCGTCGTGCTGGCGGCGGGCCTGGGTACGCGCATGCGATCCGCGGTCTCGAAGGTGCTGCACCCCCTCTGCGGTCGCCCCATGGTGGCCTGGGTCGTGGCCGCGGCCCAGGAGGCTGGTTGCGATGCGGTGGCCGTGGTGCATCACCAGGAGGCGGATGTGCGAGCGGCCCTGCCAGGGCTGCGATGCCTGCGGCAGGAGCGGCCGCGGGGTACGGGCGACGCCGTGCGCGCGGCCGTGGACGCCCTGCCCGCCACCGGTACCGTGATCGTGCTGCCGGGCGATGCTCCGCTGGTGACGCCCGCCATCCTGCGCTCCCTGGTCCAGGCCCACGGCGACGCGCTGTGCACCGTCCTGTCCACGCAAGTGGAGGAGCCGGGCGCCTATGGTCGCGTTCTGCGGCAGGGCGACCTGGTGCGCGTGGTGGAGGCCGCCGAGGCCTCGCCTGAAGAGCTGGCCATTCGCGAGGTGAACACCGGTATCTACGCCTTCGAGGCCGCCTGGTTGCGCGACGAGGTGTTGCCCGGCTTGCGCCCCCATCCTCCCAAGCAGGAGTACTACATCACCGACGCGGTCGAGTTGGCCGCACGCCAGGGGCGCCTACGGGCGCTCTGTCGCCCCGAGTCCGACTGCCTGCGGGGCATCAACGACCGCTGGGCGCTGGCCGAGGCCGAGGACCTGTTGCAGGCGCGCATCCTGCGGGCCCACGCCGAGGCCGGTGTCGGGCTGCGTCGTCCTGGAACCATCCGCGTGGAGGCCGAGGTGGAGCTGGGCCCCGACGTGCTGCTGGAGCCGGGCGTGGTGCTGGAAGGGCGTTGCCGCGTGGGCGCGGGCGCCAGCGTCGGCGCCTACGCGGTGCTGCGGGACACCGTCGTCGACCCCGGAGCGCGCATCCTGCCCCACTGCGTGCTGCAGGACGCCCGGGTCGGGGCGCAGGCCCAGGTGGGCCCCTTCAGCCACCTGCGCCCCAAAGCGCAGCTGGGCGAGAAGAGCCGGGTGGGCAACTTCGTCGAGGTCAAGAACAGCGTCCTGGCCGAGGGCGTCAAGGCCTCCCACCTCTCCTACCTGGGAGATGCCGACATCGGACGGGGCACCAACGTGGGCGCCGGCACGATCACCTGCAACTACGACGGCTACCAGAAGCACCGCACGGTCATCGGGGAGCGCGTCTTCGTGGGCTCCAACACCGCGCTGGTGGCGCCCGTCAAGGTGGGGGACCGCGCCCTGATCGGGGCCGGCAGCACCATCACCTCCTATGTGCCCGTGGATGCCCTGGCCGTGGAGCGTTGCCGGCAGGTGATCTACCCCGACGGGGCCCGCCACACGCGGCAGAACTATCGGGAGCGCGCAGGGCTGCCACGGGAGGAAGAAGAGTGAGGCGGCCGGCGCACCTGCAGGATCTCAATCCCGAACAGCTCGCGGCCGTCACCTCTCTCGAGGGGCCGCTGCTGATCCTGGCCGGTGCCGGATCCGGCAAGACCCGGGTGCTGACGCGGCGGGTGGCCCACCTGGTGCACGAGGGCGTGCCCCCCATCGCGATCATGGCGGTCACCTTCACCAACAAGGCCGCCGGAGAGATGCGCGCGCGGGTCGAGGAGCTGGTGGGTCCGGCCGCGCGGCGCATCCTGGTCTCCACCTTCCACTCCGCCTGCACGCGCTTTTTGCGCCGGGAAGCGCCCTTGCTGGGCTACGATCGCGCCTTCGCCATCTACGACGACGACGACCAGCTGCGGCTGTTGAAGGGCATCCTCAAGGACCTGCGCATCGATCCCAAGCGCCATCCGCCGCGCGGCTTCCGCGCCCATATCGACCAGGCCAAGAACAAGCTCTGCGGACCCGAGCAGCTGGACGCCCGCAGCTCGGCCGGCCTGCGCCTGCCCGAGGTCTTCGAGCGCTACGAGCGCGCCTTGCGCAGCGCCAACGCCTTCGACTTCAACGACCTGGTGAACAAGATGGTGCTGCTGTTGGAGCAAAACGCGGATGTCCGCGCTCGCTACCAGGGGCGTTACCGCTACCTGCTGGTGGACGAGTACCAGGACACCAACCACGCCCAGTACCGCTTGATCAAGGTCCTGTCGGCCAGACCGCCCCACAACCTGGCCGTGGTGGGGGACGACGACCAGTCCATCTACGCCTTCCGCGGGGCCGACATCCGCAACATCCTGGACTTCGAGAGGGATTTCCCCCAGGCTGAGGTGATCCGCCTGGAGCGCAACTACCGCTCCACGGGCAACATCCTGCGTGCGGCCAGCGCACTGGTGGCCCACAACCAGGGCCGCAAGGAGAAGACCCTCTGGACCGAGGCGCCCGCCGGCGATCCCCTGCGGCTGCTGGTGGGCCGCGACGAGGACGCCGAGGCCGAGCGCGTGGCCGCCGAGGTGAGCCGCCTGGTACGCGCCGGTCGCCGTCCGGGCGATATCGCGGTGTTCTACCGCACCCACGCCGCCTCCCGCCCGCTGGAGCAGGCGCTGGGGCGGCTGCGGCTGCCCTATGTCGTGGTGGGAGGGCGCCGCTTCTACGAGCGCCGCGAGGTGCGCGACGTGGTGGCTTGGCTGCGCCTGCTGCTCAATCCCAGCGACGACATGGCCCTGCTGCGTATCATCAACGTGCCCACCCGGGGCATCGGCGCGCGCACCGTGGCCGGGCTGCGCGATCGATCCGCCCGAGAAGGCGTGCCGCTGCTGCAGGCCGCCAGAATAGGCGCCCGCGCTCGCGGCCGCACCGCCAAAGCGCTGGCGGGCTTCGTGAAGCTGGCGGATCGACTGCAAGAGGGCGTCAGGGAGCTGCCCCCGGCGGAGCTGGTGCAGCTGGTGGCCGAAGAGACGGGCTACCTGGCCATGCTGCGTGCCGAGGACACCCGGCAGGCCGAGGGGCGCCTGGAGAACATCGAGGCACTGGCCCGCGCCGCCCACGGCGTCTCCGAGTCCCTGTCCGCGGACACACCACCCGATGAGGCCCTGCGCGCCTTCCTGGACGAGGCCAGCCTGGCCGGCTCCGACGAGGAGATCCCGGAAGAAGACGGCAAGATAACGATGATGACGGTGCACCTGGCCAAGGGGCTGGAGTTCCCCGTGGTCTTCGTGGTGGGGCTGGTGGAGAACGTCTTCCCACACTTCCGCTCAGCCGAGAGCCAGGAGGACCTGGAAGAGGAGCGCCGGTTGGCCTACGTGGCCTTCACGCGCGCCCGGCAACACCTGTACCTGTGCCGGCCCCGCAGGAGGCTGATTCGGGGTGATGGAGGCGGCTTCCGCGGTCGCTGGGCGGATGCCTCGCCCTCGGTGTTCCTGCGGGAGCTGCCGCACGAAGCGCTGGAGCGATCCGGATTCGGTGCAGCCCGCCGTGGAACCTCCCATCGTCCGCCGGCCGCGCTTCCGACTGGCGCGGGTCGCAGGATGGACGCCTTCCTGGCGCAGGCGCGGGCGCGGCAGGGCCGGCCTGCCGCAGGGCGGCCCTCCGGCTGCTCGCCGACGGCCGGTGAGCCTGTCGGCGCCACCGCGCGCACCCTGCTGCCGGATGACCCCTCCGTCTTCCGCCCAGGCGTGCGCGTGCGGCACCCGGCCTTCGGCGAAGGTGAGATCCGGGCCTGTGAGGGGCGCGGTGCCGCCCTGAAGGTCGTGGTCTTCTTCACTCGATTCGGAAAAAGAAGGTTACGTGTAAGAGAAGCGCGCCTGGAGGTGTTGATCGACTGATGCCAACGGAACACACCCCTCTGAAGGGCGCTGCATGTGCGCCAGTCATTTTTCGAGCCGCTGCTCCTGGCGGAAAACGGCCTCTGGAAGAAAAACCGTTCCTATCAGAAAACGCAGGGATGACGACCCCACGCGTTGCGGGAGGTCGCGTCCACGTGGTAGCTTCGCTGTTTGAGGTCCGGCATCCGGGAAGGCTCCAGAGATGATCGTCACCTGCGAGCACTGCAAGGCGCGGTACAGGCTCTCCGACTCCAAGATCAAGGGTCGGGGCGCGCGCATCACCTGCCCCAAGTGCCGGCATGTGTTCGTGGTCTACGTCGAGGGCGCTGACCAGGCGCCTGCCGGCGATGAAGAATCAAATAGCCACGCAGCGAGCCGGCCCGAGCCGCAGGCTCCTCCCGAGCCCGAGCCCCCCAAAGCCGAGAACCTGGATTTCCGCAAGGTGGGCATCTCCACCTGGAAGGTCAAGGTCAAGATCGGGCTGGTCTACGATTTCAGCGACATCTCCACACTTCGCAAGTACATCCAAGACAAGCGCGTCACGGCCGACGACGTCATCTCCTACGACGGCGCCGAGTGGGTGCGTATCGGCGAGATCCCCGATCTCGACGCCTACTTCCTCAGGATCTACGAAGAGCACGAGCAGCGCCTCAAGGGCGAAGGTGCCGAAGAGGACGACGAGGACTTCGAGGATGGGCCCACGATGGTGGTGGGCATGGGCAGCCTGCGGGCCAATATTTCCACCGGCGTCTTCCAGAAACCGGGGGCGCCGCCTGCCGACCAGCCCCTGGAAGACACCCCCACCCCGGTACCGACCCCCCTGCCTACGCCCAAGCCCGCGCCCAAGCCCGCCCCCGCTGGCGATCAGCGCTTCGTCGATCCTTTCGATGCGCTGAAAGACCGCCAGCGTCAGCGCCTGCGGGCCCGCCGGGCTGCGGCGCAGCGCAAGGGCGGTCAGAAAGCCGAGCAGCGCTCGGGCTTCAACTACACCTACCTGGTCGTGGCTGCTGTGGTTCTGCTGGTGGGTGTGGTGGGTTGGCGCTTCCTTCCCCGGGACCAGGGAGCAGGCAAGGGCCCGCAATCCGCGGCCGGTGGGGCCCAGGCGGCCGTTCCGGTGCCGAATACCGAGGGCTATCGGGACGAGCTGATCGCGAAGATCGAGGGGCAGTTGGAGCCCGACGGCGAGGAGCCGCCCATCGATGAACTCGAGCTCGAAGAGCCCGAGCTGATCCCGGTGCGGCCCGATTACGTGCCCGTCAACAACGGTGGCGGGCAGGTCTACATCGATCCCGGCACCCAGGGGGCCATCAGCAACGGCGGCAGCGGCGTCACGAATTACCAGACCACCGCCGCCGATGCCTACGCCGCGGGCCGCAGCTCCGCCTCCAGCGGCGACTGGAACAGTGCAGCCAAGGGCTACTGTGAAGCCGCCTCCAAGGAGTCCCGCAACGGCGAGTACCAGCTGCGCTGCGGCGTGGCGCACTACAACGCCGGGAACAAGGACGGGGCCCGGTCCCCTCTGGAGCAGGCGCGGTCCCTTGGCAAGGTGGAGGCCTCGCTCTACCTGGGGCGCATCATGGCCTACGACGATCCTGCCGGGGCGGGTACCTACTACAACGAGTACCTCAAGGCCTACCCCAACGACAGCCAGGCCCGGCAAGAGCTGAACTCCCTCGGGAGCTGAAGTCCCGGTGTACCTGCGCTGCGCCAGCTGCGGAGAGGAGAAGCTCCTCACCCAGGAGCTCTTCGCAGCCGTGCCCACCAGCGAGGACGGCAGCCACCGCTGCCCGGCCTGCGGGGCCCAGGCGGCGACCATCTCGCAAGAGCGTGGCTCGCGCAAGGGCGGCTTCGGGGCCCGGCGCCGGGTGAGCGCCGCGGAGCCGGAGCCTCCAGCCGGCCTGGAATTCCAGGATGCCTTCATCCCCCCGCCCCCGCTGGCCGATCTCTCGCAGTCGGGGCAGCTGGGCGAGTGGGGTAGCAGTGAGATCCGGCTGCGCAGGCAGGGGCGCACCTACCGCGTCCGCGACCTGGACCAGCTGCGTAGCTGGATCGTGGAGGGCCGCGTGATGGGGGCCGACCTGGTCTCCATGGACGGCGTGCGCTGGCAGCCGGTAGAGCACGTGCCCACCATGGGGCGCCTGGTACGCGTGGCGCAGCGCCTGGACCGACCGCAGCGACAGCGGCGCGGCATCAAGGAGGCCTCGGCTCCAGCCGAGGGCTGGGGAGAGGCCCCCGCCAACGACGAGAGACAGCCCGCAGCCACAGCCTGCCGAGAAGATCCCCAGACCGACGGGAGTGCTTGAGATGTCAGAGGAAGAAGAGTATTTCGCCCGACTGGAGCAAGAGAAGAAAGCCCGCCTGGCCGCCGAGCTGGCCGAGCGGCGCGCGCAAGAGGAGTTGGAAGCCCGCAAGGCGCTGCACTACCTCAAGTGCGGCAAGTGCGGCGCGGACATGGACACGCGCCCATTCCGCGGCGTCGAGGTCGAGATCTGCCCCGAGTGCGGCGCAGTCCTGCTGGACCCGGGTGAGCTGGAGGAGCTGGCCGGCGAGGATCGCAGCGGCGTGATCCGCATGCTGGGCGAGCTCTTCAACCCGCGTGCCCGCGGCAAGGACTGACGGGAACGCTCCGCCAGCCACGACAGGGCTTGCGGCTCTTCAAGTTTCAGAATAAACTGAAACATGAAGAGTCATAGCAGGAGCGGTCGTGGACGCGAATTCCCTTGAGCAGTTCGTCGAATCCTGGGGCGCCATGGGTGCGCTCTGGGGCATCAATCGCTCCATGGCGCGCGTGCACGCGCTGCTGATCGCCAGCGACCAGCCCTGCAGCCTGGACGAGATCGCCCAGCGCCTGCGCGTCAGCCGGGGCAACGCCAGCATGTGCCTGAAAGAGCTGCGCAGCTGGGGCGTGGCGAGGCGCGTGCACAAGCCGGGTGAGCGGCGCGACTACTACCTCAGTGAGCCCGATCCCTGGGCCATGTTCTTCCGTATCGTGCGGGAACGCAAGCGTCGGGAGTTCGATCCCGCCCTGGCCACCGTGCGCCAGGCCCTGGAGGCCACGGACAGCGACACCCCAGCCGCGGTTCGGAAGCGCCTGGAGGGCATGCTGGAGCTCTTGACCACGGGCGAACAGGTCATGGAGCGCTTCCTGCAAGACGAGGGCAGCAGCCGCGCCATGTTGGGCTTCCTGACCGGAATCGCCTCTCTCACCCGTTCTTCCTGAGAAGCCACTTGCGGGAAGCAGGGGGCGGCTTCAGGCGTTTGAGTTTCAGAAGATTCAGAACAAAGCCAAAACGGAGGTCCCATGAGCGAGCGCGATCTGCATGTCGTCATCGGCGCCCTGGGCTACAGCGGGCGGCACATCGCCCAGGCCCTGCTGCAGCGCGGCTGCCGGGTGCGCAGCCTGACGGGTAGGCACCAGGAGCCCGATCCCTTCGGGGGCCGGGTGCAGCTGCATCCGCTGGACTTCCAGGACGAGCAGGCCCTTTGCCGCTCCCTGGAGGGCGCCCGCGTGCTCTACAACACCTACTGGCTGCGCTTCGACTACCGCGGCGAGGGCTTCGAGCAGGGCGTGCAGCGCAACCTGGCCCTGCTGCGGGCCGCCCGGCGCGCGGGCGTGCAGCGCTTGGTGCACACCAGCATCACCCAACCCTCCCTGGATTCTCCGCTGCCCTACTTCGCGGGCAAGGCGCGCGTCGAGCGCGCCATCCGCGAAAGCGGCCTGTCCTACGCCATCCTGCGCCCGGCCGTCTTCTTCGGCGGGCGCGACGTGCTGATCAACAACATCGCCTGGCTGCTGCGGCGTCTGCCCATCTTCGGCGTGCCCGGCGACGGCCGCTACCGCGTGCAGCCCATCCACGTGGACGACTTCGCGGCGCTGGCGCTGGAACAGGGAGAGCGTGACCAGGACGTGGTGCTGGACGCCGTGGGGCCGGAGGCCTGGAGCTATGAAGAGCTGGTGCGCCTGGTGGCGCAACACGTGGGCTCGCGGGCGCGCATCGTACACCTGCCGCCCTGGATGGTGCTGTGGGCGGCGCGCCTGCTGGGGCGGCTGGTGGGCGATGTGGTGCTGACTGCGGATGAGATCCGGGGGCTGATGGACGATCTGTTGGTCTCCCACAGGCCGGCCACGGGTACGACGCGGCTGAGCGAGTGGCTGGAGGCGCACGGCGAGCAGCTGGGGCGGGAGTATGCCAATGAGTTGAGGCGGCATTATCGCTAGGCGCTGGGTGCTGGACGAACTGGCCCCGGGGCCAGTTGAGCCGGGGGCGGCAAACCCTCAATAAATCGCCACCTCATCCGTCATGGCGATCACCTCTTCGAAGGTGGTCTCGCCCATGGCCATCTTCTTGATGGCGTACTCGCGCAGCGTCATCATCCCGTCGTTCAGGGCTTCTTTCTTTATTTCCGCGGCGGGTGAGCTCTGAGTGATCAGGCGCGCCACGCGCGGCGTGATGCCCATCACCTCGAACACGCCGGTGCGACCCAGGTAGCCCGTGCCGCGGCACTTGGGGCAGCCCCGGCCGCGGCGCACCTTCAGCTTGCGGCCCCTGGCCCCGCCGATGCGCAGGCTCAGGATCTGGTCCTCGGTCAGCAGCTCGTCCACGGCGCAGTTGGAGCAGATGCGGCGCACCAGGCGCTGGGCCACCACGCCTCGCAGCACGCTGGCGATCAGGAAGGGGTAGACGTCCAGGTCCAGCAGCCGGGTGATGGCCGTGGCCGAGTCGTTGGTGTGCAGCGTGGAAAGGACCAGGTGACCGGTGAGGGCGGCCTGCACGGCGTTCTCGGCGGTCTCAGGGTCGCGGATCTCGCCGAGCATCACCACGTCGGGATCCTGGCGTAGCACCGTGCGCAGGGCGTTGGCGAAGCTGAAGCCTATCTTGGGCTGCACCGGGAACTGGTTGAACTCCTCCTGCACGATCTCGACCGGATCTTCCAGCGTGCAGATGTTGATGCGCGGGGAGTTGATGTGGTGCAGGGCCGAGTAGAGCGTGGTGGTCTTGCCGCTGCCCGTGGGCCCGGTGACCAGCACCATGCCCGCCTTGGTGTCGAGGAAGCGCTCCAGCTGCAGGTGTTCCTGCTTGAACAGGCCCAGCCCGGTGAGGTTCTTGACGTAGATCCCCGGATCGAAGATGCGCATCACCACCTTCTCGCCGAAGGCGGTGGGCACGGTGGAGACGCGCAGCTCTACCTCCTGGCCGTCGAAGTGGGTCTTGAAGCGGCCGTCCTGGGGCCGCCGGCGCTCGGCGATGTCCATGCGCGAGAGCATCTTGACGCGGCTGACCATGGCGGCGTGCACCACCTTGGGCAGGCGGTGCACGCGGTGAAGTATGCCGTCGATGCGCATGCGGACGAAGGACTCCTCGCGCTTGGGCTCGATGTGGATGTCGCTGACCCGCTGCTCGTAGGCGTAGTTGAGCAGATACCAGACCGCCTGCACCACGGGCTGGTCCGTGGCGTCCAGCTCGGCCGCCCCCTTCATGCGGTAGAGCTGCTCCAGGTTGCCCAGGTCGGGCAGGTCGGAGCGGAACTCCTGCTCGGCGGCCCGCATGGAGCGGCGGAAGCCGTGGAACTCCACGATGACGCGCAGCACCTCGGCCTTGGTGGCCATCACCGGCGAGATGTCTTTGTTCTTGAAGCGGGCGATGCTCTCGAGCAGCTCCCGGTCCCAGGGATCGGTCATGGCCAGGGTGAGCACCTCTGGCTTCTCGTCCAGCGCCACCACCAGGTGGCGCTCGGCGAAGGGGCCGCCAAAGGTCTCGGTGACCAGCTTGTACGAGAGGGAGAGGGGGTCCAGGTTGACGAAGGGCAGCTTCAGGGTCTCGGCCACGGCGCGGGTGATGCGCTCCTCGTCCACCTCCTGCCCGTCCTTGGTGACGAAGCGAAAGGACGCTATCAGTTCGATCTCGGAGACGCGGTAGTTCACCCGCTGTCGCCCCAGCAGGCGCCGCATCTCGGCGCGCTTGTCGAGCAGGATGTGGCGGGTCTGGTCCTTGCCCCGGTTGCGCACGTCCTGGATCTGCCCGCTGTGCAGGTAGCCCTTTTCGCGCAGCATTTCGAGGATCTCACCCAGGCGCTTGGTGTTGATCACGGCGCTTGCTCCTGCATGAGCATATCCGTCGCTGGAGCCGCCCGCTCGTCATCCGCGTCCTGGACAGCGACCTGGCAGAGACGCAGCAGGTTCCAGGCGGCGCCATCGGCTCCCTGCAGGTCGGGCGGTCCCAGGTGCCGTTCCACTTCGGCGGACCAAGGCTGGGCCACCGCCAGACAGGAGAGGTCGCGCTCGGTGAGCTCGCAGGGGAGCGGCTCGCCAGGTGCCGCCGGCGCGACGTGCTGGCCAAGGCCGAAGAGCCAGCTGGCCGTGGCGCTCTGCGCCGCCCAGGAGGGCGGCCCGGGGTGGTTGGGGTCCAACGCCAGCGGGCGTCCGTGCGCGCGCTGGTCCAGCAACGCGCGCTGGGGAGAGATGCCCGGACCGCCCATGGGGAGCCAGAGCAGCCCCCCGGCGGGCAGAACGTGAAGCTCGCGCAGCAGGTCTGGGGCGGCGGCGTCAGCGCTTGGCAGCGGCCAGGGCAGGGGGGCCAGCAGGGCGTACTCCAGCGCCACCAGGGCGGCGGCGGCCGGCGCCCAGCGCTTCAGGCGGCGTGCGCCGCGGGAGGCCAGCATGGCCAGGGCCACCTGGCCCAGCAGGAAGAGCCGCGCGTGGTGGTTGATCTGGCTACCGCCCGGCAGCCACTCCAGCAGCTGCGCCGCGGGATTGCGCAGGCCGAGGGACTGGCCCGCCCAGCGCAGCGAGGGGCCCGGCGCCAGCAGCAGCGCCGCCGCCAGCAGCCACCACCAGCGGCTGCGTCCGCCTGCCAGCGCCAGCAGCAACGCGGCCAGACCCAGGTAGACCGGGTGCAGGCGTACCACGGCATCTTCGGGCAGGTCTGCGCGACCGGGTGCCAGAAAGCTGGCCAGGTCCGCCTGGCGCCAGGGATTGACGCGCCACAGCGGCTCCACGCGCTCGATGCGCGTGCCGCTGTGATGCCCCGCACCTGTCAGCGCACGCTCGCCGTGCTGCAACAGGGGAGGGGCCGCCAGCAGGGCCGCCAGCGCAGCAGCGCAGATCCAGCGTGGCAGCGCCCGTGCTTGCCGGCGCAGGCGGACCAGGCCCGCCACCAGCGCCACGCCGGCACCCAGCCAGGCCAGGTAGAGCCCGCACCAGGCCAGGCTGCCCAGGCCCAGGCCCAGGCCCAGCGCCCAGGGCCAGCTGGGCAGCGCATCCTGGCGTCCCGGCGGGGTGGGCACCAGGGCCAGCGTCAGCACCACGGCCAGCAGACCCAGGGCCAGATCCTCGGACAGGCCCGAGACCAGGCCGCCCGTGAAGATGGGCCCCATGGCCAGCACCAGGCCGCCGGTCCACGGGTGGCCGCCGCAGCGCCTGGCGCACCAGGCTCCGCCGCAGAAGGCCAGGACCAGGGCGCCGACCGCGAGCAGGTTCCAGGCCAGCACAGGGCTGGACAGGCGGCTGAGCAGCCCGCCCAAGAGCGTCGGCAGGGGGTCGATCACGGGCCACAGCGAGCTTCCGCGGGCCAGATCGGTGCCAGCGGGCCAGGCGGGCAGCGCCTGGCCGTGCCACCACCAGGTCCACAGGTGGCCCCAGACCTCGCCGCCCCCCCAGGCCAATAGGGGTTCCCCCTCTGTGAAAGGCAGCCGGGCGGCCGCGGCCAGCGCCAGCAGCAGTCCGCCTGCCAGCCAAAGCCCGGCCCTGCGGAGCGGAGCCGCCAGCCGGGGAGTTGGTGGGCGTTCGGCCATCGTCCATCCGTTATCTTTCTCGGCGGCGCGCCGCGACAGGCGCCCAGGAGCGCCGATGAGCGAGGTCCCGGCCAAAAAGCGAGAAACCACCTGGCCCTGGTGGGCGCTGGGTTCGGCCTTGCTCTGCCTGGCCCTGGCGCTGCAGAGCGCCTGGCCGGTCTGGTTGCACCCCAGCCAGGGCATGGTGGGCAACGTGGTGCACCCCGACTGCGCGGGCAACCACTGGCTGCTGGTCTGGGTGGCAGAGCGCCTTGCCGCAGGCGAAGGGCTGCTGCATAACGACCGCTACTACTGGCCGGTGGGAGACATGCCCTTTCTGGCCGGCAACGGGGGCGAGGGGATCCTCTACCTGCCCTTCCACCTGGCCTTCGGTTGGCCGACCGGCGCCAATCTCTTCGTGTTGATCCTGCTGGCGGCCAATGGCTGGGCCGCGGTCTACGCCGCCCGCTCGGCGCGCGCCTCCTGGCCCGGGGCTGTGATGGCGGGCGCCGCCATGACCGTCAGCGCCTACGCCCTGCGCGAGGCGGGCAGCGGCCGCTTCAGCCAGGCCGACCTGGTCTGGCAGTTGCTCTTCCTGGGCACCTGGCTGCGCTTCCTGCGGCGGCCTGGCTACCCGCTGGCCTTGGCAGCCGCGGCGTTGCTGGCGGTCACGGCGGTCCTGTACTGGTACTACGGGCTCTTCATGGTCCTGGCTGGCGGGCTGCTGCTCATGGGAAGCCGCCTGGAGCTCCGCTTGAGGGGCCGTCGCGAGCCCCTGCTGGGTCCGCTGGCGACCTTTGGCGGCACCAGCCTGCTGCTGATCGCTCTCCCCCTGGGCTGGTACCTGTGGCACTGGGCCGGCCTGCCCGGGGCCGCCGAGGAGGTCTTTCCCCACCCCGAGGCGGTCAGGGACAGCCTGGATCCGGCCTGGCCCTTCCTGGTGCGCTGGGGGCGCTTCGTGGGTCAGGCCCTGCCGGGCACCGTGGTGCTGCTGGCAGCGGTGCAGCTGCTGCGGCTCTTGCTCGGACGCAGCGACCAGCCCGGCCTGGATCTCACGCTGCTGGTCACCTGGGGCGTCTTCCTGCTGCTGGCCATGGGGCCGCGCCTCACGTTGCTGGGCTGGTCGCCCTTCGAGGCGCTCTACGGGCTGGCGGCCCCGACGCGGCGCTTCTGGTGGCCCTCGCGGCACATCGTGGTCTGCAGCGCCGCCTTGACGCTGCTGGCGGCCCGGGGCACGCCGGCCCTGGGTGGGCGCTGGCGTGGGTCGCTCTGGGCTGCAGCGCTGGGCTTGTCCTGCCCCCTGCTGCTGCACCTGCAGGGGCTGGGGACCCACCTCCCCTCGACGGCCATGAAGTGGCCGCCGGCCTTCTACCGCAGCCTGGCCGAGCAAGAGGGGGATCTCTTGCTGGAGCTGCCCCTCTCCCCGCGCATCGCCCTCTCCCAGAAGCCGCTGCTGTACCAGCATGTCCACGGCAAGACCCTGGTGGCGGGGCATGGCCTGTGGGTGGAGCGGGTGCGGCCGGCGGGCTGGGACGTCTTCGTGGCCGAGAACAGCTTCCTACGCGGCTTGCAGGCCGTGGAGGATGGGCGCCTGAAGGCCGATTTCGCCTTCCTTCCTACCGATCTCGAGGAGCTGCGGGCCGCAGGGATGGGGGTGGTCGTGCTCAACCGCGAGCACTACCCGGCCGCCCTGCTGGAGGTCGTGGATCGGCAGCACCAGGTGCTGCAGGCCTTGTTCGGCGCGCCGGTGGCCACCATGAGGGGCGCCTGGGCCTGGCACACCTCTCGCTGGACGGGATTGAGCCAGGTGGCCCTGGAACCCTGGGAGCTGCCCCCGGAGTTCGAGCGCCGTGACGACAGCGTGCCCAAGGTGCTCATCACACCGCGCAGCCAGGTGTTCCAGCCGCCGCCGTCCAATTGGTCGCCCCCCCCTCCCAAGGATCGGAAACCGGGATAGGGGTAGGAATACGCTGGTGGTGCGCTAGCGCGGCAGGGAGGTGCGGCCATGCGCCCCTGGACAGTGGGCGACAGCGCCGAGCTCTACAACATCCGCAACTGGAGCGGGGGGTATTTCCGCATCAACGAGCTGGGTCATGTCGAGGCCTTGGCTCGCAGTGAGCGTTCGCCCGCCGAGGAGAAACGTCCGGGTATCGACCTCAAGCTGCTGATCGACGACCTGGAAGCCCGCGGCATCGGCCTGCCCATCCTGCTGCGTTTCCCCGGCATCCTGCGGGACCGCGTGCGGACCTTGCGCGGCGCCTTTTTGGAGGCCTTCCAGGAATACGGCTACCAGGGGGAGTACCGCGGGGTCTACCCCGTCAAGGTCAACCAACAGCGGCACCTGGTGGAAGAGCTGGTGCGCTTCGCCGAGCCGCTGGGCATGGGGCTGGAGGTGGGGAGCAAGCCCGAGCTGCTGGCGGCCCTGACCGTGTTGGAGAACCCGGGATCGCTGATCGTCTGCAATGGCTACAAGGACGAGGAGTACCTGGAGACGGCGCTGCTGGCCAAGAAGCTCGGCAGGAATCCCATCATCGTGATGGAGAAGTACTCCGAGTTCAGCGAGGTGCTGGAGACGGGTCGCCGCCTGGGCATCGAGCCCGTCCTGGGCATGCGCATGCGGCCGGCGTCGCGGGGCGCCGGGCGCTGGGAGAGCTCCGCCGGTGACCGCTCCAAGTTCGGCCTCTCCGTGCAGGAGCTGGTAGACGGCGTGGAGCTGCTGCGCAGCCAGGGCAAGCTGCATTGCATGCAGCTGCTGCACTTCCACATCGGCAGCCAGGTCTCCGCCATCCGGGCCTTCAAGAACACGCTGCGCGAGGCCGCGCGCACCTACGTGGAGCTGTGCCGCATGGGGGTGCCCCTGGCCTATATGGACGTGGGCGGGGGCCTGGGCGTGGACTACGACGGCTCGCGCTCCAGCTTCCCCTCGTCCATGAACTACACCGTCTCGGAGTACGCCCACGACGTGGTGGCGGCCCTGCAGGACGCTTGCGACGAGTACGAGATCGCCCATCCCCACCTGGTCGCCGAGAGTGGCCGCGCCCTGATGGCCCACTCCTCCCTGCTGGTGTTCAACATCCTGGGGGTCGCCTCGCCCGTGGCTGTCGCCGATGGCCAGCCTGAGGATGCTGACGAGGACGAGGACCTGGCACGCGAGCTGGCGGAGGTGCGCGACGGGATCTCGCGCAAGAGCTTCCAGGAGGCCTACCACGACGCCCTCGAGCTGCGCGAAGAGGCCCTGTCCAGGTACGAGCTGGGCCTGCTGGATCTGCGGCAGCGGGCGCGAGCCGAGCGCATCTTCTGGCAGGCCTGCGCTCGCATCCTGGAGGTCGTGCGCGAGCTGGACTACGTGCCAGACGACCTGAAGGGCTTGCAGAAGAGCCTGGCGGACACCTATTTCGGCAACTTCTCGGTCTTCCAGTCCGTCCCCGACGCCTGGGCCGTGGGCCAGCTCTTTCCGGTGCTGCCCATCCATCGCCATCGTGAAAAGCCCACCCGGCGAGGTCTGTTGGCCGACATCACCTGCGACAGCGACGGCAAGATGGATCGCTTCATCGATCCGCGCGATGTGAAAGAGGTGCTGGAGCTGCACCCGCTCGACGGCAGGCCCTACTACCTGGGCATCTTCCTGGTGGGCGCCTACCAGGAGATCCTGGGCGAC